>QMXE01000121.1 GCA_003661975.1 Candidatus Bathyarchaeota archaeon
AATTAGGGATATACTCTCAAGTCGGATCGAGGAGGCATTCTACCCTGAAGCTGTGAGCGAGGAGGCTCTTGATCTAATAAGTGAGATAACTGCTAATCCTCCGGTGAACGGCGATATACGCGTTGGATTGGATCTTCTATACTATGCTGGAAACCTAGCTGAGAGTAGAGGATCAGATAGGATCCTGCCGGATCACGTTAGAAAAGTTTATAGTGAGATTGGTCCATCGATAACCACCGAGGATATCATAAGCCTAAATATGGATGAACGTCTCATACTATTAGCGCTTGTTCGCAGTCTAAAATTGAGTGGCTCAGCATACGTTGGGCTTCGTGATATATACAAGAGCTATAAGGTTGTATGTGAGGAGTTCGATGTTAAGCCTACCGAAAAATTTGAGG
Source organism: Candidatus Bathyarchaeota archaeon (assembly GCA_003661975.1). Taxonomy (GTDB): domain Archaea; phylum Thermoproteota; class Bathyarchaeia; order Bathyarchaeales; family DTEX01; genus B63. The sequence continues at coordinate 402 of QMXE01000121.1, forward strand.
AATACTTGCAGGATCTGATATATCGTGGTATAGTCGATATGAAGTCTCTAACGGAGATTGGAATATCAGGGGCATCCGTCATCGACCTCGAAGATTTTCTGAATAGCCTTGCTGAGAGATTAAGGAAGGGGACGAAGTGAGGGATAAAAAAAGAAGTCTCTGGAAGAATCTTGAAGAGGGATTTGGAGGGGGAAGTAGATTCAGAATACTCCTATACTTAGCCCTTCATCCAGAAGAAGCACATACAAAATATGCGTTGGTTAAGGCTACTGGCGTGAGAACGCCATCAGTAGAAGAACAGCTAAAAACTCTTATTAATCTGGGATGGGTTAAGGAATATCCATTCACTCCAAAAACGTATCAGATAAATAGAGAACATAAAATAGTAAGAGCATTCCTGGAATTTTTAGAAAAAATCAGATGGTCAACTGAGAGTGGATCCCCCCTCCCCCAAAATTCACAGACTCCTTAAATAGTCGTTTCGGTCCCCCGAGGATTGGGGATAATGGATGAGAAGGTTTTCATCGAAGGAACAGCGTGTAGATGGAGAGGCAACTCTTGTTGAGAGATGCATGAATCCCTGGAATAAACGATGCTCAAGCACTGATATAGCCTTATACATAATGTTTAATGGAAAGAGGTTGCCGATATGCTGGAAATGCTGGAAGGAAATCTCATCCAAAAACATCGAGTGGAAATATGATTAGTGCAATTTAAATTACAAAAGGTTCACTTTTCCATCAGCAATATACGCTGAAGGATCACATTATAGTAGTAGCCATGTATGGTTGCTCAATCGGTATCAGTTCGCCTTTACAATGTTGAAGCCAGATGCTTTCCTAAGCCTATTCATGACGGCTAATCCTAAACTCTTCATTGGAACTCCCTCAGCAATTATTATGTCAACCTTTTCTTCATCGAATTCCCTTAGTAATTTAAAGAGATTCCTTGCCATAGAGGATGGATCTTCACGGCTTCCAAGGGACTTTACTACGTATGCCCCATGATAGCTGCGTTGCGTCTCATCTGTAGCCAAGATGCCGACTCGCCTGCCTTTTCCTCTGTAAAGCCCAACTAACTCTTGGATCTTATTGATCATCGCATTTAATTCTCCCTCAACAATGATTAGCTGAGCCTCTGGAGAGTAATGTTTGTGCCTCATGCCCGGCGAAGGCGCATATTTCAGATTTACTCTCCTATCGGCTATCGCTGATGGATGAAGCCTGACATCACCCAATATACGTTTTAATTCTTCATATGTTAGGCCTCCCGGCCTCAAGATTTGAGGGGACTCCGAAGTTAGGTCTATAACCGTTGATTCCACGCCTATTCTTGTTGGACCTGCATCAAGGATCATCTCGATCTTTCCATCTAGATCCTGTTTTACATGTTCAGCTGTTGTGGGGCTAGGTCGACCAGCTAGATTTGCGCTGGGAGCGGCTATTGGAACTTCAGACTCTCTGATGAGAGCCAATGCAACCTTATGATTTGGCATTCTTATCGCTACTGTGCTGAGTCCCCCTCTTGTCTCCTTTGGTATTATGTCTGAGGCCTTAAGGACTAGGGTTAGTGGTCCAGGCCATAAATCCATAAGTTTATCAGCGTCTTTTGGAATCTTATCTGCAAGCCAATAGACGTCGGCTTTATCCGCTATGTGAATAATTAAAGGGTTGTCTAGCGGCCTCTTTTTAGCGGCGAATATTCGTCTAACGGCCTTTGGGTCTAGGGCGTTGGCTCCTAAACCATAAACAGTCTCTGTTGGGAATGCCACTAAGCCGCCTTCCCGGATGATCTTCGCTGCGGCTCTAATCTTACTTTTTTCCGGCCTGTCAGCGTTGACCTTTAGGATGATCGTTTTCATTGTTCTTCCCAAATCTGCACTAATGGAGATATGGTTCGATTATAGAAAGGTATTTCTCTCTCTATGCGGATCTCTCATTCATGCATGATATAAAGCGCCTATTTAAGCGCTCAGATTTCCCGTTTATTCTTAAGTATCAAAGCCTAAGGGACATCCTAATTGATCATGACTTGGCTGCTCTGGGAGATGCCTTTGTAAACTTCATCTATTCATTGGCTCTATCATTTAGGAGTGGAAAGCCAGTGGGCGAAAAATTGGATAATGAGACTCTCGCTTCTGCTCTTAGAGAAGCTGGTTTAAGAAAGATTTTGCCATTCAGGATGGATAAGCATGAGATGGCAAATGCGGCTGAGGCCTTAATAGTCTATGCCTGGCTGCGGGGAGTTATGTCTATTTGGGATATTCTCAAAATCATAGAGAGATCCGAGGATATTAGGGATTCTTGGAGGATTCTTCTGCAGAGAATAGCTGAAGAGATTAGGCTTCTTTGGACTTAGACTCTCGAGGATTCTGTTGTTTATTCCACATTTTGAGGGCATCATTGAATTCTTGACTTAATTCTCTTCCTCTACGCCGAATTTTTTCGATGGCCTCGATTAACGCTTCCTCAGGCCTCTTTCCCTCTTTGGTTCTTATAAAGAATATTGCGTTTGAGATTAGGGGGTGAGGCACATCGTATCCAGCAAACTCGACCATCTTATCCTCTAAAAGGACGGATTCCAATAGGTTGCAGAAAGTATGTCCTTCGCCTTCTATTTCGATTTTTAATTCATTTGGGGTTCTCCGTAACACTTTAAGTTCCATAATCGCTCTCCTCACTAAATTATTACTTTTCCATAATCCACGCTTATCTTACGTTTCTCAGTATTTCCGCAGACTGCACATTTAAGGTTTCTCCGCTTAATCAAGTTTCCTCCGCACTGGGAACAGAATGCATAGATCACTCCGAGATTCTCATCCTTGATTGAAAGATGGTAGATCTTATTCTTATCGCTTATGACCTTAGCTCGGACTATATCTCCCAACCTGACGGCATCATATATGTTATCGACGTATCGGCGACTTATATCAGATATGTGAATGACGCCAGTAAAAGACCCTGATAATGTCTTTCTTCCGACCCTGAATATCCTAATAAGCGCGAATGCATTCTGAACAGTCGTGACATACCCAGTAACTATGCTTCCCACTCTTGGAATACTCACGTTATGCGTTGCCGGATAAACAGATATCTTCTTATTGATAAAGTCTATTAATACAAAGCCCATGTTGGATGAATATATGTTCCCATTCTCTACGTAGGTGCCAACGTCTGGTATGAACTCTTCAATTACACCGAGTTTTTCTCCTGGAATAACGAATTGTCCGCTGCTTATCTCCCTCATAAACAACACTTCTGTTATGCCGCATTTTCACCTTAAGAAGGTCTCGTAGCTTCCATATTAGTCTTGCCCTAACTCCTACGCTTCCTTGTTAGTATCCTGTAAAGGTCAACTTCAACCTGATATCTTGTTTTCTTATGGAATGGATAGATTCTCCCGATGGTTATGGTCATCTCTTTTAGCCAGTCAACTTTACCGCCTATTCTTGATATTTCTCTTCGAAGGAAGAGTCGAACAGACTCGCTTCGCTTATGCAAGGAATATACAACATCTGAGATCTCTATGGCCTTTCTCAAAAATTTAACATCAAATCCTTTCCTCCATGTTCCGAAAGGCGGATTCATTAACACGGTGTCAAACCTTCCAACGATGCATTCTATATCTCCAAGGATAAGATCGATTTTTACTCCCGCTTTCTTAGCATTGATTACAGCGGTCTCCAAGGCTGTCTTATCGATTTCCACTCCAACGGCTTGGCTTGCCCCAAGTAGCATGGCTGCTATGCCCAATATTCCAGAACCGCATCCCAAGTCAGCGATCCTTTTTCCTTTAATATCACCGTGAAGAAAGGCTGTATATACCATTTCAGCTGCGCTTTCAGCGTCGATATTATAGCTCTCCCACTTCAATTTAGGCTCAGGATTAGGCTCTAATCTGGAGAGTAATATCGCAAGATGCTTCCTTTTCATCGATACCTGCCCTCCAGCACCAAATTACGCTCAGAAAACAGTTAATTGCCACGCAAAGAACATAGCATCACTAAAAAGGCTATATGTGTCTTCACCTTAATAAAGTGAATTTACGGTATCGCAATGAGATGCTTTCCGTACTTCCACAGGACAT
>QMXE01000122.1 GCA_003661975.1 Candidatus Bathyarchaeota archaeon
CCCTCTTTTTCTCTTTTTTTCTTTCGTCTTTTTTTCTTTTTTTTATTTTTTGTGTTGTGTTGTTGTTTGTGTGATTGTTCGTTGTGTGATTTGTGCTTGGGGTGTGTTGGGTGTGTGTGTTCCGCCTGTTGTGGTGTGGTTGCATTTGGTGCATTTCCAGATTCCTGTGTGGGTGCGTTGTAGTGTTGTGTGTCCGCATTTGGGGCATTTGTATTTTTGTTTGGTTTTTGTTTCTAGGGTTGCTGCTGTTTTTCTGAGTTTTCTTCCGTATCGGGGTCCGTATTTTCCGCTTGTTCCTGTTTTTTTTCCTTTCTTTCTTTGTTGTGCCATGGTTTTATACCTCGAGGAATTTTTCTCGTAGTTTTTGTGATTGTTCTTTTGCGAGTGTGGTTATGTGTTGTATTTGGGTTGGTGTGAGTGGTTCTCTTCCGCTTTTTTGTATTGCTGATATGGTGTTGTTGGTGTTTGTGATGATTGTTAGTTTTGTTCCTGCTATTTGTTCTTCGTCGTTTGTGGGGTCGAGTATGATTGTGTTTTCGAGTGTTGTTGCTGTTGTTGCTATTGGGATGTTTCGGATTGGTAGTCGTTTGTCGTCGTTGTTGTTGTTTCCGAGTTGGTATTGTTTTTCTGGTATTTTGGTTTTTAGTAGTGCTGCTGTTGTTGCGAGTGATGCTGCGTCCATGATGTTTCCTCCGTCGTTTAGGACGTGGATGTCTATGAATATGATCCAGACTTTTTCTCCTGGTGTGATGCATAGTTGTTTCAGGTCGATTGCTTTTGATTCTCTGATGCCTCGGTCGATTACTCGTGCGAGTTCGACTGCGTCTTCTCTGGGTGGTCCTGCTTCGAAGATTGGTGATGCCATTGGTAGTAGTTCTATGTTTGTGATTATTACGCCGTCGTCTGGTGTGTCTGGGAATGGTTCTCCTGGTTGTATTTTGATTCCTGCTACGAGGTAGGTGTTTCCGAGTTTTATGCTTGCTGATCCTTCTGCTTTGTCGATTATGTCTGTTTGTATCTCTATTTCTCGGTATTCTTCAAAGTTTCTTCCGTCTGCTCGCTTGTTTTCGAGCATTAGCTTGTATAGGTAGTCTTTTTTTAATTGGTTCATTACGTCGTCGTTCATTCGCTCTCCACCTCTTCGCTGGTCTCTTCTTCTGCTTCGTTTTCAACGACTGTTTCCACTTCTACTGGTTCTTCTTCGGGTGTTTCTAGTGGTTCTTCTTCTGTTTCGATGTCTCTCTTGTATCGTTCGATCAGTGCGTTTCTCTGGATTTCGTATATTCTTTTGCAGCCTTCTTGTGCCATTTCGATTGCTTTTTCGAATTCTTCTGGTGTTAGGTTTCCGTCCATCTGCAGGAGTGTTATTTCTCCTGTTTGTGTCATTGCAAGTGGCATGTCTGCTTCTCCGTAGTTGTCTTCTTCTTTCATCAGGTCGAGTACCAGTTCTCCGTCGACTTTGCCGACTGCGCATGCCGAGACGAGTCCGCGCATCGGTATGCCTGCGTCTGCGAGTGCGACTGAGGCTGCGTTTATCCCAACTGTCCTGGTTCCAGCGTCTGCCTGGAGTACTTCCACGAAGACGTCAATGCTTGATTTAGGAAAGTATTCTGTGAATATCACGGGTTCTAAGGCTTCACGACTCACTTTGGAAACTTCTACGCTTCGCCTGTCAGGTCCTGGTCGTTTTCGTTCTTCTACTGAGAAGGATGCCATGTTGTATCTGAATCGCACTATGGCTGTTGTTGGTTTTTGCATGTGTCGTGGGTGGACTTCTCTTGGTCCGTAAACAGCTGCAAGCACTTTGTTTAACCCGTGTTCTATGTAGCATGATCCATCGGCTCGATCAAGTACTCCGACTTCGATTGTTATCGGTCGTATTTCTTCTGGTTTCCTTCCATCTATCCTGATTCCATTGGTTATGAAACTCTCTGGCTTGGTCACTTATCATCACCGCCTGTTCAAATAGTCAGTATTCTTCTCGTCTCTTCGTTACTCTAATAGTTCGTCTATTATATTATTACCCTTCCCAGCTTCTTCTCCAGACTCAACAACAACCTCTTCTTCACTATCACTTTCGTTACTATCACTTTCGTTAAGATCAGCATCGTTCTTCGTCTCTTCAAAGAACCTGCCTAACCGATCGGTAAGCCCTGGAATATGAGACTCGCTCTCAATCTTATCGATCGCTTCTGCTGCAAGCCCCTCGTCACAACCCTTGCCATTGATCCATACACGCCCGTTCTGACCAACCACAATAGAACAATCACTCGCACCCTTGATGAGCGAGATCATCGAACCGCCGTGCCCAATCAAACGAGGGACCTTTGAAGGAGAGATCTCAACAATCCTGCCGCTGCGAATCACCCGAAGCCGTCGATCCCGCATCGTGAGCTCAACCTTCATCATAGGATCAACCTCCTTAACCTCAACAAGCACAGCCTCACCAATCCCAAGATGCGCACTCATCTCGTCAAGCTCAATTCTCCTTGGGTACTCAGAGACATGCAAGAGTCCCTCATACGGAGACCCGATATCAACGATCCAGTTTGAAAAAGTAACTTCTTTTACAAACCCAACAACAACATCACGCCGAGTAGGAACATACTTTCCAGAGAGCGGAACAACCCTAATCTTCTCACGCTCATTCACAAGACCATAAAGACTCGCGTAAAGACTGCCATCACGTACATACGTCCCGTCACCACGCCTGGCAGGATCACGAGAGACCAGATCGCCAGGTATCACAATACGCTGCTTCTCACTCAAAACACATCAAACTCCAATCACTATTACCACTATTATTATTTTTTCACGAGCCGTGTTTCAACCTCGCCCCGAGTCAAACTATTCAACGCAGAATAAAAATCATCCTGCAACCCAGCAGGCAACCGAACAACCCCAATCCACGAACCATCATCCTGCCACTCCTCACGAAGAATCCTGCCAAAACCAGAAACAACCCCATGCACCCTCCCACCAAACAGAGAAGAAACTTTAACAGCAACATCAACCTCTTCAAAACGAATCGGGATGATCGGGCGAATAGCCTTCATAACCAGGTTCACCTGCTCATCCACACCCTTCAAAGGATCAATCGAAACACCAGCCTCGCCCATAGCACGCTCAACACGCTCAGGCGGATGAGGCGCACCAGTCTGCGGATTAACAGCATTCCTCGCAATAAAACTGACAACCCGCCTCGTCTTCTCCTCCTGAATACGCTTACGCTGCAGAGTCGTGAGATGAATCTCACCATCACACACAACCCGACGAGCAACCTCCAACACGTCACTCGTCCCAAAAACCTTCACAAGATCAGAAACAGCAGGCCGATCACCCGCGCGAGCATCAACAAAAACATCCTCAACCGCCAACACATCCTCCAAACCAACACCACCCTCACCAGACCTCAAAGACTCAGCACCACTCGGATCAACCAACACCTCAAACGAGACCCCACCACGCTTCAAACGCGCAACAACCGAATCATCAACACCAACCAAACCCAAAAACACCCCCTAACCAATCACCCACCACCACTACCATCCTCAACCTCATCCTTTGGAAGCGAATCCAAAAAACCCTCAACATGACCCTCAACCTCCTCACTTGACAGCTTCCTGAACCGACCAGTAGACACCTCCACAACACCACACTCAACCGTAACAGCATCAAAACGACCCTCAGAAGAAACAAACAAACCCTCCAAACCCAAACGAATAGCACCCCCCACATCAAGATCACTCGAATACTTCTCCTCAAACAACTCCATCACCTCACCACGCCCCGAACCAATAGCCGTAGCCTTATACTCCAACAACGCACCACTCGGATCAGTCTCAAACAACCTCGCAACACCACCATGATCCAAACCACCAATCAACAAAGCCGTACCATACGGACGCACACCACCAAACTGCGTATACGACTGCTTATGATCACACACACGCTTAGCCAACACCTCAACACCAACAAGCTCATCATACGTCACACTATTAACCTGAGCCTCCACCCTCGCCCGATCAATCAACGCACGCGCATCCGCAACCAAACCAGAACTAGCAGCACCAATATGAACATCAACCTGAAAAATCTTCTCAACCGAACCCACCTCCAACAAACGACTCGACACCCGCTTATCAACCAACAACACAACACCACCCACACACTTCAAACCAACCGCCGTCGTACCACGCTTCACAGCCTCACGAGCATACTCCACCTGAAACAAACGACCATCAGGACTAAAAACAGTAATAGCACGATCATAACCCATCTGAGGACCAAACTGCTGCATAACCAAACACAACTCCAAACAAAAACCAAAACAAACAACAACACAACAACACAACTAATAAAGCTTATGCACTAACAACCAAAGTCAAAGGGTTAAAGCTTTCAACCCAATACACCATATAAATTAACCCAATGTACACATTCACCAGCCTGCTCAACCAACTAATATCAACCCAACGACGC
>QMXE01000123.1 GCA_003661975.1 Candidatus Bathyarchaeota archaeon
GATAGAGAAGGAGTTTGGATTAAAGATTGAGAGGTGGACGGCCTACGATGAGGAGGGAATAGTTTTCGGCTACCCAAGCCAAGTTGAGGTTGACGTGGCAGTTCACAACGAGAAGGTCATCCTCATCGAAGTTAAAGCCCACGTTAACTCCTCAGACCTATACTCCCTCAAGAGGAAGGCTGAGCTCTACGAGATGAAAACCGGAAGAAAACCCTCCAGGCTACTCGTTGTCACGCCATACATTGAGGATAGAGCAATCCAAGCAGCAAAAAGCCTAAAGATAGAAGTATACACAAACGTCTAGTTCAACGAATTAGATGAAAAGGCTACAGAAAAATAAGGGATAAAATCAAATTATACTGTTGGTAATCCATGGAGATCCATGTGTCTTCAGACCAAAAATACGTGAAAGGGCTAAAATGCTAATAGGCACCCCTTCTTGAGAGGCTGAATTTTTCTGTAAATCATCAGAAAAGCCCGGATTGGAATAATGAAAAAATGAAGTAATATGATTTATGTGGCAAATCAAAGATGGACTATGCATATTGAAGGGGTAACCTACAAAAAATTGGAGGTTTGGATGGAGTGAATATTATTTTATTCTATATTTTTCTATGGCCTTTTCATCTAATTCTACGCCGAGACCGGGCTTATCTGGCACCTTAGCGTATCCATTCTTTATCTCTATTGGCTCCACTATGAGATCGTTCTCGCGGCAAAACTCGCCGAATATATCGCTTGTGAGGGTAGCATTCTTCGTCGCGGCGCAGGCATGCAGGTAGCTTGCCTCTAATATTCCAAGATCGTTTCCAGATCCATGCCATACTGGTATGCCCGCGAGCTCGGCGATGGTAGCGTTCCTTTTAAACTCCCACATTGTTCCACTCGTATTTATTATGTCGCATGCCTCAGCCTTTACGGCTCTAATGATATCGGTGCCTCCTATGTGGAGGGCTATTGGAATATCAATCTTATGTCTTAGAAGAACATACCAGTAGAGATTCTCCTTTGGAACGGGATCTTCAAAGCAGACTATATTGTATCCTTCAAGTTTTCGGGCGATCTTAACTGCGATTGAAGGCTGATTAAATCTGGTGTTTGGATCGCAGATTATACCCATATCTGGTCCTGCAGCCTTCTCTATAGCCTTAACAGTCTCTACAATATCCCAGGGTCTCGCCTTCAGCTTAATCACGCTATATCCCAACTCCGCGGCTAACTCCGCGATCTTAGCCGTCTTCTCCGGATTCTTAGGTCCATGATAAGGAGACCATGCGGAGACTGGTACTTCAGTCCTGTAGGCTCCTCCCAGCAGCTTGTAGACTGGAACGCCGAGACTCTTCCCAGCCAAGTCATAAAGTGCCTGCTCAAAGACATGCTTCAGCCTAGGAGAGACTTCTAGATCCTGCAGGTTCATATCCAATGGATCCTTACCTATGAGTTTTGATGCTTCTTCACGCACAGCGCTTTCCGGTATTCCCCTGTAGGTCTCACCTATACCAATTAATCCCTCATCCGTATGAACCTTAATGATGACCTTCGGCACCTTGGCGAGACTGTCATTTAAAACTTCCATTTTGCGAACAAAGGGGACTGCCACAGTGAAAGTCTCAACTCTCGCAATCTTCATCTGAATCCCTATCAAGAATCATCCTAGCCCCTATTAACATTTATCCTCTACAATAGGATGCCTTCAAGACAAAGGATTATGTGCATGCGGCCGAGAGGATTGATCCCTTAAATTTATTCTATAGCCGCGAGCCTTTTCGCTCTTCAGCATCTTTATTTTTTTAAATCGAGCCAATATTGATTTTCGCCCTGCTAGATCAGGGGAATTTTAGTGCTGATCTTCGGGAGACTCGATCCTCCAAGCGAGCTTTAATTCTTCAAATATTTTCCTATTCTCTCTTCCGTAGATCATTCCCTCCTCCTTCTTGGCGTAAATGTATAGTGTCTTAAGTTTTCCCTCGTCCTCGAATCTTATCCTTAGCGACCGGATCCATGCCCTCGTATCCCTCCATCTCCTCAGCACATCATCCCAGCCAAAGAAGGCCTCCCGTATATTTTCACGGGGGATAAGGATCTCAGAGGTCTTCTCTGTCTTCCTGTCTTTCCCGGAAAGTATTAGACAATCCTCTTCCATGACTATTTTGCCCACATACCTGTGGAGGGGCTTCCCCAGAGGCTGGGATAGATGGGCCATCAAGACATGCTCCTTAAGGCTCTTTCTCAGTTCCATAATATCCTCCTCAAACGCCCAGATCGCATCGTAGATCTTAGGCCACTCATGCTCTCTAATAAACTCCCTGATGAGCTGCTCGATAACCACATTCTTCTTTCTGTAACCGTACTTCTCGATTACGATTAAGGTGAACCTCTTCCAGACGTCCTCATCAATTGTTATTGTCGTCTTAATAGTTCCCATCTGATTCGCCGAATATAATTATTGGAGCTGTTCCTTATAAGTGTATATACTGCTAGAAGGAATGCCTTACTCCCGTAGTGATTCAGCATCCAGAGGAACTATAAGATTTTGAGAGGCTCAAACGGTTATTATGAAACTAGTTTCATTATATGCACGATTGCAGGAAATCTCAAATTAATGAATGTAAGAGTTGCTGAGGGAGAATATGCAGATGGCTGAAACTTCGAGGTCGAATATCACAATAAGTCTCCTTATGAGTATATGAGGGTTGATGTTTTCGTTGGGGCTGTAAGCGTCATGTCTGAACGGCCTTCACGGATGCCCTGAACAAAAGGCTAATTTATACTTTGAGAGAATATTAATTTGGGAATGATATGGTAGAGATAATAAGGGCCTTCCTGAATGGACTAAATATAATCGTCATATTGTGGCTTCTCTCAGTTAAGCCTAGACATGGATATGAAATCATAAAGGAAATCGAAAGGTTAACTGGGGTAAATTCAAATCCAAGCGCCATCTATTCCTTCCTCCACAGCCTAGAAGAGGAGGGGCTTATCCTAGGCAGATGGATAATGGAGAAGAAGGCCAGAAGATGCTACTTCCTAACGGCCAAGGGCGAAAGGCTCCTCAATAGGCTTAAGAGCCTCTTCAATAAGCAACTAAGAGTCTTCACGGAATCTTTAATGTATCCCTCCAGATCAAAGCGGCCCTTGACGGGCTCATCTTAGCGTGCACTCACGATTCTCCATCTGAGCGGAGCCCGTTAAAATAATAAATTTGCCTTCCATCGATATGGCCGTTTACCATTCATTCTTGAAATATTTATGCTCTCAAATGTCTTAAACTGAGATGTTTTAGACTGGACAAGGCTGACTTCAGCCTCTCTATACGTTCATTTATCTTAGGATAGATTCGTTAGGGAGCCGTTACCTCCGTAACAAAAATCTTAATAGTAAAGGGCATGGTGACTTTTGTATTCGTCTTCACTTAATTAGAGTAGTATCGTTGATACTTCTCTAATGCTTGGCAGAGAGCTTCACAATTTGCAAGCGCGGTCTCAACGTTACACTCGGCATTTAAGATTAGCCCTCCGCTTTTTGATCCTAGGTTAAGAACTGCCTCTCTGACGTGCTCCTCTATCTCCTTAAATGTACCCATGGGTATTCTGGATTGGCTATCTAAGTATAGGGATATGCAGACCCTGCCTTTACATGTTCTCTTTATATTCTCAATTTCATTCTCCCTGCTTTGTAGGCCTAGGATCGATGCGCCTGCATTTATGAAGTCTTCAGCGGCCTCTATGACGTGGCCATCGCTGTGCATGTGAACATGCACTCCTGCCTCCCTAACTCTCTTAAATATTTCAGTATAGGCTGGAAGTAGATATCTCCTGAATATCTTAACGTTGATCATCATTCGATCCTGCATTCCCAGATCATCCTCAAAGTACATGACATCCACGTCCATCTGAAGCCACATCTCTAGGAGCTTCAAGTTATACTCATTGATCATGCCTATCAGATCTTCAAGCTGAGGAGGCTCGGTGATCAAGTCGATCATCAAGTTCTTGAATCCTCGAAGATAATATAGCCACTGGAATAGGAAGCCGTGTGGAAAATAGCCTACGGCTATTTTGCCTCTCTCCTTCCTATCCCTAATTTGCTTCTTAACGTCACTCCAGCTCTCGTTTGGAGGTGAACCTTCCCTTGGAGGTCCTATGGAATCAGATGGATCTGGAGGCTTATATGATTGGAATGCACTCCAATCTTCTAGCGGATGAAATCTCACTTGTCCCTGTAGCCCATCGATTAGAAAACTCCATATGCATTCCCATTCATCCTTATAGCTATGTCCCCTCCGCCGCGATCCGAAGTCATCAAAATCATGGCTTTCCCTCACGCATTCGCCAAAAATCGAAGGATGCCGAAGAATAATATCTTCTATCTTCTCTCGGTATTTATGCCATGCAGGCTGAAGAAAACTTACCGTTACAGGGGATCCACTCCGGCACTCTCATCTCAATAGTCCTTAAATAA
>QMXE01000124.1 GCA_003661975.1 Candidatus Bathyarchaeota archaeon
CTCCAACCTCGATTTTTATTCCAGCCATGACCTCCGTCTTTCCCAGACTTACCCTCGCGGAGCCCTCAGCCTTCTCGATTAGGCCTATCTCTATGTTTATTGGCCGGTAATCTAGAAGTCCCCTTCCGTCAAGTCTCTTTCCATTAGCGATCAGCTGCGCGATCTGGTTTTGCCTTATGCGGGAAAGAGTTGCCGAAGTCATCATTCAGCCTCCTCTACAGCCTCCTTAATTGCGAGGTATTTAGCCTTTAAAGATTGCTTCTGAAGTTCATATATCTTCCTGCAGCCTTCGAGGGCTAGGTTGAAGGCTTGCTCGAACTCTTCCGGGGTTAATTGACCGTCCATCTGGAGTAGACTCACATAGTTTAGGCTTGGCATGTACGCGACTGGCACGTCGGCCTCTCCCTCCTTATCCTCGATATCATTCAGGTCGAGTATTATGTAGCCATCCGCCTTTCCAGCTGCGCATGCCACGACTAGATCTCTCATCGGTATTCCAGCGTCGGCTAATGCCAGAGATGCAACCGTCACGCCTGCAGCCCTAGTTCCGCCGTCTGCCTGCAACACTTCAATAAATAGGTCTATCGATGTCCTTGGGAATCTCTCTAGGAATATCGCTGGCTCTAAGGCTTCACGTATTACCTTTGAGAGCTCCACTTCCCTCCTAGTTGGAGCTGGAGATTTCCTCTCCTGAACTGAGAATGGAGCCATGTGATATCTGCATCTCAGCAGGGCCCTATCGGGGAGGGCGAGATGTCTGGGATGAACCTCTCTTGGACCGTAAACGGCGGCTATTATCTTGTTCTTTCCCTGCTCGATGTATGCGGAGCCGTCAGCGTTGCTTAAAACTCCAACCTCCAATCTTATGGGTCTCAGCTCATCAGGTCTTCTCCCGTCAGTTCTAATACCATTCTCATCGACTAGCCTTACATTTGACATACTATCTTCCACCACTCCTCTCTTTACGTATCATCTCGGCAATGCGATCCGTTAATCCGGAGGTGTGAGCTTCAAGCTCTATCTTCTTTATAGCGAGAACGGCTATCCGCTCATCTTCTGGATTTCGGCCGTAAATGTGAATTAAGCCATTCTGTCCGACTGTTATATTGCATCTAGTCTCCTTTTTAAGCATATTTATCATTGAGCCCTTCCTGCCTATTATCCTCGGTATCTTGGCGGGTGAGACCTTCACGATCTGTCCATGCGTGATCTTACCTAGACCCGGCTCCTTAATGGTCAAGAGTGGATCTCGCGTCCTGTCATACGCTATTACCTTAGCCTGTATTAGATCTCCGATGTCTAATATTTCGGAGAGATCATCCTTCTGGGGCTTGTAGGGTCTGTTAAGGGCATCCTGAGCCCTTAAAGTTGCGAGGTATGGCGAGTTTATGTCGACTGCCCATCCGTGAATATCCATTTCAACTATCTTGCCTATAACTAGATCCCCAACCGATGGAATATAGAAGGTGTTTAGGGCTACTACGCTGACGAGTCTCCCCTTATACTCTACGAGTCCAAGCTTGCATGCGTATATCCTCGAGCCTATCTTATACGTATTTGGGCCAGCGTTGAAGTATCCCTCTGCCAGTAGATCTCCCGGAGTTACAATCTCCCTATTCTCATAGAAGGTTGACAAATCTGATCCTCATCCTAAATTATTTTATTATTTCAGCCTCAGCGCTTCCCCGGGTTATCTCTCCAAGCTTCTCCAGGAATGGGCCGTATAGTCCAGCTGGCATCTCAACCACAGCCTTCCAGGATCCATCGGTTCCCCAAGTTTCGCTCTTAATCTTCCCGAAGGACTTTACGGTTCCATACGCTCTGCCAACATATTGTGAGGGAACCCTGACGGATACGGAGATCTTCTCGATACTGATCGGCAGGATTGACCGTAATTGATTGATCGCCTCGTTTGCCTGTTCCTCAGCATCCTTGAAGGGATCAATCGAGAAGTGGATCTGCTCTAGAGCCTGCTGGATTCTAAGCGGTGGATGTGGAAGCTTTGTTCTCGGATCCACGCATTGCTTGGAGATTATTGCGATTATCTGCTTTCTCTTCTCCTCTATCATCCTTCTTCTCTGCTCAGCGGTTAACTGCAGAACTCCCCTTCTGAGGATCGTATCCGCTATCTTTTGGATATCCGTTGTCCCAAAAGCTGAGCGTAGATCCTCCTCTGAGACCCTCAGACCCTTATTTGCATCACTGAAGATCGTATCCGTTACTAGAACCTCAGATAATGAGATAGATTTGCCCTCTCGATATGCAAGCGCCGGATCGGGATTAACTATGACCTCAAAATTCTTACCTTTTATGTTAATCCGAGCTACCGTGTACCTCTTGCTCATCACTCTCACTGCCCATTACTTCCGCTAAGTATCTTTCAGTCTCCTCCTTTGTTAACATTCGGAAGCGCTTAGTGGATGTTGGAACGATTGCCAGCTTTATTA
Organism: Candidatus Bathyarchaeota archaeon; assembly: GCA_003661975.1. GTDB lineage: Archaea > Thermoproteota > Bathyarchaeia > Bathyarchaeales > DTEX01 > B63. The sequence continues at coordinate 2,448 of QMXE01000124.1, forward strand.
TTGGCTTTTCACCCCTCGATTGGCTTGCCTTCACGAGGCACTTGGCAGCGAGCTTTATAGCCTCTTCTAATGTTAGGTCATCGCGATACTCCTTTTCGAGTATCTTCTCTGCAGCCTCTCTCCCGATGCCTATCGCCACAGCCTTATAGCATCTATATGATCCGCTTGGGTCTGTAGTGAATATTCTCGGTCCAGTCCTGTCAACTCCGCCGAAGATCAATGAGACGCCGAATGGCCTAACCCCAGCGTGCTGAGTATACAGCTGCATTATATCGCCTATCCTCTTCGTTACGACCTCAACGTCAACCGGCTCATCATACATTAGACGGTTGCTCTGACAGAATACTCTTGATTCATCCACGAGTATGCGGGCGTCAGAGCTTATTCCGACGACTGCAGCTCCGAGATGCTCATCTACCTCATAAATCTTCTGAGTGAAGCTTGGATCCTGAAGCTTCGACTCTATCTTCTCTTCAGCTCCAATAACAACTCCTTCCGGACATGAAATTCCTATTATGGTTGGGCCTCTATAAACGGTTTCAAGGGCATACTCAACCTGGAATAATCTACCATCCGGAGAGAACACGGTGATCGCTCGATCATAGGCTCCCGGAACAGCAAATACTGACATAGCCTCTCACCTCTACTAACAATTCTTCTCAGCCACGTTTCCTCTCAAGACTTTAGAGACGAGACTAAAAAATCTTTTTGTTATTGGTTCTGTTGCGTTTATGAGTGGTGAGTAATAGAAAAGCATTTTGGTTTTCTTGCGTTGCATCTTTGGATATTTTTAAATATGCCTTGGCATTACAAGATATTGTATGTCTGAGATCGATAGAAAGACGACAGTAACCCTCCATAAATCGACTTTGAGGAAATTGGCAGAGCTTAAGGTCCATCCTAGGCAAAGCTACGAAGAGGTTATACTGAGGCTTCTAGAGGTGTATGAGGAGTGGAAACGGTCAAAGCGATGAAATGTGTTGGCATCCCCTATCAGCCCTCACAGGATGTTCTCAAACTTCTTGAGGCGTTCAGAGACATGGTCAACTACTGTATCCACGTAGGATTGGGGAAGGGGATAACCTCAAGGTTTAGGCTTACAGGAGAGGTCTATCATAGGCTGATGAAATATGGTTATCATAGCTGGTATGTTCTCTCAGCAATCGAGGTAGCCGCAACCATCCTCAAGAATTATCGAAAGGCTAGGAAGCATTCGGGTGTCAAGAGACCTAGAGCTAGGAGATTGATGGCCAAGATTGGGAATCAAGGCTTCAAGATCGAGAATTGTAGGCTGAGGATTCCCTTAAGGCCTAGAGAGTATATCTACATCCCACTTCATAAGAGGGGCGTGGAGTTCCTTGCTAATTCGATCTTCAAGCTAGGTTCCGTTACCCTTACACCAAGTATGGTATATGTCTCTTTCTCAAAGGTTGTTGAGATTGAGGAGTCTGAGGGTTATGTCGCCGTAGATGTGAACGAGGATAACATTACGGCTGTAAGTTCGGATGGCGAGGTGAGGATATACGACCTATCAAAGCTGAAAAGGGCTAACCAAGGCTATTTTGAGAGAAGGAGAGCCATACAGCGAAGATACCACAAAGATAGGAGAGTTCTGAGGAAGGCGCTCTCTAAGCTCTCAAAGAACTATAAAAATAAGGTCTTAATGATGCTACATCAGGTCTCTGTAGCTATAGTTAAGTGGTGCAAGGAGAAGGGATACAGCATCATCCACGAAGACCTCAAGGGGTTAAGGAGGGCTGTAAACAGAAGAGCTAAACGATTCAACAAGTTCAACGGAAAAGTTCAGGCGGTCTCAAGGCGTTCAAAGAGGCTTAAGCGTAGGTTGAATAATTGGTGGTTCAGGAGGTTCCTCAAGCAGATGGAGCACAAGGCCCTATGGGAGGGCGTTAAGACCGTAGAGAGCCGATACACCAGGGGTTCCTCATCCACCTGCCTGATATGTGGGTTTAGGCTGAAG
>QMXE01000125.1 GCA_003661975.1 Candidatus Bathyarchaeota archaeon
CTACAAGCATCTAATATAATTATAAGCTGCTTGCTCATTTAAATCACTCCTTCAATTTCAAGCTCATGTTTTGCGTCTAATAACATTTGAATAATCTTAGCCCTGTCCTCCTTAGTTAATATAGGAATACGCAAGCGTAATAGATTATCTACCTCTGCAACATCTATTTCGCCTTCCATGAACCAATCGAAGAGGTCATCAAAGAAAGCTCGCAGCTCACGCTCTTTCCTTGACCAAATTAAATCTGCTTTCCTAAGAACTTCCTCTCGCTGCCTACGACCTCTTACCAAATACATTATACACAACAGATTTTAATTCATTTTTAAATAGCTGAAAAGCTAGTAGGCTGAGAGCATACACAGCGATTCCGTGAGAGGTGAATAAAGCTAATGCAGTGATAATCCCTAATAAAATTAAGCCGAGAGAACTGTCTTCTATTTCTATTCCCTCAGCATTCATGTCACCTCACCCAAATCAACTTCATCAAACACATATGCAGAAATTAAATGCCTATAGCTGTCAAAGTGCGGCTTGGAAAGCAGATAATAAGTAAAAACTCCGATTAAAGCTTCAATTGGATTTTCTTCTGCATCCACGAATAAATTTTCAAAGTATATTAGAAGAGCATCAAGCTCGCCATCTTTGGCTCTTTCCGTCAGAAGATATTTTGAAACAGTTGTAATCGCATGGGAGATTAGCCTCTCTGCTGATTTTACTTCCTCCTTATTATATTTAGAAATAATCTCTTCAGCAAGAGAGGCTGCGTCCTCGTCAAGATTTTTAAGAGTTTGAGGACAGAGAGCAGCAAGCTTATCTAGTGCATGTGAGGACAGATACAAAGACTCCATTATTTATTCTTCACCTCCTATTTTCATCAAAAATGTTAGCCGGCACGGCCTTTTGGGATTTTTATCATGAAAACACTCGTGTATATAAACATTATACTCTTTACTCGAATTGAGAAGGATTAGTGAGTCCTCAATAGTCTGAGAAATATTATCATCGTAAAGCGGTATCCTGATAAAATCTCTGTCCTTGGTTATATCTGATACCTCTTATCTGATTTCCAAATATTTCCTCATTTTTTGGGAATATTTTTATTGAAGTAGAATTATAAGACATTACCGCTTCGTTCTTTAAATACTTTTTCAGTTTATTTGCGATCTCATCGCAGCCTATATTTTTATCAGAATTTACCTCTATAAACATACCCCAAATATCATGTTGCTCCTGTTTTTCTATTACTTTGATTTTCATTTCTTTCTAATATTTTAAGTATGTTCGTATAGCCATTTAATTTCTTCCTCACTCAAAGCCCTGTTGTAGATGCGGACTTCGTCGATGATGCCGTCGAAAACTTCACGCCCTTCCCAAGACCCGATAAGGACATCTTTAATCGAAGCTGAACTAAAGGTGTAGGGGTAATCTTCTTCTTTTAAAAGTACGCCATCACCATACAGTTTTACTTTATCATTTGATTTAATTGTTGCTACAATATGATGCCATGTATTAATTGTATATGGATAAGGCACAGAAATAATAGTCCCATAACCTCCTTGCCAGATTCTCAGCTCATTGTCTTGTATAGCAAATTCATACGAATTATAAGGAGGTGAAGGATTGCTTGCCTTACTAACAATAGCATATAAATCAGAAATTTTACTTGGCTTCACCCACACTGCAAGCGTAATCTCGTCAGTAATATTCAAACTCTCGTCATTCCCGCAATCCACATAATCATCCACCCCATCAAAGCTCAAAGCCTTGCCTGAGCGACCTTGCACACACTGCGCTCCGTAAATCGTTCCGTTATTTCCATGTCCAGATAAATCTATCACCTGACATTGATTAAAATCATACCAGAGAACTAAACCTTCAAGTGTCTTCCAATACATTCGCCAAGGACCGGGAGGACGAATCATTAAATATCCTATGAATCCAGATTTGCCGCCATACACAAGATTTTGCCTTCGTTGAGAATAACCCAACGGCATTATTCACAATCTTTCTTTCGCTCCTTCCATTCGGGATAATCTTCCTTATCTATATATTTTAAATCTTCAGCATCGATAGGTTTATATATTCCACGATCGACCTCGCAATAAGGATTAGCTGGGTAGGGATTTCTTATCGCCATCCAAGTCCACCAGAGGGGGCGAGGTTTTTTAAACGCTCTAAAGATTATCCTTCCGTTAAGAAGTTTTTGATTTTGCTTAGGCAAATCTGGAGATGGATAATAGAAATACTCATGGAAAGAATCTCTTTGGACACCGGGTAAGACGGTTCCTATTGATATGGTAATAAGGACAGCCCAAGTATATTGCAAACTCCCAATTTCTCCTGGTGCCAGCCAATTATCCCATTCGTGTATAGCATATTTTTCTATAATTTTCGTGTCCTCCTCAGATATTAAAACTTTATCCCGATTTTCTTCAGATTTTGTAGCTTCTTCAGATTTAGCAGGAATTTCTTTAGTAATAGCAAGAGCTTTCTGAACATTATTAGTTTTCGGATCTCGCTCTCCTAAATTATATCTCTCATACGATTCCATGGAATCCTCAAGAATGACCCACTCAACACGATAACTCAAGCCCTCAAACCAAATACGGAAATCTTGATGAAGTGAGTGTCCAACAATTATCTCCGCAAAAGATTTCTTGCCCTTATCATATGCCTCCTTATCCTCTGGTAGAATTCCCCGGAGATGCCACTGAATCACCGCAAGTTTTCCTCTCCTCCAATTTGCATAATACTCAGGAGGAAATGGCTTGCCTTTATACTGCTTAACAATCTTCTTCCATTCTTCCCTCGTGAGTCTCTTGGGCGCCTTGAATGAAAGAATTTCGAGAGGAATTTCTGCTTCCTTTCCGTCTTCCAAGAATCGCACTCTGACTATAGACATCCCACATCAAATTTCAAACCCAAAGGAAATCTCGCCATTTCCTTAAATCTCAATTCTGGTAAGAGATATAGAATATGGATTTTCCTCCCGCCATTCATGGAACGGCGAGCTCTCCTTCCGCCATTCAGAAAATTTTTGTTCTGATAAGAAGCAAAACTTACTTCGCAAGACATATAATATTTGGATGAGTTGTTTTCAAATTTTCATGACAAGCGAAATAGACTATCTGAAGAGATTTCACGGAGAAAAGAGTGGAGAATCCACCAATTTCGCTAATCTGTTTTCTCCGTCAAGATTTCCACAGGTCTTTCACCAAGAAAAGCTATGGGTGGCAAGGAGGACTCCTCAACTATATAATCAGCTGCATCAAGAAGAAAATTCTGCACTCCCCGTGGGACCTTCATTTTCTTAGGTCTTGAGAAAGGCATGAATTGGACAACTGGATATGCATATAGAGGGAGAGACCATTTATATTTTTTGAATTCTTCTTCTGTAACTTTATGTAGAGGCTGAAGATTGATGAATTCTGTCTTTGTGTTGATTTTTATTGGCTTACCCAGCATCGCATAGCCGTATGCTTTATCGTGGTCAAAAATTAAGAATACCTCTCCACCTATATTATATTTCCTGTCTTTCAATACAAGAACCTTCTTGCCTGCATAAATCAATTCAGCGTGAGGAGCTGGCAAATACAAACCTCCACCTTTGAATTTCTTCTCTTTAATACTTTCCTGATGCCATCGGATTAATTCCTCAATAGGCACCCGCTTCGGCTCAAGCAGAGAGAGCCTATTAAAGACATCAAGCGAATCAGAAACATTCTTTTCTGGGATAGGCTCCATAGCTCTATTAATGTATCCTCTAAAGAGTGGAGCTTCAGGATGAGCTTCATTTTCATATCTTATCACTTCCTCACTTGTAACACGAAGAACATCTCCAACATCAAGCTTAATCTTTGTATTATCAGACTTGCCATAATAAATGAAGAATCTGACCTTAGCTTTCTTTTTGAGAAGATTTCGGATGTTGGTAACGCCAGTGATTAGTTTTTTGCCGTCTAGCGCTACTACCCATTTCTTGAGCTTCTTGTCGTCAAGGAGCTTAGCTGCATATTCAGGACTTATGTCTATTCCAAGATAATAATTATACACATCTTTGGTGCCTTTAACTATATGTTTTCCGAGGACAACAACATCGCATTCTGACCAGCGCTTCATTTTAGAATTATGAAAGACTACTTCACCGTTTGAATAGTTATCAGCTCCCTCAATCTCCAAATCATAGAGGTAGTCCTTTCTGCCTGATTTGCCGAAATTCTGTGTGCCGATATTTTCAATTTCAATCTTCTTCCGTTGAATAGTTCCTTCAGGCTTAATATAAATTCTCCAATTATCGTGCTTTCTTTCACCATTAAGTTTTGTTTTCGTAAAATGAACTGTAACATCCCAACCACGCATGCGACAAATCAAATAGAGAGTCCCAGCGAAATAAGATGATGAAGTAG
>QMXE01000126.1 GCA_003661975.1 Candidatus Bathyarchaeota archaeon
TAAGCCGCGTCGATATTCCATCCGGTAATATGATTGAGGAATGCTATCTGATCAGATAATGTTAGTCCTCCCCAAACCATAAATTCGCATTGAACTAGAGAATTGAAGAGGACTGACCAGTCCTGATATCTGGCCGCGATCTCGGCGGCTCCATCCATGCTGTGAGGCTTACTTAACCTTTCTATTCCCCATTCTGGAATTGGCAGGGACGGGGCCCAGGGGACGAATCCTCTTTGATGGCATGCTCCACGCGCACCTGTAGCATAATTTATTATTAGCGGGAATATTGCTCTGGGGTCATGGGCTGGATACTCCAATCCTTTCGCGTGAACTATTATCTTTTGGGCTTCTGGATGTATGTGTTCCGCGGCCTTCACCGTTCCCTCGGCAAGAATATTTCCTATACCCTCCCTCTTGACAGTTTTATGTATGAGTTCTATGGCTGGGTCGGCCTCTCCCCATCTCGGTTTTATCCCATCTAGATCCTTCGGCGTCAACCATCCTCTCTCCACACATTCCGTTACGAAGCCTATTATTGAGCCCATAGTTATCGTGTCAACTCCATACTCATTGCATATATGGCCTAAGTATCCTATTGCCTTTACATCTACTATCTTATTGAGCCAGCCAATCATGCCTATGGTCTCGTATTCCGGCCCGTGACCTTCATATGCATATTTCTCTGGCTCATCAACTCGTGTATGCCTGTGACAGCCTATTGGACACATGATACATGCTTCACCGCTTACAGTTATCTCTTTGAAGTGATCGCCATCGATTAGTTCTATTCCTTCGAGACTTCCCTCCCTCCAGTTTCCAGCTAGGCCATAGCCTCTTTCATCATGAAATGCCTTTGCAGCGGATGTCGTCCCATACTCACGTAGAGAAACTGCCTCTTCATGTATCTGTTTAGATAACCGCTGCGCTAGATCCTTAAGCCTATCTGGTTCAGCGACGTCCACATTTAATGTTCCCTTCGTCGCTATTGCCTTAAGATTCTTTGATCCCATAACTGCCCCCAGTCCGCATCTACCAGCAAATCCATGATCATTCGTTATGCATGCGAACTTGACCAGATTCTCTCCGCCGGGTCCGATACATAGAACACTCGCATTTCTCTCGCCGAGATCTCTCTTTATCATATTTTGAGTTTCAGATGTAGGCTTTCCCCATACGTCTGAGGCATCCCGAAACTCTACTTCTCCATCGCATATCCATAAGTAGGTTGGCTTCTCGGCCATGCCCCTAATCGCTAGGGCATCGAATCCGGAACGTTTAAAGTGATACCCCCAGCTTCCTCCAGCGCAGCTCTCACCCCAAATATTTGTTAAGGGCGACTTTGCGGCTACGACCCATCTTCCAGATCCCGGAACCGCTGTTCCCTGGAAGGGTCCAACTGAAAAGATGATTATATTGTCTGGGCTTAGCGGATCAACTTTTGGATCAACTTCCTCAAAGATCAGTTTAGCGGCTACTCCTACCCCTCCAAGATACTTCTTGAAGAACTCCTCTTTGACCATTCTAATGGAACAGCGCTTGGCGGATAAATCTACGAGGAGAATCCTGCCCCAAAAACCATTCATTAAATTTACCTCCAAATTCTTATCCAAACGTTATGAACAAAATTTTTATGTTTTATGGTAAGCTCGCAGATATTTTACAGCAGAATTCTTTAAATCAGGGTTCCTATCCGCGTAGGTAAGCATAGACTTACGTTAGTGTTCATCGCCATTTTATTCCTCAAGCCGATTGTGGAAGCTAGTCATCTCAGTTCCTAACTTCCCCCATCGAACTTGGATTCATTAACGCTTATTCTCCTCACCCTCCTCATCGGAGGAGGCAAATCAGTAGAACCGTTTATCACTAGCAGCTATTCATATCTGTTAGCAGTGAGATGCTAAACCTACATAAGTCTATGAATCCCATGCAATGAATATTGTTACTAAAAGCTTAAGTTGGAGCCCCGGGCGGGATTTGAACCCGCGACCTGCGGCTTACGAGGCCGCTGCTATAACCGGGCTTAGCTACCGGGGCTGAGTCATCTCAATTAGGCTAATTGTAGAGGACCCTTTTATTTTTATCACTTTAGGATAAAAAGGTATTTTGGACAGGTAAGCTTTACTTATCCCTTCTGCTATTTCTGGTTGAGGGTATTATTGTTGTGCGGCTTGGAGGCTTTGGGGGAGAGAAGGATAATTCGACTAATCTGGGAGTATCTGGATCGTATGCCTGACCTAGCCTTGGATCTCGGGGATGACGTCTCAGCCGTTAATATTGGCGGTGGCAGGGTTGCCGTTTTGAAGACCGATATGCTTGTCGGCGAGACTGACGTGCCTCCAAGCATGAGTCTTAGGCAGGCTGCGAGAAAAGCCGTTGTGATGAATATAAGCGACTTTGCGGCTAAGGGAGTTAAGCCCTTAGCCATGCTCGTTTCCCTAGGTTTACCTCGAAGCCTCAGTGAGGATGATATTAGGGATATTGGAGCTGGATTGGGTGATGCTGCCCGGGAATACTCCACCTATATTATCGGCGGAGATACAAATGAGGCTTCAGACTTGATAATCAGCTGCTCACTGCTCGGATTCAGCAGTGAAGGAAGAATTGTTAGTCGTAGCGGTGCCAAGCCAGGTGACATAGTAGCCGTTACTGGAGAGTTTGGAAAGACATCTGCCGGTCTTAAGATTTTACTCGAGGGACTATCAGCCCCAAAGGAGATCGCGGAGAAATTAAAGGAGGCCGTGTTCATTCCACGGGCAAGGCTGAGCGAGGGATTAGCTCTCTCAGAAGCTGGGGTTCTCTCAGCCTCGATAGATTCAAGCGATGGCTTGGCCATAAGCCTATATGAGCTTTCAGATGCAAGCAACGTTGGCTTCATAATTGATCATGTGCCTATAGCCAAGGAGGCTGTTAGATTCGCTGATATCCATGGTCTCGACCCCTACGATTTAGGCCTTTATGGAGGAGAAGAGTATGAGCTCATAGTTACGGTTAGGCCTCAACTTTGGGAGGCTGCTGAGAGAGCCGTCGCTGATGTGGGCGGCACCCTCATAAGGATAGGGAGGGTTATCGGAGAGAAAAGAATAGAGCTGAGAACCGATGGAGAGATAAGAAAGATAGAGCGTAGAGGCTGGGAGCACTTTAAGATTGGAAAGCTATGCTGGCACCTATGATGCTGGCACCTATGCCTATGCTTCTGGGTGACTCTGCCTCTGCTTCTGGATGACGGGTTAACTATGTAGTTAAGCGATGATCTTGCTTCGCCAACGCCGATAGCGGTTAACTTTATGTTATGGATTCCAGAGATTTTGTGGGCTGTTTACTCTTATGGAAAAACCATCCTTTTTTAACGTGCACGAGAGTTGAAAAAGAAGAATTTTTCGCAGATCACGTGCGCCAAATAATAAAGAGCATAGGGCAAACGAAGAAAACAATTAAAAAGGTTTTCTGCTACTGTACTGCAAGGCATTAGGAGCGAGGAGCACAGAGATAATCTTTTAAGAGCATATTAAAAGTCCCAAGTAGCTAATCGATTCGCTTCAACAATTCCTCGAGAAGGACTTCCTCGGAAGACCCCAAGGAAAGGGAAACGCTCAAAACCCGAGAAGTACAAGTGCCCACTCAGAAGTCCTGACATAAACCCTATCACACCTAGAACTCTCAGCAAAACTCCAAAGGATTAAGTCGCCTTTTTGGGTTGAGATGATTTGGTCGGCAGTGTAGGCCGTTTCTGAGTAGCTTTGAAAACTTGGATGTTCATCGTTAGTGATATAGATTCGCTTTCAAATATCTTTGCTGCTCCCTAGGCTTGATGTTGTTGTAGCCAATAGATCGATCTGCAATATAACTCCCACACATCGTTCCACAATTCGGAATTCGGATCAATCTTTTCCACATTAAGCTTTAGAACATCCTTTGCTTCCTCAAAATCGATAACCTTGCCGTGAGACTTGTACACCTTTCCTTCTGAAAGCCACCGCGCAACTTTCTTTGCTTGTTTTGGATCATTTTTTAGCATGTAATTCTTTAGCCATTTTTCAGCAAGGATGAAAGGGGCTAGCCGTATAAACGATCAATTTTCCCTGCAGTTTATCTTGTATTCGTTGTATGAGAGGTTTTCTATGAGTTTGAAAATTATTTAGGATCAATTATATTGGTGTAAGTTGGATAGTTAACAGACAAGCATAACTTTCTCCTTAGGGGTTACGAGTTACATAAACAGCGCGGATACGAGGTCTACCTTTACTGAACTGTTCGAGAATCTTCAGTACTTCTCTGACTTCATCTATTTCTTTACCGTCTTTACTTCTAGCTTTTCTGACAAATTTTTCGAGACTCAATCTAATTACCCTCTA
>QMXE01000127.1 GCA_003661975.1 Candidatus Bathyarchaeota archaeon
GAGGGCGCTGGATGCCTCTGATATCCCCCTGCCAATGGTGCCCTTCACCTTCTGCGTTGAGTAGAAACCCATGTTTATGACTACGCCTGCAAGAGCAGCAGCTATTACGACGAATGCTATAAGCACTATCGCAGCTTCTATGCCCACTATTCCACGCTTATCCCTATGCAATCTGATTCCTCTTCTCATCTTTATCCCGCCATAACATACGAGTCTTCCGGTAATGCCTCAGGGATCGTGAATTCTATGGTTAATGGAGCGCTCTTTTCCGGTCTAATCTCTATTGAAACTTCATCCCTAACTAAGGCTTCGTTGTTATGATCCAAGACTATTATTAGGAAGCCCTTCTCGAAATGGTGTAGAGCATCATCTCCGTTGCTGTTCTCTATGACCAGGACAGCTCCCGTGACGTATGTGCCGGTCTCATTATTGTATAGTTGCCCCCACCATGTTGATGGTTCGCTCTGGGAACCCTTGGTTAGATTCGCTATGATCGTATCAAATTGCAACCCCGTCGGATCGATCTGCGTCTTAGGCTCCGTTCCATTATATACGCCTATTCCTCGATAAATATTCGCCCAGGCCTTATCTCTTATTCTTAGTGAGACGACTGTTCCGTTTGTTCCCATCGAAACCCATTTGGTGCCCATAGTCTTAAGTGGGATTATTATGGCTTTAGCGTATCCGCTTCTATTACTGGCCTTTATGAGTATGCTGCCATCTATGGTTAGTGGGCATCCTGATTCATGGATTCCCTGGCTTATTACGTCTCTTCCCTTCTGCGTCGCATACAAACCCATATTCACAACCATGAAGCTGAAGGCGGCGGCCACAATGACGAAGGCAATGAGCACGATCGCTGCCTCTAAGCCCACCATTCCACTTCTTTCCCTTACTAGATGTCCTCTCCTCATTTTCCTCAAAAATAAAGAAATGGAGAATATTTTTATCCCTTGTGAAAGGACAAAAGATTTTTAGAAAATATTTTCTAAAATTGTTATTGAACAGTATATTTTTCAAAAATATTTAAACAAAACAAAAATATTTAAAAAATAAATGGAGGATTTCATCAGCCAAGGTCAACAGCTGCGTTCGCTGGTAGGCCGCCTGGAATTAACCTCTCAACGACGAGAGCGGCTCCCTGTCCAGTCTTTATCTCAACCTTCACCTTTGAGTATTCAGGCCTCCAGAATCCAGTGCCTCCGAGATTTATGACAACATAGGCTTTCTCGAAGTTCTCTAGGACGGCATCATTGTCATCATTATATATGATTATGTAGGCGGCGCTTACATTCCATCCTAAAGCACTAGATTCACCTGAATTCTTATCAAATAGCTTGTATATAACCTCTGTCATGTTTGATGGGTCTTCAGGTAAGCCAAAGTTTATTCCAACTCCTCCTGAGGCACCACCTGTCCCTGTCTCGTTCACAACACCCTTATAGATATTCAGCAGATTACTTCCCCATACTGAGATAGCCGTTGTCTTATTGGAGAGATCCAAGCTTGATCTGCCGATTGAGAGCTTAACTGGTATGAGGAGATACTGGATATATTTTGATCCTCCAGTCTCATTTGTGTATGCGATTACTGATCCATCCAATTGTAGTGCAGATGTGGATTCCTCGATGCCTCGGGTTATCGTCATCTTGGCTTTCTGGGCTGAAAAGAAGCCCATATTCACGACTACATAAGCAAGCGCTGAGGCTATTACGACGAATGCTATAAGCACTATCGCAGCTTCTATGCCCACTATTCCACGCTTATCCCTAAGTAGTCTCGGCTTTTTCATCTCCCATTCTCCCCTCCTATCCTATAGTGTGGAATCCAGCTTGGAGCTCAGATGGAACTGTAAACTCGATTGAGAGCGGAGCTCCCTTCTCAGGTCTAAGCTCAATGAAGACGTTCTCTCTCCTAGCGGCTTGATCACCTGATGCTAAATGAATTATTAGGAGGCCCTTCTCCTGCATGTCTAAAGAATCGTCGCCATCAGAGTTTTCTATGAAGAGCATGGCTGTAGTTCCGGATCCAAGACTATTTATTAGATCCGTAAAGCTCTTGCCCCTAGGATCAACAGTCTTATTTATTCCATTGTAAATGTTCGCATATGCCGTGTGATTTTCAACTCTAAGCGAGACCATGGTTGTCTGATTAGCCATGGGGACATACTTCACCCCCAAAGTCTTTAGTGGAATGATGATCGCGTCTACCTTGCCGGAGCTATTTCCTCTGATCATTATAGTTCCATCAAGGGTCAATGGAGTGCTCGCCTCTTGAACCCCCTGGCTTATTACGTCTCTTCCCTTCTGCGTCGCATACAAACCCATATTCACAACCATGAAGCTGAAGGCGGCGGCCACAATGACGAAGGCAATGAGTATTATGGCGGATTCTACGCCCAGAATCCCCTTCTTATTCCTAAACATCTCTCTTCTCTCTCTACCTTTTGGTTCAAGGTTTCGCTGAACATTTTTAATACGGTTGTGAACGAGCGTAATGGGTGTGGAAAATGTGTGAAAGAAACGTTCTGTAATTTTCTCACACTTCTGTAAATTATAATTAAAAAACGAGAATTTCTTCCGATTTTTAAATGCATAAAGGGTTTATAAAGAAACCTAGAAGATAATTTTGGAAATTAGAGGGCAAAAGCGAAGGAATCCGTTATGTCAGACCCTGAGAGAATGAGCGCCGTCGATTTTATAATCAGCGTCTTAAGGGAGCATGAGAAGAATCTCGATTCTCTGATCGAAAAGTTGAATGTAGTCTCAAAGAGTCTGTCGGAGTTCGCGATTAATAAGAGGAGGCATGAAGGTCAGATCAGATATGAGGGGTCAGGCATCATTCATATAATGTGTAAGGATTGGGAGGAGTTTAGGGAGTTATCCCGAAACGCCGATACCCTATCCTTCACTTTGGATGGTGAGCTGAGAATAATGGCCCTGCACGGCAACATCATTTATGAATATAGGGAATCAATACCTGAGCATATGGAGCATTTGGAGTGTGGGGTTCCAATATACTTTCAGGCTCAATTAAATCCGGAGAGAATAAGAAAGTTTTTGATGAGGGAATTGAATGCCTCTAATAAGAAGGTTATACACGGGGAAATCCGGTTCTCTCCGTGAGCATCCTCTTTAGTTGCTCATAATACTCCAGTATCTCTCTGCCCTTAGACGTTATATAATATTCCCTCTTTTTTCCGATCTTCCTAACTTCTAGGGCTCCTTGGCTGGTTAGAAAATTGAGAACCTCACAGAGGGGGATCCATGAAAGATTGCTCTTATACATTATGCGTGTAGGTTTGTGGCATCCTTTGCTGACGGTCTGCAGTATATCCACACAAATCTCTAATCTCGATCTCTTCATCTGGCATCAAAAATAAAATGTTACTGCTTCTATTTTTAAAATTGTGAACATCAGAAATGATTTTAAGAAACGGGAAAACAAACTTGCCGATTTCACTCTCCCCTCATAATCTAAAGACTTTCATTTTTATACTGCAATATATAGATGCTTCCAGAATACTTTATCTTCATATTATAATGTCCCTTTCAACTTTCCCACATATATTAGACTTATATAATTCAGCATTAGAACTCAGATGTTGTTAATGCATTGATGAAGTCCCTGCATAGTCTATCCCCTCTATGGATGCATCTTCCATCTTCATCCGGAATATATAATGGGCATATCCTAGAGAAGCGGCAGCTTCGCCTCTTAAAGTCCCCGGCGTTACCTGACCTAATCTGAAGTAGGCTTCTCACACTCATCTCAAATCAGTCTCAATTTCTGATTCTCAAATAAAAAATCCTTGCGAACATGCATTATGGATAAGAAAAATTCAATGTGAAAATTGAAGACTCAAACTTAGCTTAACCATGGAGATTGATTCTAAACAAAATTTCATATACCTTTATATCGTCTGGTGCGATGTTATTATATGGCGTTGAGGCGTCTGGAATGAGGATCCTTTCCCTATCAGTGCTACTGCTCATTCTACTATCTAGCTCCATAACGATAGCTACTGCGATTCATATTCAATCAAAGAGATATGTTGACATGATTAGTAGGCTCGGCGGATGTTACAGACATGTTCTGGATGATCTATGCGGAATGATGGATATAGCATTAAAGTTTAGGGATGATCCTGAATACAACTATGATCCATCTGATATGGAAATGATTGTCATGAGGGATGGAGTGAATGGAACGCAGGAACTTATCGATCTCTATAATGAATTCATGAATGCCATTCGGAGTGATCTGGCATCACTGGAGAATGCAACAGGCATAAAGGTAGAGCCATAAAAGCGAAAATAAAAACATAATACAAAAAC
>QMXE01000128.1 GCA_003661975.1 Candidatus Bathyarchaeota archaeon
AGAGATAATATAAGAGAGACGTTTGGCATCGACGTCCTCGTCGAGGAGAATCCTATAACAAATTCTATTTACGTAATTCCATTAGGCTCGGTCTCCGCCATAAAAAAGAAAGAAGCCGTCTCTAAAAGTTAAGATCTACCCTAAGGCTATCTAGACGATTTAGATGTTACGAAAGGTCTTAAGAGAACTCCTTATTCTAGTGGTACGGTTGATCTCGCGTAATCTTTCTGAGAGCAATCTTTCGGCGACACTGAGATCCAGAGGTGTATTAACGTTCACGGCGACATAATCATCTTTTAAAATAAGTACTTCCTCATCTAGCTCTTCCTCATCGATTCTTCTTCCATCTATCAGGTTTATTCCAGCTGGAACTACAGGTATACTTTCAACTTTAAAGACATATTCTCCCTTTAGACCGAGTTTTTTCCTTATTTCCAGCGGAACAGCAACCGTCATAGCGGGCTTATCACATTTACTATATTTCTCTATAATTCTATCGATGATTCTGCCGGTAACTAAGGGAAGATCAGCCGATATTATTAAAACCTTCTTAAGCTTAAGTCTCTTAATCGCATACTTCATATCAGATATGTACCCTCTCCCCGGCGTTTTCAAAACTTTAACGGGGAATCTTTCCATAAACTCGGCGGTCTGAGGTGTATACTTGCTTACGGCAACAACGATGTCGCTAACTCTCCTAGAATTCATTAACGCCGTTATGACATGTTCGATCATCGGCTTCCCTCCGACCTTGAGTAGGGGCTTCTCTCCGCCCAGACCCATGCGTGTGCCTCTCCCACCAGCCATGACGAGAGCTGTTACGCTCATTTTGCCACCGCCAATATTGTAAGGAGGGAGGCCATACGTGCAAGTTCGTTCATCGCTCCGAAAACGTCGCCTGTTAAACCCTTAAAGTGTCTATTTGAAATGCCTACCATAGCTAGACTTGTAATAATACTGGATGCTACGGCAAGTGTACCTTCAATCCGTAGAAGGCAAAATGCTATGCTGAAGGAGATCATTAAGGCTATTAATAGGCGTTTATTTCTATGCCGATCATGCATGGCGCTGATAAAGTAAGTGTTCATTCCCTTATGAGCTGATCTTCCAGTCCATGCTCCCACGACCATTGAGAGCTTAGCTGAAGTTTCGGATACCACGAGGCTCTGAATAATCATGTTTACGCTCAGCCCGGCTATGCAGAGGATACTCGTCAGAAGCGTTATCAGTCCAAACGTTGAGCCTCCGGCTCCTACATTCCGATCGTGCATGGCCTCGATCTTCTTCTGGGGAGGGCCATGAGCCATTAAGCCGTCTCCGAAGTCTAGAAGCCCATCAACGTGATGAAGCCCCGTTATCAATTGTATGAAGCCGAATGTTAGCGCTCCAACGATCATGGGTGGGAGAGCTTGATGTAGAAGCCAAGCGAATACTCCTGCTAAAAACCCAATAAAGGCGCCTATAAGCGGGAAAAGGGGCATGTACTTCGCGGAGTCTATTAAGTAATCTTCAGTCATGCCTACCGGGATTATGGTGAGGAAGGCTAAAAGGTTCCTTAGTTCCTTAAGCATCGCCGCATCACTTCAATCCGATCAGCCGCATATAGTTTCTCTCAATCTCCTTAGTTAAAGCCTCTTTTGTTATTGTTCCATCAGACTTAATCATGGCGGCTATTGCCGCGCCTCCGGCTCCAACCCCCTCCTTCACAAAACCCCTCTCATACGCCTTTAAACCCTCAAATCTGGATCCGCTGAAATCTAGATCAGCGGCTAATATTGGTACATCGGCGATTTGGTTTATTATCCCCTTAAGGTCAGAGCTTTTATCACTTATGATCCATCTAGTTGTGCCTATGGCAATATTGCCTAAAATTGCTTGATTCAGCGATTTTATGACTGCTAGTACGGCGCCCATCTGGGTTCCACCAGCTATTAGAACTGGAACTCTCTCGGCGGCTCCAAGAACGAGCCCCGCGAAAGCCGGGATCACAGGATCCCCAACGCATGAAATAGCCCTGATCGGGTCATCAGATAGAGAACCGAACTTCTCGCCTGAAACCCTCAATGAGGCCTCAACAGTCCTGAATTTCAGTTCACGCGGATTACTTGGCATGCTACTGCTCATCTTTTCCTTAGCATCTATGCCCATAACCAATAGGACGCCTAAGGCTGTCGTTGTGCCTCCTGGAATGCTCTCACCAATCACTAGATAATCCGCGATCTTAGATAGGTTTTCCCCGGCAATCCGAGCCCTTCGGATCACCTCTTCAACGTTTTCTACTGCTCTGCCCATTCTAATATCGCTTCCCGGCTTACCTCCCAAATCCAGGAGGGGGATGTGCGGCTTCACATTTAATCCTCCGCTTGCCACGAGGGCTGGTATATCCGCCAGTTTAAGGGCTGACATTGTGATTAGGGCTGGCGTTGGTATCCCCTCAGGCGTTACTGGGACATCTGGAATGCACTTGCATCTTCCCAGAAGGATGAGTTCAGCATCCGCTGGAGGCGTGTAGTCCGTCAGTTCAGGATTTCTTCCCGCCGCTGATATTCCAGGGATCTTGGCAGTTTCCGTGGTGCCTATCGTGCAGATGAAAAGCGGATTCTTTCCACGCAATTCCTGAATAAATGCTTCTGCCTTAGACTCGTTGTAAGCTAGGATCACATCGAAGATTCTCTTCATCTTCCAGCTGCCTCCTTTTATTGTCAAGTTTGTATCTCTTTATGTTAAGGTACCAACATCCATTCTTCAGCACTCTTTCACACTCAAGAATCCTTATTCTCCTCTTAAATATTGGGCCATCCGTTACGTATGTGTGATATTCGCCTAACTCGCCGCATGGATCAATTTTGCCCCTGAATCTCATTAGATTCAGCATGAATATTTTGTCCACTCTCCGTCCCAACCATTCCTCAGTTGGCAAGCCGGCTTTAACCATAACTACGGTTGCCTCAAACCCCTCATTTATAAAGTCGAGTAGAACATGCATTGGATCACAGCCCCACAGAGGCTTTATTGGATCCATGCCCAATTGGTTGCAGATGCGATCCACCCAACCCTCATGCCCGGGGATCTCATGGATATCCCCAAAGACTACTCCTTTCACACCAATCCCCCTCAATTTGCGTAATGCATTCTTAAATTCCCGCTCATAAGTGCTCCATGAGGTCCTCCATTGAATTATCGGTATTTCAATCGCCCGTGACTGGGCAGTCATAAGTGCGGAGTTCAAGCCATGAAACATGCATCTCCCATTATAGGATGTGAAGTTTAATAGGTAAGAAACCTCATATCCATCTAGGATCGCCTTGTAGCAGGCAAGGCTACTCTCCTTGCCTCCGCTCCAAGACACGGCAACCCTAATGGCGATCAGCCCCCTAATAAGCGCTTTTAACATTATGTGATGCGGAGGACTCAAGTCTTAACATATTGATCTACCTCTACTGGATTAGTTCTTCTCTTCTTTTAGAAGATTCTTGGATAAAGTATTCATCCAGAATATTTTGCTCTTGAATAAAATTTTTATTGCTGGCTTCAGAAATGCCAATAAGATAGGAGTTTACGGTTTTTCCAACCAGCCGTGAAGGTTCCACTTCCAGTCCCTCTTCGCGCAGACCTCCCAGAAATATGTGATCTTCCATACGTGAGGAAGGTTCTGCCGCCCAAACTAAACGACTAACCCTGCTATAACTTCACAAAGGGAACATGTAAAGATAACATTAGCTCATACCTGTCTGCATTCAAGGCATGCAGGCATTCCAGAAGAATGAGCCCTTTGAAGCCATCGAGGAGACTCTAAAGACTACTCTTATTTTCATGGTTCTACCAGCAATTCTAAAGGGCTTCAGCTCCGAAATACCTATTCTAAAAGTCAGCCACAATCTTCTTATTTATGAGCGAGTTTTAATTTTGGAGGCTGGCTGATATGTTGCTGATTTTAGATATATCGACTTGCCATAATGAAGAGTTTAGATCTCAAAGTCTCATTTGTGGAGGAGAAAAGGAAAATATTATCAGTTCCCTTGATGTCTCAACACTATTGATGGCAACAATTCTGAAATGTAATCTCAACTTTTTGAAATGGAGTGTAAGTGGATTCAACAGCTTCGATTCAACCTTAGGTTTTCGTTTTCATCTATCATGTTCCGCGGGGTGATCATTAGTGCGGGTCATCATGATTATCGGTGATGGAATGGCTGATCGTCCACTGAGGGAGCTCAATCACCAAACCCCCTTAGAAGCGGCTGAAACTAAGAATATGGATCGATTGGCTTCAAAGGGTATCTCCGGTCTACTTGACCCTATATCACCTGGGATAGC
>QMXE01000129.1 GCA_003661975.1 Candidatus Bathyarchaeota archaeon
ATTTATCATTGCTTAATAAAAAACTTACCTACGATATATATAATAAAACATATCGGCTTTACATTTCCCTTGTGAAAATAACGTGGTGCTTCATGGAATCTTGCAAAACTTTTTTCTTTTCTCGAAGACATTCAACTAGATGAATCTAAGGGAGAGAATTAAAAAATCAGGAAAGGTATTTTTAGTTGGAATTGCGGGAGACAGCGGTTCGGGAAAAACAACGTTTGCAAATGCAATTAAAAATATCCTAGGAGATCTCGTTTCGTCCATAACTCTCGACGACTACCACGTTTACGACAGAGAAACTAGGTGGAAACTTGGGATTACTCCTCTTCATCCTGAGGCGAATAATCTAAAGCTGATTTCGACTCATTTAATGCTACTTAAGAAGGGCGAAACAATAAAAAAACCGACATATGACCACTCCACTGGAACTTTCGGTGAGTGGGAAGAGTTTACGCCTACTCCTATTGTCATAATTGAGGGTCTGCACACTTTTTATGAGGGGTTAAGAGAACACCTCGACTTCAAGATTTTCGTAGATCCTGCAAGGTACATCAAAAGAAAGTGGAAAATTAGGAGAGACGTTGAGGAGAGGGGTTACAACTTTAATAAAGTAATAGAGGAGATAATCAAGAGAGAGCCTGACTATAAGAGATACATCGATTTCCAAAAGATCTATGCTGATGTGGTAATCAAGATTTTGCCAAGTTCTCTTCCAAGTATCGAAAGAATAGCCTACCTGACTTTAAAGCAACCAGAGCTTTACAAAGTAAGAGTGATTTTAAGAGAAGTATCTGAGCATGCCGAACCAATAAAACTTGCTCTTGACTTATCAGCTCTGGTAAAAGCCAGCGAAAAAGACTTTGCAATAGGATTTTTCTCAGACTACTACTACGAGAAGCTTGCAAGTTTTATAGATATTGACGGTCTCATGAACGTCGACATATTCTCAGCACTACTCGACGAACTCAGAAAAGAAATCGAAGAAGACATAGAGTGGAATATAGAAAAATACGTTAACGCAATAGAAGTCGCCAGACTCCTCGTTTGTTGGAGATTTCTTGAAATGATTAAATCTAAACTTATTTAAGTACGGCAAAGTATATATGCAGAGATGGTTTATAATATTATATGAATATTGGAATATTTTCAAGATGGAATGCTACATGCGGAATATCAACGCATGCTGAGCTTTTAGGATTCGAATTTATTAAAATGGGTCACTCCCTTAAAGTATTTGCACCTTATATTGAAACTGCAAATAAATGGTGGCACCACAAGATAATGAGAAATTCGGAAGAGGATTTTGTTGTAAGGTGCTATAGTGAGCTTGACCCAGAAACTTTGAGTGGTGGTTGGATTGACGAAGATAAAATACTACCTGAGAGATTTGACCTGTTCATTGTAGAATCCTACGTGAGCATACCGTACAAGCACGTTGAAAAAATTGTTGAAAAAGTAAAAGAGAAGGGGGCAAAAGTTATAGTTGTCGTGCACGAGGGAAAGAGAGAAGACCTGCGATACTCTAACCTGTCCATCTTCGATACAATAGTTGTTTTTGACGAGAGATATTTAAAAGAAATGCTGTACGATTACAAAGATCGGGTGAGCATCATACCGTTCCCGTGTCATCCTGTAAAGGGGAGTCAGAGAAAATTTGCTGAGGACATGCTAACGTTTTTCAGCTTTGGAAGACAACCGATAAATGAGTACGAGGACTACATAAATGCGCTAGATAGATTACACTCAAAGTACGATTTTGTATACAAAATCGTCCGCTCTGATGGACTGCTCCCGTACGATAAACCATGGCTGAAGCAAGAGCACATGAGACTAAGGACAGAGAAAGTCTATGAGCGTTTACACTCATCGGACATACACTTGCTTCCAAAAGGAAAAACAAGCTACGTAGTCGTTTCATCGACCCTCTTCCAGTGTTTGGGATCTCTTGTTCCTACAGTAGTTCCGAACACTCGGCACTTTGAAGCTTTACCAGATGAGAAACCGGTAGTTATTTACGATAATGTTGAGGATCTAAAAATGAAGCTCGAATTGCTCATTGAAGATGAGGGATTCAGAAACAAAGTCATAAAAGCTGCAGAGAAGTATGTAAGAGAGAATGAGAGTGAAAAAATAGCTAGAAGGTTTATAGATCTCTACAGATCACTCTAGTCTGTTAGAATCCAGTATTGACATGAGTTCTGAAACATCAATTTCTCCAATTCCCACTGCCGAATCTGCAGCTCCGTAAGATATTAGAAGTTTGTCATCAACCAGCTGAGCCCCACACGGGAAAACAACAAAAGGTCTGTCGCCGTATATCTCATATGTCTCCTTCGGACCCATGATATAGTAAGGCGTTACTGCTGTTACTTCTAGATTTTCATTCATAAGGGCTGCAAAAACCCTGTAGCTCTTTATTTCAGCGTCAACACCATGTATTAAAAACAGATACTCTTTGTCTACCTTAACTGGTGGGGTTGCCCATCCAAGTTTTTCCTCAAATTTTGCTGGCTCTAAAGCCAAGCAAGTATCTTCAACACTCACTTCAACGAAAGTATCTGATGCCAGTATATCCTTTGATACCTCGCTGATTACTAAGTAGAATTTCTCGTCCCTCATGTGCACTCTATGGAATAACCTAAGTTCGTCTTTTATTTTAACAAGAAACGCGTCTTTGTCGCTTATAACGAACCCTCTCAATTCTTGAGGAAGTCTGAATACACAAAGTTTTCTCCAGCCATCTTTTTCCTGTACCGCTGTAACTGGAAGCGTTCTTTCAGTTCTTACGGCTGGATTAAAGTAATTTACAGTTCTTCCGCAGTAGGTCATGTACCTCTTACCTTCTATTTCGTAAACCCTTGGATCTTCAACGCCCCAAAGGTCGAACTTATTGTCTGGAAATACAGTTATCTCAGCCGTATAATGTCCAGAAAAAGTGTTGCCGTAGATGTCTCTTATCGGCACAAATATTTCAGCTACTGCGCTTGCATACGTAAAGTAGCCCAGAATTATTCTACCGTACACTATAACCTCTTTCTCCTCAAAAATGAATGATGGATTAAATATTGTAACGGGGTTATCAACTGGATATCTCTTGAGATGAACTCTATTTGCCGTTATGACACACAACCTTTTAACAATGTCATTTGTCTTATTTTCCCTGTTAATCTCTTCAGGAGGCATTTTGCAGATAGGCTTGAACATCTTAATTCGAGAATGCTTATTCCTTTTTAAATTTTTGCTTTTCTTGGAGTTTTTATCTCTAAGCACAACCGAAAAAATTTATTAACATATGTAACAATTTAGTTACTATGCAAAAAAGGTGATCATATGGGTAGAAGTTTGATTAAAACCGTTGTAGATCTACTGCTTGTCTTTGGCCTCATGGCCATGTTTGGAACAGGATACGGTATGTACATATCACCTTCAGGAAAGTTTGCTAGAGCAGCAGGGCAATGGACATATCTGGGCATGGAAAAACATACACTAAAAGATGTTCACACTCTCCTAGGATTCTCGATGGTTGTTGTTGCAGCAGTTCACCTAGCACTGAATTGGAGACCGTTGTTGTCGCTTGTCAAGCGAATGAATAATAGTACTGCCATAGCCGTAGTAATAACATTCGTAATTTTGCTGACAGGTATTTCGCTTTACGCATTCACCTAAATTTTGGGGCGATGGACCTCCAGAAGATCGTGTACTTAGGGGATGCATTGTCCCATCCCCTAAGAATAAAAATTTTGAAGAAGTTGTTGGAAGGAGAGAAAAACATCTATGAACTTGCGAAAGAGATGGGAATTTCTAGACAGCTCTTATACCTTCACTTAAGAAGGTTGGAAAAAGCAGATCTTGTTGAAAGCGATTTAAGACTTGAGAGAAACAAAGCTAAAAAGTACTATAGGATAAAAGACTTCAGCTACAAAATAGATGTTGAGCTAATAAAAAGTATAGATATCTGAAAAATGCCTTGGGTATACAACTTTCCAAATCTCTAGATCAGCCTACTATTGGATTTGGGTTGTATGGCGATTATGGTAGGATTTTATGTAAGGAACCTATCCAAGAGCTAAAATATTTAATAAGCTTTAAAATAGGATTTTCAATGAAATTAAAAATTATTTCGCGTATATTTTAACAAGAATCGATCTATCGCTCTCAACTTCGTATTCTTGCGTTGTAGCTGGAATTAAGCATGAGTACCCTTTGTGCAGATCTGCTATTTCTCCCTCACTCCTTAGAATCGTGTAACCATCAACTGAAAATAATATGTTAAACACAGCATTCGTTGATAGGC
>QMXE01000130.1 GCA_003661975.1 Candidatus Bathyarchaeota archaeon
CCCATCTCATTAGCCGATTTAGCTACGAGATCTAAGTATCGTCCTCCTTGAATTGGGCCAGTCCATAAGATATCATCTCGACTTTTTAATTTCTCAAGTTCTCTGGCTCGATTGACGGTCTCTCTAACCGTATGCTCTGCATATTCCTTTGATACCTTCCAGCCGGTTGGTAAATCGAGGATAGTTGCGATATCAGTGTTTATATCTTCTTGAAACTTAACTATCTCATCTGGCGTGATGTCGATATCCCCATATTCTAATATCTGGTATGCCCCTGAATCCGTCATTATAACCCCTGGAAAGTCAAGAAGAGAATGTATCTCTACTCGTTTTTCATTCTCAACATATCGCCTCTTTATTATGTAGGCGTTCGTTATCAGGATTTTACAGTTAAACTCATTCCATAGCTCCCTCGGAGTTACTGATTGCTTGGCCATATTTATTACTGGAAGGAAGGCCGGAGTCTCGACTGTTCCGCTTTTGGTTTTTAATCTTCCTATTCTGGCAAGTAGATCCCTACTCTTTATTTCGAATTCCACCATGACTCAACACCTATATCGTGAGAGGAAACATCAAAATCAGCCTCAAGTGCGATGTCTTTTATATAATTGACCTCATGAAGGGTAGCGTCGAATAAAAAATCAGCGATCTTCAGTGTCGCTCCACTTCATCATCACAGATGCTCAGAATATTGTGTCCCTCATCATGCGCATTAAGATTAAGATTTAGGGCTTAAAAATTTTACTTACATTCTATCATCTTGGTTGTCATTGGATCGCAACATTAACTAACGTCTATTTTGCTCCGTATTCGCTGTATCAATATGCTCAGCTTATCAGTTTTCCAGAAGATTTTTAAATCTTTTCTGTAATCTTTAGAAGATGGATTAATAAATAATTTAGTAAGTGATTAAATACAGAAATTACGGGAGAGAAGGGGTTACGTTTAACATTGTAACTCTGGAGGATTCGGTTCGGATACCTCCGAATAAATTTGGCGAGCCCTTAGAAGAGGTCGCTAAGGAACAGCTGAAGTTAAAGTATGAGGGGGTTATCGACGAAGAGTTAGGCTATATAATAGCAGTGACGGATATTAAAGTCTCTCCAGTCGGCAGGATAATTCCAGGGGATGGAGCTACATATCATAAGGCCACATTTTCTCTCCTGACATTCTATCCCAAGATCCAAGAGATCGTTGAGGGGGAAGTTGTTGAAGTAACGGACTTCGGGGCCTTCCTAAGGATAGGGCCTGTTGACGCTTTGATTCATGTCTCACAGATAATGGATGATTTCATCTCATACGATGATAGACAAGGAGTTCTGTTAGGAAAAGAATCCAAGAGAAAAGTCTCGATCGGCAATAAGATGCGGACCCGCATAACTGCGGTCTCTCTTGGAAGAGGAAGCAGCTTTGGAAAGATAGGAGTAACCGCGAGACAGCCGTTCCTTGGAGTCTTAGAGTGGATTGAAGAGGAAGTGAAGAAAATACATGGAGAGAGTAAAGGCGCGGAGGAAAAGAAGGGAGGCACTCAATAGATGGTTGACAAAGCCTGTAGGAGATGCCATTTGATCACGGATAAGAGCGTATGCCCTCAATGCAAATCTACAGATTTAAGTGATGACTTCAGCGGTATAGTTATAATTCTTGATCCGGAGAATTCTGAGATAGCAAAGCTTATGAATATAAGCAGAAAGGGAAGATATGCCGTCCGTATAAGGTGATCGAGATACTCATACTTACTCCGGAGTTGCGTAGGAAGCTTAAGGAGCCGCTTGGCATCCTTATTGAGGGATCATTCGAAGAGACCTCGAGAGAGATCTCTAGAATGATGCGTAGGAAGAGACCTGTGAAACTTATTGCTGTAGGGGATCAAGTTTCGAAGAATATGCTGGAGCATGGGATTCCACTCGATGTTTCGATAATAGACCAGAAAATTATGCGTAAGGTAACCTCTCCAGTCAACTTTAAGGCCGAGAATATATTTCGAACGAGAAATCCGGCTGGTACCATAACAGATGAATCATGGAAGACCGTTGAGAGAGCGATTAATTCCCATGGAAAATCGAAGGTTATTGTTGATGGTGAGGAGGATCTTTTAACTCTAGTTGCGGTATTATCTGCTCCAAATGGATCCATAGTCATTTATGGACAACCGAAACGGGGAGTAGTGATTATAGAGGTAAATGAAAAGGTAAAACAGCGATTTCAGGAGATAATTAAGGAAATGAAAAGATGGAAGACGGGATCCTCCGTGCTGGAAGCTCATTAATGTCCCAATAATAGAAAAATATAAAAGATATAAAGGGGATTTGCAATTCCAAAAATAAGTGCTGATCAGTGACATATAGCAATCCAATGGTGAGCGACGTGAAGATCGAGATCATCGAACAGAAAAGAAATGAGCTACTCAAAAGGTTCGAAGTAAAATTCCGGATAGATCATGAAAAAGAGGGAACTCCTACCCGTATGCAGGTTAGAAGGAGCCTTGCCAGCATATTAGATGTTGATGAGGAAAGGATATACATAAAGAAGATCGAAACTAAAACTGGCATGACCACATCGATTGGTAGGGCTAACGTTTATGACTCGGTTAGCCAGGCAGAATATATTGAACCAAAACATATAATACTTAGGAATATACCCAAGAAGGAAGGGGAGGAATGATCTAATTGGCAAAGAAGGAAAAGAAGCCGAAAAAGAAAAAACCAGAGAAGAAGATATACACTTACTATAAGATTGAGGATGGGAAGATAAAGAGGCTTCTGCCCTTCTGTGATAGGTGCGGCCCAGGATACTTCATGGCTGATCACGGAGATAGATATTCTTGTGGCCATTGCGGACTCACAAAATATAAGTCAGCCCTAGAAGAATAACAAGAAACTCCTTTAATGCTAAGCGAATATCTTTTCATCCTTTGAGATCTTCTTCACTGAGAGAAAAATTTGGATCCCAGCAGAGGCTAATAGCAGGATCGTCAATACGAAGGCCATATTCCTCACGTATTCATACGCTACTGTTCCCTCATATAGGGGGAGGAAGATAAGCCAGATATATATTACAAGGAGCAGGGAGCATACCGAAGCAATTACATAAAAGATGTTAATCTTGAACCCAGCCATTCTTTTACACGCTTTTATGAGTTTAAAGATTGTATATGGAGGAGCAGACTATTAACTATTTCTGAAAAACTTGATTTTTAGGAAAAGTAAAAATCATTTTTGAAGGAATAATCTTTTTGGTGAGAGAATGAGGATAGGAATAATCTCAGATACCCACGATAGATTACCATTTATTGAGAAGGCTATAAAGGAGTTAAATGAGAGAGATGTCGAGTTAGTGCTTCATGCAGGCGACTACTGTGCTCCTTTCGTGGCTTCTAGGTTTAAACCATTGAGAGCAAAGATGATCGGAGTCTTTGGCAATAATGATGCTGAGAGAGAACTCTTACGGAGAAACTTTAATGAGATAGGCATTGAGATTCGAGGTAGATTCGCAGATATACGAGCTGGAGATCTAAGAATAGCACTTCTCCATGGTGAGGAGCAGGAACTTCTAAGATCTCTTATGGATGCTGGATCTTTTGATGTCATAGTCTATGGACATACGCATCGAGCAGAAGTTAAGAGAAGAAATGGAGTTTTAGTTGTGAATCCAGGGGAGGCCTGCGGGTATCTAAGCGGGAAAGCGACAATTGCATTGTTAGATACGCATTCAATGAAAGTAGAGATTATCCAGATCTAGATGGTTCAAATCGGGGATTTAGGCAATCCTTAAATTGAAGAGCTCACACCCTCTAAATTACATTGAGTATACAAGAGGCTCTTGGAAGGAAAATCGTGTGTCTATGCGTTATTTTCAATTCTATACTAACGATACTCTTTTCGGGAGATTTACTTTATGCCCTTTATATTCGCAGATTAAAGTGGCATGCGGGGCCATTACACATTCTAAATTATTCTTCCCTTCTATTAATCATGGTTGGTTCATTTCTAAATATTGTCACAGCTAAGATAATTGGCAACGTAAATCTAAGGAGGGTTAGATTCCATCACTACTTTTATGGTTTCCTAATGATGATCGTCTCTTTGGCCTTAATAATGATGCTTGCACCAGCATATCTATCCATATTATTAATGCCAATACTTCTTCCGAGCGTTTATAGTTTAACACCCATACCGATATCTATGGCTTTTCTTCTAACTTATGGAGGAATAACATTGGTGATTGATGATATCCAAGATTTATCCATGAGGATTAGGAG
>QMXE01000131.1 GCA_003661975.1 Candidatus Bathyarchaeota archaeon
TGCATGCAAAAACATATGAGTAACAAGCGTATACAAAGCTTGTCCTTGAAGAACCAAAACCGGAATAAGAGAATATCTATAAACAATTTGCGGATCTAAAAGCTCCATAAAGAAAATAATAACATTTAATCCTATCAATGTGTATGTAATCCAAGGGGTCGTAGGAACATACTCGTATTCCTCCATGATTACCATGAACCCTCACCATCCGAGAAATGTAAATGTTAAATTTTACAGTAAAACTAAACTTGTCTTTAGAGCCCATAAGATAAATTTTCTAAGTAAATATGCTTTGTTTATCGGAAATGCTGAATAAATTACTACTAGTTATTTAAGTAGTGTCTTAAAAATATTACCACGTCCAGATTTTAGTAAACAAATCATACTTCATATTTTAAGAAGCGTAACTTTAGAATAAAAAATAAGGATAAATTAAAAGTTACTTTTTTCTCTTAAGAACTAAGAAGACTACGACTGCCGCTACTGCAACAAGAGAGATGATGATTATCGGTGATACACCACTCCAAGGTTTTGCTTCTCCTAGAACCTCAATTTCCCTCTCTTCACTATAAGCAATATTTCCAGCAAGATCCCACGCATACACCTTATATTTTATTGTTGTCTCGTTTTCCAGAGGAGGTAGCGTAGCGAAATAATAGCCTCCCTCCGCACTATCCATAGTTATGTTTACCCATCCGCTCCCATCATTGTAGCTAAGAACTACTCTTTCAATTCCTGACTCATTGTCCTGAACCTGCACCTCAAATATGATTTCTTGGCCTACACGTGGATTTTCTGGAGTTACTTTAATACTCGATATAAGTGGAGGCGTATTATCAACCCAAAACTCATAGATTTCATATGCTTCGCCGTAAGTTACATTCACTTGGTAAATGCCTTCAGTTGCATTTTCCGTAAGTTGCATTTCCATTGCAAAATACCCTGTTTCATTTGTTATTTTTTGACCTTCTGCGATGACAGTGCCAGTTGGATCAAGAACTTTAATATTGACAAAAACGTTGATTAGCAGAGAACCTTCCCTAGTCACATTGCCCGCAATGAGAACTTTACTTCCACTTCGATAAGCAGGTCGGTCGGTAAAAACCGTGATATCAAATTCCTCTGGTGGAGGAGAAGTTCTCACCTTCATATTATAGTAGTTTCCATTATTATCTGAGATAAAGAAGCCAAGTCTACCATTTGCAACTGCTGAAACTACGAAATTAACGTCTACCGGTTGCATAAACGGTTTTAACATACCACTATAAACATTACTGCCTTCACTAGTAGCCATATGAAGCGTTTCTCTCTGATTATCATACATGTAGAATGCTGAAACCGTAAAGATTGATGTCTTATATTCTCCAAGCTTAGCCTTAACCGCAATATAGTCATGTGCCATCGGTGTCTCCGGAATATACCAAACATCAACTATTTCAAGCCCTGCTTCAATATCAATACTTAACACATTTTGAGAAGCAATGCAGACAAGCTCCCCACTGCTATTTTCAACAATCAATAGTAATCGAACATTTTCTTTTGTCCATTCAGTAAACCTTACTGTGGCGCTGAGAATACTAAACGAACCATTTTGAATGGAAGGCACGCTAGCAGGTAGTAAGTAGAAATCGTTTACCACGTAATTCCACAGAACAACTTTCCCCGTACTGTAATCTGCTTCATTAGTTACATTCACGGAAAGCAAAAACGGTTCATCAATAAGCCCATTAAAGCTGTTTTGGACAATGTTTGCATAGATATTTTCAATACCCGTAAAGTTTGGCTTATACGATCTACCTTTGACAATCACAAATGTTGCGAAGAAATTCATCACATCACCGTTAGATCCGAAAGAGACAGTAATATTTGGCAAAATATAGTTTAAACCTTCAACAAAACTGTTTTCGTTATTAGAAATCACTGAAACCTCCCCAGTTTTCAGCGATCGTTCTGAAATATGATAGCAAAGTGGTACATTTAAGATACTAGCATTTGAAACACCAATGTTCTGAACAAATATGTTTATAGTTACAGATGAAACATCATTTGACGTTAAAATTTCAGCGCTGCCTCCAACCTTTACAAGATCCAATAGAACTTCCATGGAGACCTCAGCGAAATGTTTCCCCCAGCTGCTCTCTATAACTACAAAGCTGTGATATATTCCATAGGTGCAGTTTTCTGCGTCTACTTCAAAGTCCACAGAGCCAACTGTCGAAGAAGCTATTTCCGAAGGATCATAATCTAAAATGCTAACCCACGGATCAAGAGTCTCGACGTTCATTATTTTAAGAGTCTCGTTCCCAAAATTCTGTATTGTAATAACTCCGCTTTCACTTTCCCCCGTACTAATAAGAAAGCTTTCTTCTAAAACTATTTTTACTTTTGAGAAGCTTTGATTCCCTATGACAACCTCAAAGGAAAATGTTGTAGACTCGAAACTTTCAATTTCTAGCTTCCAAGCACCTGGCTTTGGGCTTTCCACAGATATTTCCATCAATACGTCCTCTTTAAAGTATTGAATTTCTCCACTTGGATCAAATAGTTTCCATCCTACACCAGTAGTTGAAGAGCCGTTTAAGGCAAAGATCCCGGTATCGTAAGGTATCCAAAATCTGAATATTCGGATGCCCGTCCCATCAATTCTTCCTGTAACGTGAAGCGGCGGTGTTCCCAAATATTTAGCAATTACTTCATCCACGACGATCGAAATTATAGCGCTTTCGTAAGGTGCTTCAACGTAAAATGACCATACACCGTGCTCCGGACTCTCAACTAGATAAGTGGTGTCTGATAGATATTTCTCGCAGCTCGGACTCTTAAGGAAATGGTTAAGGGAAGCATTTGTAGTCAAATCCAGTGAAAACGCTTCAACACCTGGAGGAACATAAAACTTGAAAATTTTAGCCTCTTTGCTTTTAATGAAATCCGTGACGACAACCGGGATTTCATTAAACTCCTCTATGGGCGGCGTTTCAACTTTCATGGAAAAAGCTATTTGCTCCGTACTAGGGTTCAAGGGTAATAATCTAACTGTGTACGTACCGTGAATAGGATTAAAGAGGGTTTCCGTTAATGACAATTCCCTTCCAAATGGATCATATAACTCTAACGTGAAATCTGGTAGATCTCCAGTAAATATGTTAAGTGAAGATACTCCAGGTGGAACGTAAAATCGAACAATTTTATCCTCGCCGCCAAGTAGATACCCATGTAATTCAATTTCTTCTTTAAGAAGATCTGTACCCCCGATCATATCAGATGCTGAAATGAGTACCCTTAATGTTACATTTGCGATGTATTTAGGATCTTCATTTTTTAGCAATAGTGTCCATGTACCAGGCATAGGGTCCATTACCGAAAATTTGATGAAATTTATGTCCATTAACGTAACCGGACTATTAATAGGATTATATAACTCCCACTCTAGGGTTGTTATGTTTGAATCCCCGATTACAAGAAGTTGATGAGTCCCTATGGGAACATTGAAATTAATTGTTTTTGTTGTGCCATTGTTCACAATTATGCTATTATTCTCTAAGACTACATGCTTTTCAAGTAAGGTGAAATTTTGGACATTTAAAGCTTCGTGTGATATTAGGGCAACAGGTGTACGCCATGTTTGAGGAACAGGACTCAACACTGTAAAGTTTAGTTCTTCAACGATCATGTCTGCTACTTTCCAAGATTTTATTAAAACTGGATACTCTGCATGCCCTTTAGGTGGAATCGTATCTATATTTTTAAGTGGTATGCATATTCCGTCAAGTTCACTTGGTATTTGAAGAGCAACCGTAAGATTGACGTCTACAAGATTCTCAACAGTAAATTTTATT
Organism: Candidatus Bathyarchaeota archaeon; assembly: GCA_003661975.1. Taxonomy (GTDB): domain Archaea; phylum Thermoproteota; class Bathyarchaeia; order Bathyarchaeales; family DTEX01; genus B63. The sequence continues at coordinate 3,837 of QMXE01000131.1, forward strand.
ATACTTTCTTCGTAGCCTAAGCTTTCAAAGTGTAAGTACGGTGGATCCACCCGTATTAGCGGATCAAATGGTTGAACTGTGAGAGAATAACTAATAGTACTGTATGATGTTGTCCCCGACGAACTTTCAAAGACAAATCTTACCCATCCAGAGTAGGTTTCTGGTTCTATTGCAGACGTGTTAAACAGTATAAGTGCCCAAGTTTCATTTGATGGCATAAGCCACTTCAGAGGATGAGTAGTATTGATGATCTGTGTAATATCTGAACTTTGGACTTCAATCCCTTTTAATTGAAGGGTTTCACTTTCGTCATTTGTAATGTTTACTTTAAGAA
>QMXE01000132.1 GCA_003661975.1 Candidatus Bathyarchaeota archaeon
CGAAGCATACCTTGAAGGGTTAGATGAGCTAGTGAGGCAGAATATGTATCCGAGCCGAAGCGCGGCGATAAGAGCCGCCGTCAGAGACCTATTAAGACGGGAGCTCTGGAAGAGCAGATAAATCCCTCCACCTTTTTCCCTATACTCTGAGAAGAATCGATCAGGCATTACTAGCCTCGAATATTAAGAGTATACTTTAGGGCCTTCGAACCGCAGGATACAATGCATCTTCCACATAGGATACAGTCTGTTGAGCGGCCAATATCCTCAACCCTCGAGATCCCCATGACGCAGCTCTCTAAGCAATCATTACATCTCAAGCATCTTTCAGGGTCCAAGTTTATGCTGATGATGCTTATTCTATTGAACATGCCAGATATGGCTCCAAGCGGACAGAGGTACCTGCACCAGAATCGACTTATAAGTGCTCCTAGGAGGATCGTTAGGGCAAGAGTGAAGATGTGAATGTAAAAGTATGAGCTTAAGGCTGAAATGTAGGCTGGATTGATTATGTGGAAGATTATTGCGCCGAAGAGGGATCCGGATGGGCAGAGCTTGCAGAAGGCCGTATCCAGAAAATACCAGGCCGCTGCGAATGAAAGGATTAGAACTATGAACTTCGTATACCATACTGGTCTGGCTTTATGATTTCTTCCATGCCTAAAATGGCTGATCAGATCCTGTAAGGCTCCGAATGGACATGCCCAACCGCAGAGTGCCCTCCCAAATATTGTTCCGTAAACTCCGAGGAGGCCGATTGTGAAGAGTGGAGGCCGCCCATAAATTATGAAGGTTTGGATTATGCCTATTGGACAGCCGAAGGCTGCGAATGGGCATCCGTGACAGTAAAGGAAGGGGCAGACGAAGCCAGTCTTTAAGATGCGGATGAAACCTAGATTTGAGATTGCCAAGCTGATTATTTGAAAGACTCTTCTCTTATCTCTTAACCTCAAAACTATCGCCCTAACCAAGCCCTATGCATGAGGCGCAGATAACCCTAATGAGCATCCGAATTAGGTGGTATTCATCTGAGGCGAGGATGGAGAGGATCACAAAGGCGGCTAAGATCAAAAGTTTCAGGGAATTCCTTGGCAGACGCATCATCCTCCACCTTCAAGAAGATGATTTATATCCTCATCCAGCCTTGATGGGCTTGAACGCACACTCCACCCGATATACCCCTTATATATAAAGCCATTCCTATCTATCAGCAGGGTTGTCGGAGTATACTGGATCTCGTATGTATTTATGACCTTTGATGTCCCAATTAGAATGGGCCATGAGATCCTATTCTCCTCCCTAAATCTCCTAAGAACCTCAACTGTATCATGGATTGGATCAACATCAACCGATAATATCACTACCTTATCGCCAGCCCTCCTATGCAAACTCTTCAGGTATGAGAGTTCACTTATGCATGGTGGACAGTGAGTATCAAAGAAGACTAAAACCACAACCTTGCCGACAAAATCTTTAAGTGAAACCCTATTCCCATCAATATCCATCAATGTGAATTGTGGAGCCTTAAATCTTCGAGTCTCACTGGTCGATGTAGATTGCATCCACTGCCAAACAGCAAATGCTCCCACAACACATGCAAGTGAGAGAATCAACGCGAGTATCTTCCATCTTGGCATGCCCCTCTTCTTCAGTCTCTTATCAATCCTTATACGCTCAGCCTCAATTGCCCTCTGATACCTAATAGATGCACGCCTCCGCTTCTCCCTCCAACTCTCCACCCTCTTCTTCCTAGTCATCTCCAAAAAGGAGATACTACAATACGCTTTAAAGATTATCCGGTAGAAATAGAGGGGAGAAGCATCCTTCGTATTTACATGTTCCATCGATTATTCTTGTTCAAACAAAAAATTGCAAAGTTTATGGCTCCATAATTAGGCTCATATCCTCTGTTCAAGGCCATCTAATGATATTTCCTTAATTACCTCCAGCTCACCATGATGGGGAATTCATATAGATCATGTGTACCTACTTAAAGATCCTTTTCACTCCTGGAATATTGTCGAAATCTTTGTCATTAGAGTAGATTTCAGATATTTTCAGACGGCTCATCTGCGCCGCTATTACGAGATCATCCCATATCTTCCAATTTAAGTTATGTTTGATGCAAATCTCCTGGGCTTGGACGAAGTCGATGAATGTCGTGTCTACTTTGATTAGGCTTGGGAGAGAGCGGAGGAACCATAGAAAACTCGGTATGACATCCTGTCTCCCCTTCCATTTGAGGTAACCGCATACCTGTAATGCAACCAATGTTGATGTAACAGCCTCTTCACCATTTTCGATTCTCTCGATTATTTCAGTTGCTGTATCGCCGTATCTGGGATCTTCCGCCATGTGATAAACGAAAACGTTTGAGTCTATAAACCTCAAGAGAGAACCCTGCCCAAAGCCTCCTCAACTTCTTCGATTTTAACCTCGGCTGGACCTATAATTCCCTTGATCTCCCTTGCAGTGACAATCCTTTCGGGTTTTAGGATAATCGCTCCTTTTTCAACTGAAAGATGTAATCGATCTCCCTCACGAAGTCCCAGAGCCTTCCTGATGGATGCGGGAATCGTTATTCTTCCCTTCTCCCGTAACAAAACGATCATAAATCCCACCAATAAGAACATTAAAAAGTGGGATATAAATATTCCCACTTTTTGGGCGGGAATAATCATTTCCACGCTTTGAGGCCAACTCAGCATGTATTTTCTCTACGCTCTGCGATTAGCTGAACATAGAATTAGATGTGCAGGGGGTAAAAAGGAGGGTGAAGCAAATAATGGAAGGTTCAATCGAAGATTTATCTATGTTTGATGTGAAACTTTTGACGCTGTCCTTTGCTTAGGAGGCCCCTCTGTCATATTCTTGATTCCAGCCGAAGAGAGAAAGCGGCATCTGAACTGGTACGCGTTGCGAAAATACGCGCTCCTTTATTTGTCTCTGTTATAAGTCGTCTTGGATTATTGAAAAACTGAAAACTGACGATATTTCATACACAAAATACGGAATAACAGGATTCGAGAGGGACTACTCGATCTGCCTGAGGTTTCCTCGAAGGTTAAGGAGCTAACTGAATGGATCTACTTTAAATTTTGCTCAATGAAGTTATGAAACTCATTGGTGAAGACTGTTTTAAGAAGATTTGGGTTATTTAATAAACTCCGTTTCAGGCAGGTTTTGGAAATGTTCATCTCCCGTTAGCACCTTTGCTTTCTTTATTCTAGCTGTGCTTAAAACAATTGAGTCAGCCATCCCCCAGCCCGGAATCTTCCTTTTCATCTCAACATCTATTTTGGCGGCTTCAACCGCTATCTCTTCAGTTAGAGGTATTAAAGCGCTTCGTGATTTGATGAATGCCCTTTGAAGTTCTGCCTTCTCTGATCCTTCCACTCGGAGGACTTTGGCGTATATCTCTGCCACACATATTGTTGGTGTCAATTTCTCATAGGCGATAGAATCGATTATTTCCTTAACTTTCTTGCCAGAGGCCGTGCCCATAAAATATTCGAGCCAAGCATAAGAGTCAATTACATACCTCATATCCTATCCCTGTGATCCCTCAAGTCTTTAAGCGAAGTTTTTTTCATTGTACCGAACATGCTTTCCCCCTTGAGAAGAGCTTCCGCTAATATCTCGTTTATTACCTTTGATATGCCCCTAGGCCCATACTTTCTTTTTAATACCTCGTATAAATCTTCTCTAAGTGTGATCGTCGTTTTAGCCATATACATCACCATAAAAATAAACATAAACATCTAATTTAAATATTATTAACCTCAAAATCTTTGTTCATAAAAGCATCCTGCAGGCGCTAAGTTTGTCATTAAATTGGCACTACTTAACCTTACATTTAAAGAGCGTGTGTTCCGTCATAAAGATTATGGATGCCTAAGCCGGAGCTTACTTTGTCTGCTCACCTCCAGCTCATTAAAAACGTTTAGAGATGGAAGAATCATCTGTAAAATTCAAAATTTACACGTAACCAAGGATTTAAACTGTTAGTTTGGCGCCGGGGATGGGATTCGAACCCATGAGGCCCGCAAGGGGCCACAGGCTCTCTTAGCCCTGCTCTCAAGGCCTGCGCCTTATCCACTCGGCCACCCCGGCTTCTAAACTAAAAGTATAGGCTATTATCTGCCTATTTTAGGATTTCCTTA
>QMXE01000133.1 GCA_003661975.1 Candidatus Bathyarchaeota archaeon
ATCAGCGAGGGCTTCAATAAGGTTCTTCCGATTAAACTTAAGGCTCCAGTTGAGGAGGGCGAATACGAGATTACATACGCTAGGATTCTACGACTACCAGCCGCAAGACTATTCAGTCAGGGAGAGGTTATCGCTGTTATGAAGGAGAAGGGTATCGGCAGACCGAGCACATACGCTAAGATCGTCTCAACCCTCATTGAGAGGGGATACGTGATCGAGAAGAATAATAGGCTAATTAGCACGAAGCTGGGCTTCAAAATCTATCAGTATCTCTATGATAGATTTAGGGAGTATGTCTCCGAGGAGACCACAAGGAGACTGGAGGAGCAGATGGATCTCGTTGAGCAGGGAAAGGCAGATTACCAGCAGATTCTGAGGGATCTATATTTGGAAATCCAGAGGATCAAAGAGGAATTTTAGGGCTTTATTCCATGAAGGCACTTAGATTCTCCTTTAGCCTCAACATATCCCTTAGGATATCCTCTTTGAGATTCACATTGTATAGGGCGGCTGCTGGATGATAAGTTGGGATGACCCTACATTTCCACTCTGGAAACTTAACCTCATAAATTCGCCCGTGAACCCTCGATATCCCATAGAACTTCAGATTCATCTTCTCGAAGATGTAGGCTGTTGAGTGGCGGCCGAGGGTAACTATGAATTCGGGCCTAATAATCTCGAGCTGCCTATCCAGGAATGGAGTACATACCCTAACTTCATCTGGCCGTGGATCCCTATTTCCAGGCGGACGGCACTTAAGAACGTTCGTTATGAATATTTCCTCTCTTCTAATGCCTATCTTTCCGAGAATATCGTTGAGTAGCCTTCCAGCCGCCCCGACGAATGGCCTTCCCATACGATCCTCCCAGTAGCCGGGAGCCTCACCTATTAGAACTATGGATGCACATGGATCTCCCTCTCCTGGAACAGCATTCGTTCTGCTCTCTGAAAGACCGCATTTATGGCAGTTCCTAATCTCATCCGCTATCTCTTCCAACAATGCTTTCTTATTCCCACAGCATCCTTGCATCTAATCCGCCCCATGACGGCTATATTCTCATGCTCGGATCATCCGCATTAAGCGAAAGGTCATTAAGGGGTTCAGGCCTTACTCTTCAGCGCTTGGATACTCCAAGTATCTTCCATGTATCTTTCATTTCAGGATTGAAAATTCCCGCTCTCTTGGGAAGGGCTACCTTTTATATCCTAGCTTTCTCAGTATGCTCTTTCGCCACTCAATACCCTTCTCATCCTCAACTCCCTTAGGCTTGAAGCCGTCTATGACGCCGAGTATCCCTCTTCCTTGCTCATCCTCCGCAACTATGACCTTCAATGGATTTGCAGTTGCAGCGTATATTGTGCATACTTCTGGAATGCTCTTTATGGCATTCAGCACGTTTATTGGATAGGCATCCCTCATGAAGATTAGGAATGAATGTCCACAGCCGAGCTTAAGCATATTCTCGGCGGCTGCCCTCTTAAGCTCCTCATCCGTCCCCTCAACTCTTATTAGGCAGTCTCCGCTGCTCTCGCAGAATGCAAGGCCAAACTTCACGTTTGGAACTGAGCTTACCATGGCCTCATAGATGTCCTCAACAGTCTTTATGAAGTGAGCCATCCCCAAAATTGCATTTGCATTCTTAGGCGTCTCGATCTTAACCGTCTTAATCTCCAAGCTTGACACCCCGAAAATACGCATTCACTCCATCCAGTTAAGAACTTAATTTACCGGGTGATTTTAAAGATTTAGGTATTGCCTATTCCGCCATCGGAGGGCATATGCGTCTTTGAAGACGCTTTTGCTTCTCCTCCCTTAGGAGGATCTTAGTATTCCTCCATTGATCCCTTAGGATCTCAAGTATGCCAGATAATCCCGTATGGACCGAATAGAAGATATAGCATAGATAAGCGCATTTCGTGCATTGGCTATACTTCATCCTAAGCTCATCGAATTTTCTGCTTCTCCACACCCTCGGTAGATCGAATATTGATGCGACTGGTTCTCTGCTATGACAACCCGCAACCCTGCCCAGATGATCGATTATTAGGAAGGAGTCGAGGGCTCGGCACTTCCAAGTTCTATTCCCCGAAGAAACATATTCCCTCAGCGCCTTCAGCGTCTTCTCCGTTATGAAGACGTAGTCGCTTTCTTCCCTAAGCCTCATTATAGAGTCTAAGGCGTCCAGCAATGCCTGCTTATCTCTTATAATGAACTCATCATTCTTCCTTCCAATATTGAACATTCCATCCTTGAATGGATAGTCATAGCAGTAATAGCAGTACCAGACTGGAATTGACTGAGATATGAAGTATTTTGTGAAATCAACTATCTCATGAACGTTGAATTGGGAGATCGTGGGTGAAACTCCAACTCTTATCTCCTCCTCCTTCAGAATCCTTATTGCCTCCATTGCCTTTCTCCATGCCCCTCTGACACCCTTCAAGTAATCATTCTTCTTCTCATCAAGCGTATCAAGGGAGATCGCCACGAAATCCACGTTTCTGAGGGCATCGATCTTCTCAGCCGCCATGCTTCCATTATCATATACCGTCGTTATGAAGTTCCTTGAGGCGTAATCTAAGATTTCACCTATATCATCCCTGATTAATGGGTTTCCCCCAGAGAAGACTATCTCTATTACGCCTATATCCTTAAGTATATCCAGTCCCCTCTTAACATCCTCCGTTGATAGTTCACGTGCATCCTGCTCCTGCCAGACCCTGCATCCCCTACACCGATAATTGCATCTCCTAGTTATCATCCACTGTGCATGATAAGTTCTGGGGGACTTAAAGAGGCGTGGAATGAAGCTGAATGGCTTATCAGACATGATCGACATTAACGTGCACTCCTCATAAATTTGATTCCTAAATGAAGATAAGCCTTGCTGATTCATCATTGGAGATCACAATTGCGAGATTCATAGATTATCATTCCCTTTCCTTCACCTCTATTATTTTGGGTATCTTTCTTTAGGAATCAAATTAATTCATTCGAAATCCTAAAGTTTCATTTCATCTTAACATAATCCTTATCAAAGTTTTGATCGGATTCATAGTCGTATTTCTCTTCAGTTTCCTCACTGGTCTCTCGATATTATTCTTCGGCTCTCCCGATTTCCTAATCTTAAAGTAAACGCTGAAGACCGCTGAGAATACAAGAGCCTCTTTCTTCTCTGCGTTTAACCGAATTCACCGCCGCCCTCAACTTGAATAATTCAGAATTATCTTCCATGCAGAGACTACGCATACTCCGCCTTTAATAATTGATAGCCCTCTTCAGTCTTTATGTTTCATAGTTAAGGCTTCCTTCATTATCACGATTTCGATCTCCCTGATCCTTTTAAGTTCTTCATCATTCGTTATGAATGCGTCAGCATTATTTGCGAGTGAAGCCGCGACCTGAAAAGCGTCTGGAGGCCTCACCCCATATCTAGCTCTGATCTCAGCTGCTCTTTCAGCAACTTCAGCATCGACTTGCCTAATTTCCAGGTTTGGAAATGTTTGAAGAATGAATTTATATTCGTCTACGGCTTTCTCATTTCCATCCCTCTTCGGCTTAACTAGAATCTCCATCAGAGTGATCGTTGAGGTGACTCCTCTAATCTTTCCAGTCTCTATCATCTCGAAGAGAACGTTAGTGAAGGGTAAATACTCCTCATTCTCTTCGAATTGATATATGAATGCGGCTGTGTCAATCCCTACTATCCGATATTTCTCCAGTAATTCTTTAATCGACTGTTTTAGACCCATGCTTTCCTTTCCTCTTTAACGTACTCTACGGCTTCAACATCCATCCAGACTTCCTTGTGAAGACCACGCATGTAATCCGTGTAGCTCTTCGGCTTAGGCCTCATCAAAATCTGTCCATCCTTCACTGAAACGATAAGTTCATCCCCACAGTTAATATTCAGCGCTTTACGAGCTTTTTTAGGAATGACAACCTGATATTTTCTACTGACCCGCACCGTCTCCGCCATAATTAACAATCACCACTTTACCTTCTTTATTTTACTTTACTATAAACTTTTTCGTTTTACCCAGTCTCGCCGCGGGGAAGTCTACCAGCACATGTATATTCTCGGCTATTAAGAAAGCCCTGCTCCCGCTGGAAGCTTGAGACTTGCCTTTCTTAGCTTCTGAAGGGGC
>QMXE01000134.1 GCA_003661975.1 Candidatus Bathyarchaeota archaeon
GGTTGATGATGAGAGCATAACAATACATGGAAATCCTGAAGTTGCAAATTCTATTCAGAAGACTATAACTGTGACCGCTGGCAGTGAGGGGATTCAAGTGACCCATAGGATTAGGAATATCGGCAGATGGCCTATAACTCTTGCATGCTGGGCCCTAACTATAATGAGGCCTGAGGGCTTCGCGATAATACCAGTTCATCCATCAAAGGTTGATGAGAGGGGGCTTCTGCCGGATAGGCATATCACTCTATGGCCCTATACAGATCTGTCGGATCGCAGATTGATATTCTCGGGTGATTACATCTTTATTAAGATGGACTCTAGCGTTAAGAATCCAGTGAAGGTTGGTGCCATGGCAAGGCCTTCATGGACCGCCTATTGGGTTGATGGGTTCCTCTTCATTAAGAGGTTTGATTCTCTTGGGGGTGAGTATCCCGACTTTGGATGTAACGTTGAGGTTTACACGAATGCGGGGATGCTTGAGCTCGAAACATTAAGTCCGCTGAGGCTTTTAGAGCCGGATTGCACTATTGAGCATAGGGAAACATGGAGTGTAATGGAGATCGGTGAGTTAAGTCCTAAATCTGAAGAGATGGGGAGGGTTGAATCGGCGATCGGCTGATCCCGCTTAGAGCTCTCTTATATGCCCTCTGCCAAGAACGAAGTATTTTATGGTTGTTAAGTGCTGGACGCTCATGGGTCCACGGGCATGAAGCTTCTGGGTGCTTATGCCTATTTCAGCTCCAAGCCCATATTGATTCCCATCAGTGAATCGCGTTGAGGCATTCCAGTATACGGCGGCTGAATCCACATCCCTTATGAATCTCAGAGCCTTATTAAAGTCTGATGTTAAGATGGCGTCTGAATGCTTAGTTCCATACTTATTTATGTGGTTTATAGCCTCCTCCAATCCATTCACAACCTTAAATGCGATTATCAAGTCTAAGTATTCTGTATACCAGTCGTCCTCGGTGGCCGGAATCACGTCTGGAACTATCTTTCGAGTCTCCTCGCAGCCCCTGACTTCAACTCCATGCTTACGGAGTACATCTACTGCCTTCGGTATGAATTCTGAGGCTATTCCACGATGAACAAGAACCTTCTCAGCTGCATTGCATGTCCCCGGTCTCTGACACTTCGCATTAATGATTATCTTTATTGCCTGCTCTTGGTCGGCATCCTCCTCAACATATATGTGGCAGTTTCCAGTTCCAGTTTCTATTACGGGGATCTTTGCGTTCTCTATTACCGCCCTTATAAGCCCCGCTCCTCCCCTCGGGATTAGAGCGTCAACATAATCTCGCATCTTCATGAGTTGTATTGCCGCCTTCCTATCCGTGGTTGGTACTACTTGAATAGCCCCTTCGGGAACGCCCGATTCTACGGCGGCCTCGCTTAAGATTCGGCCTATCGTCATATTCGAGTTGAACGCGTCTGAACCGCCCCTTAGGATGACGGCGTTTCCCGATTTAAGACATATTCCCGACGCGTCTGAGGTGACGTCGGGTCTAGACTCGTATATGACAGCTACTACTCCAAGCGGAACCCTTAATTGCCCGATTATAAGCCCGTTTGGCCTCGTCCATGTCCTTACGATCTCTCCGATTGGATCTGGTAGTGCAGCGACCTCCCTTAGGCATTGAGCCATCTTTGAGACTCTCTTCTCGTTTAAGATCAGTCTGTCCAAGAGGGCTTCCTTGACTCCTCTCTCCTTGGAGGCCTTCACATCCTTCTCGTTGGCCTTTAGGATCTCAGAGACATTCTTTTCTAGGGCATCAGCCATGTTTAGGAGAGCTTTATTCTTGGTCTCTGTTGGCAGTCTTGCCAGCTCATAGGAGGCGGACTTAGCCCTCTTACAGATATCCAATATTAATTCATCAATATTCATTCATATCTTCCTCCAGAACCATACGTTTCCTACTAACTATTTCCTTCTGCCTAATATAACCTAGCGTCTTCTCTATCTGTTTTGTATTCATTCCCTTAATCAGATTTATCTCCTCACTCGTATAATTTGATATTCCCCTCGCGAATTCCTTTCCATCAGGATCTACAATACTAACGACCTCGCCTATCTGGAAGCGTCCTGAGACGCCCTCAATTCCAACCGCTAATAGGCTTGCTCCCCTCAGAATCGCCTTTTTTGCTCCCTCATTCACTTTTATTTGTCCCTTTGTGCCCGCTCCATACGCTATCCACTTCTTAATGCTGGGAAGCTTCCTTCCATAGGGCTTAAATAAAGTTCCAACATGCTTCCCATCCAAGATATCTAAAAGGACATTCTCCCGATTACTATTCGCTATTATCAGCGGAATTCCACTCTGCATGGCTATCTCGGCTGCTTGTATCTTAGTCTTCATTCCTCCCCTTCCAAATCGGCTCTTTCCCTCAGCCGCCCTTCTAATCTCAGGCGTTATCTTCTCAACTACCGGAATTAGAGATGCCCCTGGCTTCTCCGGGCTTTTCGTGTATAAGCCATCCACAGTCGTCAGGATCACTACTAGGTCTGCTTCTGTCGCGTTGGCTATCAGAACCGAGAGTATATCATTATCGCTAAAGTTTATCTTCTGCCCCTTCATCACTGGGATTATCTCATTGATGGAGGTTACGTCGTTCTCGTTGATTATCGGTATCACGCCCAGCTGGAGCAGCCTATCTAAGACGTTGCATGTATGAAGGTAGGATATCCTGTCCGATAAGTCCCTCTCTGTCAAAAGGACCTGTGCAACCTTCAATCCATGAGCCTTAAAGAACTCTCGATAGTATGACATGAGGATGCTCTGTCCAGCCGCGGCGCATGCCTGCTTAAAGACAATATCATTCGGGTTTGGCTTGACTTTTAATTCTGCGATCCCAGCTGCTATCGCCCCGGACGTTACAAGAATTATCTTATTGCCATCCTTCACTGCCTTTGCTATTTGATCAACGAGTCTCTTCATGGATTCTAGGTTTAGGCTTCCATCATTCTTTACTAGGCTTCCCGTTCCGACCTTAACGACTACTAGCTTTCCAGCCATAAACTATCCTTTCTCCATTTAGGAGCCCTTGCCCTTTTATCTTTTTCTCCGTAAGCCTCGAAAAATATTTTATTTATTGTCTGTCTCATTATGGCTTGTGTTCGGTGCATCATCATTGATGGATCGCATATTTGGGTTTGTGAGGCTCATCCGTCCAATTAATGGATTTATGATGAGTCTAGCCGTCCTCATAGGCGCGTGGATAGCATCAACAGATAATCCTCCATCAAGCATCATTTGGGATCTTCTCTTGGGAGCGATTACGGCATTCACTCTTACGGGAGCCTCAATGGCAATAAATGATTACTGCGACTATGAAATAGATAAGATAAATGAGCCCGGCCGGCCGCTTCCAAGCGGAGTTGTAAGCCTAAGGGAGAGCTTAATTCTTGCATCAGCCTTGACGATCATAGGTTTATTGGCATCCCTGCTCATAAATTGGCGAACCACTCTTCTCGCCTTCATTTCAATAATAGTCTCAGTATCCTATGCCTTCATGGGTAAACGAACCGGGCTATTGGGAAACTTTATGGTGAGCCTCTGCGTTGCCGTTCCATTCATTTATGGCGGCCTAATAGTGGCGGAGGGATTGAGCCTCAAGATCCTATTTTTCTCGCTTATGGCCTTCCTCTCGAATGCCGGCCGAGAGGTCATGAAAGGCATAGTTGACGTTGAGGGAGACAGAAGCAAAGGCATAAGGACTGTTGCGGTCATTCACGGCGAGAGAGCAGCCGCCTACACAGCTGCGATCCTAATTTTATCGGCGGTTCTTCTGAGCGTGGTTCCGCCGTTAACCGGCATGGTCTCAGCGTGGTTCATTCCATTCGTAACGGCAGCGGACATAGGCTTCATCGCATCCTCTCTTCTGATCATTCAAAGGCCGACTAGGGAAAATGCGAGGAGATTAAAGAATCTGCTTCTTGCATGGATGATGCTGGGGATGATCGCGTTTTTAGCGGGAAAGTAACGTAAACAATATCTAAGGGAAAATTGGAAATTATTTTATATGGGGGCGGGGATAGCCAAGCCAGGCCAAAGGCGCAGAGCCTGTAGCGCGTAGGCTTCAGGAGCCTGTCCCGTAGGGGTTCGCGGGTTCAAATCCCGCTCCCCGCACCA
>QMXE01000135.1 GCA_003661975.1 Candidatus Bathyarchaeota archaeon
CTTGAAACTTTAATTTCACACTCCTCGCATGCTAGGGATGGAGGGGCATTGCCGCAGTGCCACGCTAAGAAGACATCATCCCTCTCCGGATGCTTAATGGTCCAGTCTATGAAGTGAGGCACTTTCTCCCCCATGGACAGAAGATACTGGAATAGCATCGCCAACGCTCCATAAACGTCTCCTTCGCATGAGCACATAATCCCCGAATCAACGATTCTGCCCATAACGAAGCATGGCATAACCCCGTAGACTAGGCTTGAGGCCGGCCAGCAGTGAATAGCCATTGCCGAGAGTCTCTTCTCCTTTGCAATGAGCCTCAAAGCCATCTCGAGCTTAGCCATCTTCAAAAGATCCCGCTCTTCTAGATCTGTGGATCTAATAGAATCCTTCATGTCACGCATTATCTCTGCAACTTTGGAATCATCATCCTTAAGGTTATTTGCCATATGAAATAGGATGGCTTGACTTACGGGTATAAGTGTCAAGTTAAATTTGCCTGCTAGAATCCTCTCGTTAAAGGAGCAGGTCTCAAATCGCTCCGGCCTAGGCCCTATAAGCCCTATTCTCGCTCCGCGGAACCCCCTAACCGCATTACATGCTCTAATGAATACTTCAACGGCCCTTAGAAAGGATTGCTCCTCGGGTAGGACTACGCCAGCAAACATGAAGCGTATTCCTCTTCTATATAATCCAGAGGATATTGATAGGGTTCCGCAGAAGGAGTCTCTTCTGACCCATTTAGTCTTTAGAGGTTCCTCTTTCACGGCGAAGAGGAGTACTGGTTTATTAATTGATGCAGCGACTTTTATGGCTGAAACTTCATCTCCAAAGTTCATAGCGCCTATTATCAATCCATCTACATTCGCGTGCTTAAATATCGAGATCGTCTTCTCCGCGTCTTCGTCATTCCTGACAAGTCCCAGCCTAGTATCCTTCTCGCTTGGAAAGTAAACCTCTAAGTTCCTAATCTTCGATAGAGCCCTAATTACCCTATCTCTCATCTGAGCTGAGATTTCCTCATTGAATCCGGCTCTGTGGGATGGGACAAAACCGAGCTTGATCTTCATGGCTACTAAAATTAGATGGGCAACCATAAAAAATTTAATGTTATGCTTTTCCTGCTGTTGGGCTCCTACTTATTCAGAATCTTCAATGCTTCATCTAATCCTGCATCTTCGTGAAGTATCTTTGATATAGCCGCGGTCATCGCTTCTGGATCATCATATTGCCAGATGTTCCTTCCGATCACAACGCCGGCTCCTCCCCCATCCAAGCTTCCCCTAACAAGTCTCAAGACTTCGATTGGGCTTTCGAGCTTCGTTCCGCCCAGCACCAGCACCGGTATTGAACAGCTCTCCGTAACCCTCCTGAACGACTCGGAGCTTCCAGTATAAACGGTTTTAATCATATCTGCTCCTAACTCGGCTCCTATCCTCGAAGCCGCCTTAACCTTCTCAACGTCACAAATTACCCTGCCATTCTCATCCGCTGGTACGATCTCACATAAATATGGGATTCCCCAGTCCTCAGATTCAATAGCGATCTTATAGAGTCTATCCAGCATATTCTCCTTCAATGGAACTGCACCGAAGTAGGTGGTCTTTATAGCGTCCGCTCCTAACTTGACGGCTTCCCTCACACCTTCGGGGCTGAGGGGAATATTAAGTATGAGGCTGGCTTTGCCAGCTAGTTCCTCACAGCATTTAATGGCGGAGCCGAGATTCATTAGAACAGCATCGGCTCCACCGTTCACCACCTTCATTACGGTATCTCTAATATTTTCGATTCCACGTATGGGGCCGCTGTAAACTCCATGATCCAATGCTACAATCAACGCCTTCTCATTCCTGAAGATCCTTCCCATCCTAAAGATTTTACCAGCATTCATGCAATCTCACATCCCACGAATATCCTCACAACATAATGCCCTATTAACTTTTAGAATGATTACGGCCGAGATAGGACGTTTTCGAACGGCTCAAAATACGGGTTAGTATTGGGCTCATAGTGTTGAATGCATCCACCAATCCACACCAAAATATATTTATTTTTGGCAAAGAGGCAATTGATAGGTGAGTTCTTTTGATAAAATTCGGTAAGAGCATTAAGAGCGTGATATTTATCGGTAAAGGAGCTAAAGGATCAGAGTTATCAGCCGCCAAGGAACTGCAAAAGTACATTCATAAGATTACAGGCGTCCTTATACCAGTCAAGTCCGAGGAAAGCATGAAGAAGATCCGATTTGAATCGGCCTTCCTTATAGGAACTCCCTTTACAAGCGAGGCTTTAAAGGAGCTGGTTGAAAATCGTCTGATTTTAACGCCTAAGGATGATGAGGGATTTGTCATTAAGAGCTTACGTCTCAACCGTTTAGATGTGATCGTTATAGTCGGCTTGACCGGCATTGCAGTTAAATATGCAGTTTATAAGTTCTTGGAGAAGTTCTGTGATGTAGGCTTCTTTAGAGACGGCGAGAGACATCCCAGTCTTGAAGTCCTAGAATTCGAGGAGATAGACTACTCCGACCATCCAAAGTTTAAATATAGAGGATATTTAGCTCACACGTGGATTGGGGAGACCAGATATAGATCCACGGGGCTCTGGCTCTTTGATGATTGGAAGAGACTTTTGGATTGGATGAGTAAAAAGGGATTCAACCTCTTCTTTCCCATACTCACCTACAATGAGATTTATGTTAGGCAATTTCTCCGGAGAGCCTTTCCAGATGTCGATCCATCAGAGGCAGCGCGTAAGGCTCATCCGCTACCTGACGAGTTAAGGCTGAAATCCCTAAGGAAGGCGATAGAATATGCCCGGAAAGCTGGCTTTAAGATTGCCTACTGGGCTTTCCCCCGCCATCCAAGCGGCGTTGAGGTATATGAGGAGGAAGCCCTTAAGCGCTTTATAGGCGCTCTGGTGGATCTATACGGAAAACCGGACTTTTTCATAGCCAGTCCATGGTGTGAATTTCCATCTCCAGGGGGAGTTTCAAGGTGGGATGCGGAGAAGAAAATTTATAGAACCATCAAGCTCATCTCGCCCGGTAGCGATCTCATCGTGATGACATGGGACTGGTTCATACCATTTTGGCGGAGCTTATCTACGGGTTCAACGGGCTTCTTCGGGAGGCTGAGGTTTCCATTTGACAAGATATTCGCGGAGTGGGAGGCGCATAAGAAAATGCCCGATGATGTGATAATTGCCGATTGGGATAGAAACTTTTTCATTCCAACGAATGGATTTGAGGGGCGTAGATGGTGGTATCAGACCCATATAAGCTTCGAGTGGTTTGATCTGCCATTCACATGGTTCCCGCCAACAATGTATCCAGTGAATTATGCCTACGAGAAGAAGGCTGAGGGCATCATAATATTCAATATAGCCGAATTCTCTAATGTTCTTCTCTGCGATTACATGGCTGAGCTCAGCTGGAATCCCGAATTAAAGTTTGAGCGCTTCCTCGAGTACTATGCTAAAAGAAGATATAGTAGAGGATCTTGGAGGGCAATGATCGAATGCTACAAGCTCTTAGAGAAGGCTTCCCGGGATGTTCTTGTTTATGGATTAGTTTCATGGCTGGATCCATTATCGAATCTTGAGAAGGTGCGAGAGGAGGATCTTGAGAGATGCGTGTCGTTATGCGACGAATCTCTATCCAAGGCATTGGAAGTATATGATCTCGAGAGGGATAACGAGCTTTATAGGAATGACCTGTTGGAACTGAAGCTCGTTGTCTACAAGCTCAAGGCGATGCTACACCTTAAAAGAGCCATGAAAAATAGATATGAGAATCCCTGCTTGTTTAATAAAAATCTTTCAGAATGCATTAGATGGCTTAAAAAGGCGCTTAAGGAGCTTGAAGGCGACGCTAGATTCAGCATATCCTCAACGAGAGAATGGATTAAACAGGTATCCGGAGCTGACATTACAGTTTATGACGAAGCATCGAAGGCGCATAAGGGCTTCATCACATGCCCCGAAAATCTCAGAGAACTCATTAAGCAGATAGAGAAGTTGAGGCGACCAGAAGAAAAAGATAAGCCAGCATAACTGAGTCGATGATAATTCCTAATCGA
>QMXE01000136.1 GCA_003661975.1 Candidatus Bathyarchaeota archaeon
GTATAACTTTCCATATATATCAAATCGGATCAGCAGTTCCTCAAGCCAATTATAGAGCAACTCCTTTTTATCTCTACCCTTAACCTCTACGATCTCTTGGCTCTCGGGACTAATAGAGCTGATGTTAGTCATAGTCTCAAACATTGCACGAGCTGCATTTTCAAATGCCTCAGCAATATTCTTACCATATGCCGCTATGTAGATGTCCGCAGTGTGTTCAAGAAACTCGAAACCTTTAGTACACATCGGCATCTTGATCACAGCCTGTTCGATACGCCTCTTAATGAAAACGGAGATTTTAAGTTTTATTTTTTAGCATAATAGAGGCTGCAACGTGAAGATCCCTTTTTATATTATTCCTTGTCTAAGCAGACAAGAGAAAAGTTTTGATAGACGAGCGAAAATGAACGAGGCTAATAATATCTGTGTTGGCGTTGGAAAGACTGATATAACCCCGCCAGTAGGTACCGAACTAACTGGGTATGGTTTCTACTTGAATAGGAACTCGAGGGGAATTCATCTTCCCTCATATTCGCGTGTCATTCTTCTACGCGGAGAGAATGAGGAGGTGCTAATATTCAGTAATGATCTTTTAGATATTGACGAGCAGATTATACGCCGATCAAGAGCACTCATACATTCACGGCTTGGAATTTCAGAGAACAGGATAATCTTTACTAGCACACATACGCATTCGGGCCCAGCTACTTCGTTCCTCCGCGGAGTAGCCGATATAAGCAAAGAATACACTTCCAGTCTTCCTGCAAAGTTTCTCGAGGCCGCCATAGAAGCACATAGTAATTTAAAGAGAGCATCTTTTGGTGTTGGGCGAAAAAGAATAAGCGGAATATCCTATAATAGAGCCTTAAAGGGAGGACCAATCGACGGGGAACTTATGGTAATATACTTTGAAGATCTGAGAGGAAAGCCTATAGCGACTATCTTTAATTTTCCATGCCATCCCGTAACAATAAATGTCAAGACCGATGCTGGCTACTATATTTCGCCAGATTGGCCTGGATGCGCAATGAAAATAATAGGTGAGAAGATCGGGGGGATATCGATCTTCTTGCAGGGAGCGTGCGGTGATATAAATCCCTTAATGAAGCATAAGGCAAAGGGGTTTGAAGTTGCTGAAGAGATCGGTAGAGTGATAGCCACAGAAACGATCAGCATAGTTGAGAACTTAAAATTAAGGGAGAGAGGTCAATTCGGGTTCGGAAGTTCATTTGTAGAACTCCCAACGCAACCCATGGATTATAAGTATGTAGCTGAGGAACTTAGCCGCTTCTTGAGGGAATATGAGAGGAAGAGGGATTCTCTGCCTAACGGAATCCTGAGGTTCTATGCGGAATGGTCCGAGGATATTCTTAGAAGGATGAAGAGAGGATTGGAGAAAAGGATGAGAAGTAAGATATACGCTGTGAGAATTGGAGAAAATGCCCTATCATTCCTTCCGGGAGAAGTCTTTGTTGAGATAGGATTGGAGATAAAGAGGAGATCCCCATTCGTTAACACGATGGTGATAGGATATACGGATAAGTGCGTGGGCTATATACCTGCTGAATGGGATTTCGATTTGAGAGGCTATGCCTCGACCATGGCTCCTAAAGTATATGACCATCCGCCCTACCAAAAGAATGTTGGGAGGATCCTTGTAAATGAATGCTTAGAGCTGCTGGATTGTCTTAAGTCCAGTGAACCACAAGCCTCAGAACATTATTGAATCTTGAATATTTTTGCAGCGCTCTTGCCGAGTATCCATTCCTTCTCCTCATCACTTACATTTAGATCTTCGATTCTCGCCAGATATGCTGGTAGCAGGTCGTGGGGACCATCAGTGCCAAAGAGAACCCTCTCGGCACCGAATTCCTTAACAACCCTCTCGAGGAGAACTTGGATCTTACTGCCGGAAGTTTCTAGATATAGATTTTCGGCGAGTCGCATAGCAGGGAGGACATCATAATGTAAGTGTTGCTTACCCATGTGACCCATAATTATCGGGACTTCCGGATAACGCAGGGCTATGTCGACAAAGAGGAGAGGAGTGCAAAACTCTGATCTCGCAGAGTGGGAAAGAACTGGAAGACCATATTTGGCTGCCATATCAAAGACGGGATATACTATTGGATGGTTGAGGGGAAAAGCTGAGACCCATGGATGAAGCTTAATTCCTTTAAAACCATACGTCTTCACGGCCTCTTCGATTTTCTCCTTGATAATATCTGCTGGTTCAAATACATTCGGCACATATAGTCCTATGATCCTCCCATTTAAGCGTTCGGATAATCTTGCGACATACTCGTTTCCTCCGTGGCGACTCTGCCAGACCCTATCGACCATTGGAGAGATATTTGAGACAGCTCCATAAGCAACCTCATACTTCTCGAACCAATCCTTGAATCTCCTAACCTCCCTCTCAAAGATCTGCTCAGGATCAATCTTCGACTTCTCGAGCTTAGAAGAGTAAATGTAGGAACCAACTCTAATGTGCTGATGCGCATCTATAATGAAACGCTTTTTATTCATTCCTTCACCCTCAGTGATAGTATCCTAGCCATCGATAAACCTAAAATATCTCTCGCCTCTTCTTCAGTTAGCATTCCAGATGCCCAATGATCAAAGACTTCTTGGAGCTCCGAACGCATACTCGTCGTAGGCCAGTCACTTCCAAATACAACACGATCCTTACCTAGGATTCTGGGAGGGGCCAATAATCCGCCGATAGATGTCTCAAGAATGAGATTTTCAACTCTCTTCGCAGATTCAATAACGTGCTTGTCATTTCTAAGACCGGAATGAGCCATAATGAAAGTTACTTCTGGAAACATTTCAGCCTGATCGGCAAATTGACCGGCAACGGACCATGGCTCAGTTCCAGAGTGGATCATTACTGGAACACGATATTTAGCGGCTTTCTCATATATTAGTTCTAGAACTGGCTCCCTCAGCAGACAGAAACAATCCTGATTAGGATGGAGCTTTATTCCCTTAAAGCCCTGATCGCGAATGTAATAATCTAAATCATCTAAGACATCGTCGAATTTTGGATTAAGTCTAACGAAGCCTATTAGCCTATCTGGGTAGCGTTTCACGGCATCTAAGACCATTCTGTTCATCTTCTTGATCTCATGGGGCAATCCTCCTCCTGAGACGCATGCCATATCTACCCCACATTGATCCATTTCTCTAATAAGTTCCTCAACGCTCCAACGTTTATTCACGAAGTAGCACGTCAAATAGGAAGCGCCAATATGTGTATGAGCATCCAAAATGAAGGGTTTCTCTTCTTCACTGAAAGGCCCTTTCAAAATCATTTTTCCTCAACGAGAATTCTAATTCACCTAAAGATTTAAAATTGTTCCATAGTCTTCGATATCGGAATCGATTTTAAGACCAGTGAAGAAATAAACATTTGAGGGAGAGATTTTGAGCGGAAAGAATCTTATAATCGTAGAATATCCAGATGGAAGCAGCATGGTTTATGAGGTTCTAAAGGAGGCCGAAGACATAGAGGAAGTTACATCCGAAGTATTTGAGATGTGGAACTTGAAGGTGCGTAATAGGGATGGAACGGTCAGCTGGGTGAGAATTAATGCGCCTACAAAGGATGGCGAAGTTATCATACGGACATTTGATAACCGCTTAAGATACAAGGTTAGAAGAAGCGACGTTAAAAAGGATCCGCTTACTAGGAAGTGGATGGGATGAAAGGTTACATAGGCGTCTGGACCTCAAGGAACGATATGCTTCAGATGGGATACAAGAGAGCCTTAGAGTTTTATGCTGAATGCGGCATCACAACAATCATTGTGGGCTATTTAGGTTCACATGCGGAATATTATAGGCATATTGATCTTCCAGTTGTCACGAGTAAGGAAGAACCGCCTACCTTGAGGGATATATGCAAAATGGCCGGAGATGTTGGAATAAAAGTTGAGGTAGTCGTAGAACCAAAATGCATGTCCCTCGCAAAGAGAGCGCCAGAAATTTCAGTGGTAGATGTCTTTGGGAATAGAGGCAACATCGGCTGCCTATCACATCCGAAAGTGATA
>QMXE01000137.1 GCA_003661975.1 Candidatus Bathyarchaeota archaeon
AATGCGCCTGGAAGATCCTGTTTATTCGCTATTACAACATATGGTAAACCGTGAACTCCAGCCTTCCTCATCATCTCCATTGCCCTCGGAAACTCCTCCGGCTTGGTGCTATCGACTACAAGCAGAACTCCGAGGGCCTCCCCTCCCAGAACGTCAAGTATAGGATCAAATCTGGGCTGACCTATAGTTCCGAAAAGATCAACTGAGAACCCCTTATAATCTACATGGCCAAAATCTAATGCTATGGTCGTTCCCATCCTCTGAACGCTCACGGCCCTCGTTGAGATCTTATGCACAATGGTTGTTTTACCCGCGTGGTAGGGGCCTGTGACGAGGATTTTCGGGACATAAACTTTGAATCCTCCGGGCTTAGAGTATTTGAATGGTATGTAGCGTTTCTCTCTTACTGGTTTCCTATCGGCTTTCGTGACTGTGAGAACCTCGCTTGCGACTACTCTCTTCAGTGCCTTGAGGTCTATGATGAAGTCGAAGGTCTCCTCTAGCTGAGACCTGATCTCCTCTGGGTATCCCCACTCAGTATATATGTAGATGCTACTTATGTCCTTAACCAGACTATACTTATTCCATTCTTTAATCGCGGATATCCCCCTAGCTCCAAACTGATCAATGAAGATGTTCAGTGAATCGAAGAGGAAGATCGCTTTGCCCGCCGCGCTTTTAAGGGACTCCGAGAGGACGCTGTTTAACTCCCCAAATTCCATTGGATTCTCAACTTTGAAGGTCTCTGAACTCTCCATTCCAATTACTCCGCTGTAGGCATCGATAAATACGAATCTGCCTCCCTCACGGTAACTCTTAACTGGCCACCCGTAGGATCTCATCTCCTCCAAGACCACATCCGGCGGCCTATTATTAACTAAGTAGAGCCCCCTATCTCCCTCTCTTAGACGATTATAAAGCCACTCTTGGGCTATAGGCGTCGCATCTACGAAGGGGCTTGAACGTAGGAGGATAGAGGATCCCCTTTCAAAGCCTCCTCCCAAAAGCTTATCGATCACTTGGATGCCCGTGGAAACTCTATCCCCCACTAGATTGCACCTTTACATACTATAAGACATACATTTATTTCATAATATCGATTTATAAAAGATTTGTTAACTGGAAAGTGCGTGGATCCTATGAAGAGAGTTCCATTAGGCATCGGCGGATTTGACGAGTTGATACAAGGAGGCCTTCCAGTAGGAGTGAGTGTCCTTCTCATGGGGGAGCCGATGACTGGAAAGACAACACTGGCCATGCAGTTTTTATATAATGGATTGACTCATGGCGATGTTGGAATATTCATAACCACCAACGCAACGGCTGAGGATATAAAGGAGAGAATGGCATCGTTTGGATGGGATACAACTCCCTACGAAGAGAAGGGACTCATGAAATTTGTGGACTGTTATGGAATGATGGTTAATAGTAGACTCACAGATACATTCTCAATAAAGAGGATTCCAAGCATACTTGCACTTACGAATATAAGTGTCGTACTATCAGAGATTTGCGGTCACTTCTGGAGGCTTCAGAAGATACCGAGAATAGTCTTTGATTCAGTCTCATCGCTGCTCATGTATGCAAATCCAAGCACGGTAGTTAGATTTCTCCATGTCTTATTAGGCAAGTTTAGATCCGTAAATGCTGTTAGCCTTCTCCTCTTAGAGGAGGGAATGCACGATAAGACGCTGGAGATAACGCTTCAGCAGCTAGTTGGAGGAGTATTTCGGCTGGTAAGAAAGAATAATGAGAGAGCTCTCATTTGCCTCGGACTGCCCTCGACGAGATGCGTAGGGAAGGAAATCCCATTTATAATTACGGATGAGGGAATACTCGTAAAGAAGACCTAAATCGCCTATCCGCACGGGCCTATATCTAGGCTTAGCCAACCCCTCTACTATCATAGTCCCTCTTTAAAAAGGAGATCTTCTCCGCGCACTTTGCAAGTATCTGCCGTGTTCCCCCAGCCTCGCTTATCACTCTCAGCATTGCCCTCGGATCCTTTATTCTCACACCCATAACTGCGGTTACTCCCCTCTCAAAGAGGGGATGCGGGATCACGCTTGCGGTTGGGCCTAAAAGAACAATCTCCCTCGCCCCTCCACTAAATCGTAAGATCTCATTTATGGTCTTATTTACAAGCGTGCTTCCGCTTATCAAGATCACATCCGACGATCCGATGATTCTCGGCATCTCAGAGGGCGAAACGAATCTAACACGATTATCGCTGACTCTCCTCTTTTCAAAAACGTAGATCTCCCCTGCCTTTTTTAGGATATTGGGGATTAATGGGCCGAAATATCCGATCATCGAGACTCTATCACCGCGTTTAATGAGATCCAAAACATCAACGTTTGAGAATATATATCTCTCAGGATGGATTTCAAAGGCTAACTGGGATAGGGCATTTATGGTTGCAACTCCTATTGAGGCCTCAATCATATTCCGAGAGAGAGCCATCATTATGACTTCTGATGCTGGGGATCCCGAGATCTCTCCCGCAATGCTTAGGGAGGGGCATCCGGAATATTCATGTATTGGAGTGTATGCTAGGCCTCCGTGACCGGTGGATATTAGAACGCCAGTATAGACAAGTCCAACCCTAACATCCTCAACCCTTACCCCGGAAACATCATCTAATTCTTTCTTCAAAAACTCGATTAGCCAATCCATTTCAATCAATGACGATCTTCGCTATGGTCAAATAAAAATGGATTAGTGAATCATTAATGCAGAGTAAAGAATATATTTTTGTCCTCGACTTTTAGATAAGCACTCAGCTAGGTGATTCTATATGGCTGAGAAATTGGCTATTTTAGGCGGGCCGAAGGCAGTTACATTGGAGGATGAGGATGCCTATGGTCCATGGCCAATAATAACGGATGAGGAGATCGAGCTCGTTACTGAATGCATGAGGAAGGGCTGGCTATCAGGAACCCCGCCGATAGTTGAAGAGTTCGAGGAGGCCTTCGCAAAGTATCATAACGTAAAATATGCGCTTGCAGTTAATAATGGAACGGCTGCTATTCATGCGGCATTATTCGCCGTCGGAGTTGGACCCGGCGATGAAGTTATAACTCCATCATATACGTGGCATTGCGGAGTAACTCCGATACTGGCCTGTCATGGCACTCCCGTATTCTGCGAGATCGATCCTAAAACGCTATGTGCTGACCCGAATGATATTGAGAGGAAGATCACTTCGAGGACGAAGGCCATAATCGTAACTCACATCTGGGGAGTTCCAGCTGAGATGGATCGCATAATGGAGATCGCCGAGG
Organism: Candidatus Bathyarchaeota archaeon; assembly: GCA_003661975.1. Taxonomy (GTDB): domain Archaea; phylum Thermoproteota; class Bathyarchaeia; order Bathyarchaeales; family DTEX01; genus B63. The sequence goes on from QMXE01000137.1 coordinate 3,285, forward strand.
ATCACGGCTTAGCAGTTATTGAGGATGCCTCACACGCTCACGGCTCTATATATAAGGGAAGAAAGGTTGGGACGATAGGTGATATCGGCTGCTTCAGCCTTCAGGCGAGTAAGGCGATGGCCGCCGGGGAGGGAGGGATCCTAATAACCAATAATGAGGAGTATTTGAAGTGGGCAACTGCCCTTGGAAATTTTGAGAGGTTATGGCGGTGGCCGGATCATCCCGTCTATAAGTTTCGAAATGCCCATTTCGGATTGAAATTTAGGATTCATCCATTAGCGGCTGCCATAGCGTATGTCCAGCTGAAGCACCTCGATGAGAGGAATAAGATTAGACGTGAAAACCACATGCGTCTGCATAGGGGCTTAAGGGATATTGAGGGCCTCGAGCCCCAACATATTCCTCCATACGTGCAGATGGGAGGATGGTATGGATTCAGAGTTAAATATTATCCCGAGAGGCTATCTGGGATCTCAAGGGAGACATTCATTGCAGCCCTAAGAGCAGAGGGGGTTAGAGCATCATTAGAGCGCTATCCCCTGCTTCATCTAGAGCCTATATTCTCAGATGAGAGCCTAAAGATTCCGGGCGGGCCATTAAGATGCCAATATGCTCCGAGAAGATTCTATGAGAAGGGTGATCTGCCAGTAACCGAGGACGTCTACTCGAGGCTAATAGCATTCCCAAAGTTTGAGAGGAAGATATGCTGGGATCTCATTGACCAATATGTTGAAGCCGTCAAAAAAGTTGCTGAAA
>QMXE01000138.1 GCA_003661975.1 Candidatus Bathyarchaeota archaeon
GGCGGAGACACCAGATACGTTGCCTCTCCAAGCTCAGGCGCGATCGACGTTCCAAACCAGACGGTGGTCGCCATCACATACTCAGCTCAGTACTACCTATCCATGTCCGCAAGCCCGTCTGGTGGAGGCTCCGTAAGCCATGGAAGCGGATGGTACGATGAAGGATCAACCGTAACGATAAGCGCTGTTCCAAACTCTGGATACAGGTTTGGAGGCTGGCAGGGAAGCGGGTCGGGCAGCTATACTGGAGGGGACAACCCGGCAACCATCAGGATGAACGGCCCAGTGAATGAAACGGCAGTATTCGTGGAGCAGGGCTCAGTGACGTTTACTGCTTCCGGTCTCAGCGGAGACGCCTCCGGAACAGTCCTAATCGTCGATGATGTAGGCTACACATACGCTGATCTCCCGTTAACCTTCACTTGGGATGTAGGCTCAACGCATAGCTTCGAGTGGAAGACCCCGCTGGACGCCGGGACCGGTAAAAGATATGCCTGGACATCCACGAGCGGGCTCTCAGACAAGAGAGCTGACACGATAACCGTCCCCTCAGGCGGGGGATCAATATCCGCATCCTACAAGACGCAATATAAACTGACGATCTCGGTTTCTCCAGTAAGGGCAGGCTCGACAGACCCGGCTGAAGGCGAGTACTGGCATGACAGCGGAGCATCCGTTTCTGTCTCGGCTTCTCCATCCGGGAACTACCGCTTCGACCACTGGATGCTTGATGGATCCTCAGCAGGCTCGGATAATCCAATAACGATCATCATGACAAAGAGCCACAGCCTAGTCGCAGTGTTCGTTGAGACTGGAACTGTAACCTTCACTGCAAGCGGCCTGGGCGTGGACGCTCAAGGAACGGTCCTGACGGTTGACGGCGTAGACTACTCACGCTCGGATCTACCGTTAACATTCGTCTGGGATGTTGGATCTTCACATAGCTTCGAGTGGCACACGCCTGTTCCAGCGGGCTCAGGCAAACGATACGTGTGGACTTCAACCTCCGGGCTCTCATCTAAGAGAAGCGGCTCGATAACAGCTCCGAATAACGGAGGCACAGTCACCGCATCATATAAGACTCAGTATCTGCTGACTGTCCAGTCTGGCAGCGGCGGAACAACGGATCCATCTCCTGAAAGCTACTGGTATGACAGCGGAAAGAAGGTCGACGTGACTGCCAAGCCGAACGCTGGATACAGCCTCGACTACTGGATCCTCGACGGTAGAAGAATCCACTCGGAGAATCCGTACACCGTCACCATGACCTCCGCGCATACGATCAAGGCTTACTTCAAAAAGAACTCGTACCAGGTGACGTTTGATGCTGAGGGAGTGGGAAGCGACGCTTCAGGCACGGTTCTTGTGGTTGACGGCGTCAGCTACGCGATCAAAGACCTGCCGAAGACATTCACTTGGACGTACGGTTCATCCCACAGCTTCGAGTGGAAATCTCCCGTCCCTGCAGGCTCAGGCAAGAGGCACGTCTGGACATCCACGAGCGGCCTCTCCACGAGCAGGAAGGACGCCATAACAGTTCCGATTGATGGAGGGGAAGTCAAGGCTCACTACAAGACCCAGTACAGGCTGAAGATTGAAGTTTTATCCGGCGGCTCCGAAGATGTATCGACGAATCCACCTCCCGGAATCTACTGGTACGACGCCGGCTCAAGCGTTAGGGTGACCGCAGTAAATAACGCTCCATTCAAGGTTACCCTACAGGCTGACACAGCATCATCTGGCATAAGGATGAGCCTAAGCAAGACAAGCGGCAAGCCCAAGTATACAAGCACATTAACCGTTAAGGTTGGAGATGCAGCGTCGCCGGGCACCCACAGAATTAACGTCATAGGATTCGAGTATGGCTGGAAGTTCAGAGAGTGGATTCTAGACGGAAAAAGCTCGGGCGCAGGCAACTCAATAGCGGTTGCGATGAATGCTCCGCATACGGTCAAGGCGGACTTCTACATGCCACACGCGAAGGTAACGCTTAGCCAATCGTCGCTTACAATTTCCCGGGGCGGATCAGCACGGGTAACAGTGACCGTCAAGAAGGCAAGCTCATCGGGTCAGAACACCAGGATCCTGACGGTTACCGTGCCGCCGAAAGTCACGGTTATAGTGAGGGACTACAGGGGCACGCCTCTCTCAGACGTTACGGTTAAGGTAGGCGGAGAGTCAAAGAAGACTGACAGTAATGGCCGAGCCGTCTTCACGGTTCAGGCGGGCAAATACAAGATTACGGTTCCAGAAAGCATCCGAGCCGGAACCTACCGCAAGGAATTCTACAAGTGGAGCGACGGCAAGACTGGAAATTCAAGAACTGAAACGATCAGCGGAGACGCATCTTTCACGGCCATATACAAGGCTCGGGCGTTCTTCGGGAGCTTCTCGGCGGCTGAGATTCCACCCTCAGTCAGCCCCAGCCCAATAACTTCTCCGGGATTCGCGGCTAACGGCACCATCTACTACGGCGACCCGCAGCCCCTAGAAGGAGTCAAAGTGAAGGTTGTATTCCACCTTGTCAGCTGGCTCTTCGGAAGGAAGACCGTCTCCGCAACGGCGGTGACGGATAGAAGCGGAAAATTCCATGCAAAATACAGTAGCCTAGCAGATGCATTAGCCTATGACCTTGACTATGCAGAGGCATACGTGATCTCGCCGGGCTACACGTCTGAAACCGCAACTTACGGCAGCAAACAAACATTCTATACTGTCAGATTCATCCAGACCGGGCTTCCAGAGGGAACGGAATGGAAGGTTAATCTTGACGGGCATGAGAAGTCCGGGACGGGCGGAACAATAACATTCTACGCGCCCGATGGAACATATAGCTACGCGATTGAAAGCCCAATTTACGAAGGCGCCTCAGTCAGGTACGTCGCCTCTCCATCACACGGCACAATCAGAGTAAACGGGCTTGCAAGAGACATCTACATAAAATTCAGTAAGGAATACCTGCTCACGATTAGTGTTAGCGGACTCGGCTCCACCGAGCCATCCGAGGGCGATCACTGGATTAAGGCTGGAAGCAAAGTTACAGTTAAGGCATATCCAGCCGGCGACCATCGGTTCAGCAAGTGGCAGGGAAGCGGCAAGGGAAGCTACACGGGCACAAAGAACCCCGCAACGATCACGGTGAACGGGCCGATAACGGAAACGGCTGTCTTCGTGAAGCAGGCTTTGGTGCTATTCGACTCGAACATAGATTCAGACGCCTCCGGAACTGTCCTGGTGGTCGATGGAAAGAGCTACGGTGCGTCAAGCCTTCCGAAGACATTCAGGTGGGACGTAGGCTCCAAGCACATGTTCGAGTGGAAGTCTCCAGTCTCGGCTGGAAGCGGCAAACGATACGTTTGGGCCTCAACTTCAGGACTCTCGACGAGGAGAAGCGGAACAATAACTGTTCCGAGCAACGGTGGATCCATCACGTCCTATTATAAGACGCAGTATGCGCTCACCGTAACTGTCAGCCCCTCCGGAGCTGGAACGACAAGTCCGTCTGGAACCAGATGGTACGATGCCGGCTCTAGAATAACTGTTTCAGCCTCGACTTCTTCGAGCTTCAAGGTTTCGCTTTCAGCTTCAGGCCTTCCAAGAGGCGCCTCAGCGAGCTTCAATCCATCAAGCGATACGCCGTCCTTCACGGCGACATTAAAGATCAGCACCTCAAGCTGGACGCCATCAGGCTCCTACGCGATTATAGTTGAGGGATCGAGAAGCGGCTACGTCTTCGACTGCTGGAAGCTCGACGGCAAACGAGTGGGCACGCGGAGCAGCTACAGAGTCTACATGGATGCGCCGCACACCCTCACGGCGATCTTCAAGCAGCCGAAAATCAAGGTTGACGTTGAAGCCTCAACTGTGAAAGTTAAGCCTGGAAAGTCTACGAGCGTATCCGTTAAGGTCTCCAGGAGCAGCCACGGCGATGCAAGCGACACGTTCACATTGAAGGTTCTAAAGTACGTCACGATCACAATTAAAGTTCAGGATGTCCACCGTGGCACTGCAATACCGGGCGTAACAGTATCGGTTGA
>QMXE01000139.1 GCA_003661975.1 Candidatus Bathyarchaeota archaeon
AAAAAATATGTAGACGAAATTAAAAAGAATAAGCCAAGGCTGAGATAACGCTATCAATTCGGGGATTGTACTTCGCTTAACCATGCCAAAAAGAGAGAAAAGCCTGCAATAGCTGGCATAAACAAGAAAACTGGGACATACCATAGCCCTCCAATTCTAGGATCGAAACTCTTTTCGAATAATTCTTTAACACCCACTTTTTCCTCATTCCTAAATGTAAGTAAAAACGCGGCTACAAATCGGCCGAAAGGCGCTACGTAAAAGTTTAAGCCTCACATTTGCAGCAACCAAAAGAACCAAGACCAAGCAAAGGCAATTAGAAAGAACAACAACAAATTCCTACTTTCAGACCCGACTTGCCCTGATAATAAGTTAATCACCGTTAGATTTTGTTATTATAGGTCGGCTGATCTAACTACGCGTAGTTTTCTTTTGTATTCTTTTAGGATTATATCTTGGTATTTTTCTATTTTTGCTGCAAGCTTCTTATCATCTGTCACAAGCGTCAGGTTTCTTCTTAATGCTACGACTACGTATGCTGTGTCATAGAATGTTGACCCGATCTTGTTAGATGTCTTGAGTATTTCTATGGGGTCTTCTGATTCAATTATCTGCATGAATTTGGTTAATGCTATGACTGCTTTCATTATTTCCTCCGCTTCATCTGCGGTCAGCTTCTTCAGCAGCTTCGTCTCCCTCCATAATGCGTTACCAATCTCATAGATAGTTAGCGTAAGGATGTAGTTTTCTTTCAGGATTTTCAGCGACTTCTCTCCCAGCCTCCTCACTATGTTTAGGAGGGCGCTGGCGTCGAGCAGATACTTCATCGCTCCTCCCTGCTCTCCCTGATGGACTCAACGATCTCCCCCTCACTCAGTTTCCTCAACAGTTTAGAGGCCTCGCCTAGAAGCCTCTTGGCCTCCTCTTCCTCTCTCCTCTTGATCTCTTCTTCTAGGGAGCGCTTGATGACCTCGCTGATATTGACTCCGTAGCTCCTAAGCTTCTCCCAGAGCTCCCTCCGAACCTTCGCAGAAACAGTCACAAAACCCATACTACATCAAAAGTAAGATAAATATAGTAGTATATAAAAATGACTACGACAGGTAACACGCCTCAAACTCTAACCACTTCAGCATAATTGATTTTTCAACAAAACGCTGATAGATTATTATTCTATGGACAGGATCCTATTTAACGGCCTAAAAAGATAATAGAATATCTTTTTGCTTGGCAAAGTCCATTGATCTTTGGGATGACCTAGGACAATTATAATCCTTCTCGCTAAGTGTGAAGAATAGACGATCAGAAGCACTTTTACGTATAGATTGTTGATCAGATCTTTTCAGCATGCGCGCGACATACACTCTTCTAAGGTAATTAAATTGTTGGACAATACTCAGAGTCTCGTTTATATTTATTATCTTCGGTAGGATAGGTGGTCTGAGGACGGGATAATGGAGCACCTAGTAATCCTCGAGTCGGTTACGAAGAGGTTTGGGGAGGTCTGGGCCGTTAGAGACCTGAGCATCAGGATTAAGTCTGGAGTCACCTACGGGTTGTTGGGGCCAAATGGCTCAGGAAAATCGACGACCATGAAGATGATATTGGGAATGCTTAGACCAGACTCGGGAAGGATACTCGTCAACGGCCTAGATGTCTCAGAGAATCCCGTCGAGGCTAGGAGGATTATAGGCTATGTTCCCGAGAGCCCCAGCCTCTACGAGTATCTAACCGGGATAGAGTACCTAGACTTTGTGGGCGAGGCATACGGCGTGCCCCCTAGGGAGAGGAAGGAGAGGATAGAGGAGTTTCTGAGAGCGTTCGAGCTTAAGGGAAGGGAGGGGGAGATGATAAACGGGTACTCGAGGGGGATGAAGCAGAAGCTAGCCCTGATAGCCGCCCTCATGCACAGACCCAAGATACTGATACTCGATGAGCCGCTGAGCGGCCTCGACCCGAGGTCAGCGAGGATAGTAAAGGACCTTCTCAATAAGCTGAAGGAGGAGGGAGTCGCTGTGATCCTGAGCACCCACATCTTGGAGATAGCGGACGCCCTCTGCGACGAGATGGCGATAATGTATGAGGGGAGGAAGCTGGCCGAGGGGAGGCCGAAGGAGCTAAGGGAGATGGCGGGAATGCCGGGCTCAACCCTCGAGGAGGTCTTCCTAAAGCTGACCGGAACAGAGGACCTTAAGGAGATAATAGAGGCGCTTGTGAGATGAACCCAAGGCTTGTCCTCAAGCTAGCGGCGGTCCTCAGCCTCTCATCCCTTAGAGCTAAGAAGGGGAGCGCGGCGGATAAGTGGAGTAGCCTAAAGCTGATAATGGCCTCGGCTCTGGCGGGCTTCCTTGCGTCGGCCGCCATAGCGTATTATCTATATTTCATGATCTCGGCGGAGTTTAACTTGAGCCAGCCCCTCTTCCAATTCTTATCGTTTCTCCCCCTCCTCTCAATCACGGCCGTTCTATTCTATGGGATAATGTTCGAGCTTGGAAGGGATCCATTCCTCTCATCGATTCATGCGGTTAATTGGCTTCCGATAACGCCCGCTGAGTACGTGATCTCCTCCACGCTCTCGACGATCTTCTTCACCCTCCCTCTCCTCTCGATCCTTTGGGGAGGCCTCCTAGGACTCTCGGCGGCCATGGGGCTCATCCAGCTCTGGGCCTTCTCGGCCGCTCTATCGGTCCTCGGGATGATGATCGGAGGTTCTATAACGGAGGTTCTCAAAGCCTTGATGAGCAAGTTCTCTTCAAGCATGTATAGGAGGAGGGGCAGGACGGTGATAGTCCTCAGGGTGGCCTCGACGACAGCCCTCATAATACTCTTCGTGCTCGCCATGAACATGAACGTCCTCCTAAGAGTCCTAAGCTGGTTCACAGGAGCCGTGGAGACGGTCTGGGCTCTTCCACCCTTCTGGCTATCTCTAGCCGTAATCAAATTCGTTCAAGTAGACCTCGTGTCCTCCGCCACCTTCTCAGCCCTAAGCATAGGGTTCTTCGCCGCCATGCTCAAGCTCGGCATAAGTATGAGAGAGAGGTATTGGGCGCCCTCAGAGCCGTCCATAAGGCTGAGTTCCGGCGAATATATCCCGAAGATCGGTTTTCTCAGGAGGCTCGGCCTCAGCCCCGCCGAATCGGCGATAGCTAAAAAAGATTTGAGAACCTTCTTCAGGAGGAGGGAGACCGCGAGCCTCATAGCCATACCAATAATGTTGATAATAATACCTCTAATCTCCGGCCCAGATCCCGAGAAAATATTCATGATAGGTCAGCCGATCGTGGGCATCCTATTATTCGCCATGATTCTCTCATCCACCTCTATAGGACGTGAGGGAAGCGGCATCCTAAACCTCCTAGTAACTCCAATAAAGGCATCCGAGATCATGAGAGGGAAGCTGGCCTCAACCCTAATACTATCCGCTCCACCTCTAGCATTACTCCTAGCAGTCATGAGCCTCGCGCTGGGGCTCAGGCCCGAAGCCGTCATTGCATTAACTATAGGAAGCTATATCGCCCTACTCGAATCGAGCATTATAGGATTGATATTCGGGGCGCGCTACCCGGACTTCACCACGATCCCGCGGGCCAGGTTCATAACCCAGAAAGGAATGCTCCTATGCATGGCCGCCACATCCGCCGCGATAACCGCAACCCTGACGCCGCTGATAATCTACAAATTGTTTCACCCACAATTCCTAGACCTCTACACCGCAACCGCCATGACGGTGGCCGTGGGAACCGTGGTCAGCATAGCCGCCTATAAAGCGGCATCGAGAAGCATCTCCCAACTATACTTCATGAGAGGGGGTTCCTATATGACATTAAGCGAGGTTTCGAGCTTTTCTGCCCCTTTCTTTCATGCACACTCCTGATGATTCGATGAGCTGGCAGAGAGGGCGCCATAGCTTATTTCTTCCTAGATTTGGAATACCAGTTGATGAAAATTATCCAATATAGAAATAGCAATGCGATAATGCTAATCCAGTATGGTTTTTCAAAAACGGGTTTCGGTAACGT
>QMXE01000140.1 GCA_003661975.1 Candidatus Bathyarchaeota archaeon
CCATCTCATGCTACTCATTTTTCTTCTTGGATTCTTCAAGTATTTTTTGAAGCTCGTTGATTAATGCCTTAATCTCCTCTTCTCCTCCAATTGTTATCGTCGTTCCATAGGCATCTGAAATGCACCATTCACCCGTAACTGCACGCCAAATAGTCCACATTCAACATCTCCCCCCATCCAAACTAATATTTTAGCCTCTAGGTTTTACTCGGAGATTCGGTTATTGCAAGCCTATCCCAGTCTACTCTTTTGGCTATCTTCTTAAGATGCTCCTTTAGAATGACCGTTGCCTTTTCGGCTCCCAGCCGCCCAGAGTTCCAAGTGACGAACGGCGGATAGAACGATGCCTCCTTAAATTTCGCCTTTCCATTTACAATATCGAATTTTATGTATCCGAGCTCTCTGAGGTAGCAGGAGTCGTTTGGGCAGAGAATATCGATCTCCCTCATCTCATGCTTCAAATATACAACCTTATACTCCTCTGGATCCTTTATTATCCTTCCACATGGACATTGAACATATTCTTCCTCAGACATTCAACATCCCCCTAAATCCTATTCACTCTCAAATTCCTCAGCTGTTAATATAAGTGCACGTCTTCTCTCAATATTCTCTATCATCCCATCCCTTAAAAACACGACTCTATCGCTTATGTCGATCATCTTTAAGTCATGAGTGGCGCAGATAATCGTTGTTCCACGTTCAGCCTTCAGGCGATAGAGTAGCTGGACAATGGCGAATCCAGTATTAAGGTCAAGGTTTCCGGTAGGCTCATCCGCAAGTATAAGTGATGGATCATTAGCCAATGCCCTAGCGATGGCTACCCTCTGCTGCTGACCTCCGCTGAGCTCCGTCGGTCTGTGATAAAGCCTATCGCCTAGGCCAACCGACTTTAAGAGCTCGGCCGCCTTCTTCTCTCTCTCCTCCCTAGGCACCCCGAGAAAGATCATGGGCAAGGCAACATTCTCTAGGGCTGTTAGGACGGGTATAAGGTTGAATGTCTGGAATATATAGCCGATCTTCTTGCATCTAAGCCAAGCCATGGACTTCGACGGGATCTTAGACAAGTCTACACCGTCAATGTAGACCTTCCCCTTTGTAGGCGTGTCTATTCCCCCAACCATATTGAAGAATGTAGTCTTTCCTGAGCCTGATGGACCCATAATAGAGAGATACTCGCCGCGAGGAACCTCCAGATTTATCCCCCTGAGAGCATGAACCTCCTCGCCCTTCAGCCGATAGACCTTATGAATATCAACGACCTTTACGGCTGGAACGCCCTTCTCCATGTCGTCGTCCATCTCCACGAGCACTAAACTATTCTTTAGGGAGGTAACTTAAAAAAGTTCTTATATTTCGCAATATAAAAGTGCTAAAATTAACAGTTAACTCAGATGCGATGTATTAATAGCCTCTATAGGCTCAGCTCGTTTAATTTTGAGGATGCTTAAAACTAGGTTTTGGATGGCATCGGATAGTGTTGGAGTCATCTCCACGAGAGCCTCCCCCTTCTCCGTCAATATATAAACTTGCCTTCTTCCATCCCAGTATCTCCTGATCAGTTTTTTCCTCTCCATGACATGAAGCATCGGGTAGACGGATCCAGCACTTAAGAAGACCCAGAGTCTCTCAAGGATAAGCGTTATATATTGTATCCGCTCATAGGCCTCTCGTGAAGGATCAGCAGGATCAGAATGTCCGGAAAATTTCTTATAGTTCTCCTTTGGAGCTCCCGTAGGAATTTTCTCTCGTCTTGTATAATCTCAATCATACTTATTCGCCATTATATATACATAAATAAATTTTTTGTTGATATACTATCTTTTCAGCATTTATTGTAAGACTATTTGAAATGCCTATCTTCTTGGAAGATTATTATGTTGAGATATTCATGCGTGTTGGCAAAAGTTATCTTTCTGATCCCTTCAGTCTCTTCTGGTGTTAAATTTGAGTCTATGGAAATACTCTTTCGAGTTAATTAGTAAGGAGCTTGAAGTTACTAAGAAGAAGAAGCAGGCGCTAGAGAATCTATTCGCGGAGGGCAAGATCTCTCAATCGACCTATGAATACCTGAAGTCCGAGATTGCAAAGGCGATATCCGAGTTAGAGAGTAACCTTAGTAGACTGAAGGATAAGATGGCGACTAGAGCCCAGGAACTTGAGAGTCAATTGAGCTCCCTCGAATTGCTTCTCGCAAGCCTCGAGATCCATCATGCTGCAGGAGACATCAGCGACGAGATCTACGAGAAGGAGAACAAAGCAATACTGCTTGGGCTGGAAGCTACCAAGAGGGAATTGAATGATATTAGAAGTTCACTTCAAGGGCCTTCTATGGAGGCGGCGAGGGAGAAGCCCACAGTTCCCGAAGAGAAAGAGGTATCAGAGCCTGAAGAGAAGCCATCGGAGCCTCAACCGGAGCAGACAGTGATCACTTATGAGGAGTCTCAGGTGAAGGAGCAGGAGTCGGAGGCTGAAAAGGAAGCTACGGAAGATTCGATGTCACCTGCGCAGGAAGTATCAGAGTTTCCAGTAAAGGAGGAATCTTCAACTTATAACCCAAGCGAATCGTCTGATGTCTCATCTGGAAATGTAGGATCTCCAATGGAATAGTCCAGAATATGCCATCATACCAAGTTCACGTCTACACATCCTGAGAAATATGGTTGTAATGCTCGTCTTCTCATAGAAGGCGATCTTTCGCTCTCCTTAAATCCCCCTCCTGTATTTTCTCACAAGCAGTACTAGAGCCACTATCACACCAATTGATATTACAGCTGCGACCAGATATGTTAATGGAAACCCCTCACCTCTTAGAGGTGTGAATCTAACTTTCGGTTTTATGCTTATAGTCTGAGTGCATGGTACAATCGTGCCGAAAGACTCTATACCCTGAAATGGAGGGGTTAGAGGCCAGTGTATCAATTGGACAATGAGTTCCCCGTTAGATCTAATTCTATGAAATCCACCAGTTGTTATCATATAGTATGAGTCTGCTGGCATCTAATGGGCACATCATCGATGGCGGCGACGTTCTCCTTATAAGCGAAGATATAGGTCTGAACGGTAGAATTCGCAGTTGACACTCCCCCCTAAAGTAGAGGGCTTTCTGGCATCAACGATGTAAAGGTCGAAGGTTCAGCAGGAAGCTCAATAATGGATTCCTATACTACAGGCTAAGCCGATTCATAGAATACAAGTCGGGATGGCTCGGAATCAAAGTCATCAAGATAAGCGAAAGAAACACCTCAAAGACATGCCATAAATGCGGGCATAAAGGAATCCAAGTCGGAAGCCTCTTCAAATGCCCAAACTACGGATACACATGCAACGCAGACTACAACGGAGCCATGAACATACTCAAGTGGACTGTGGACTAACATGCCCACAGCAGGGGCGCCCTTGACACTGCCCAAAACTCGGTATGATGAAGCCGCAAAGGCAGAAAAACCGAGAATCTCCCCCACTTAAGAGAGGGAGAGTATCAAATACAATAAATATGAATTCCCTACCAACAAAGCTTCCCTTACTGCGTGTATAAAAGGCCTGTGCAACGGATGCCTCTGGCAGGTCGGGCTCAAGTTTTCTTCCAGCAACGTTTCCTCCCACAAGAAGGACGGACAATATTTTATTTGAGACCACTTTGAAAAGTGTTCCATTCGGTATCTTCGCGAAGTGCTTCCTCATCTCGTTCAATCTGCATTCTGATATCAGACTATTGCTGGGCATCTCATAAACTCCAACTATGGTATCATTCTCCGCGGCGGCGATGCAGAGAAGCCCATAATTGGCGATCGACGATGGATCAATAGTGAATTCCTTCGACAAGTCATATTCTTCCTGACCGGTAAGAGCTCCTCTGAGCTTCGCATAATAGATTCTCGACGGAACAGCCCTATAATATACATATTCGCCAGCGCTTGAGATGAGACCTAATGGGCAGAATAGAGCCGAAAAGACGAATATGAGGATGACCAGCTTAAACTTAAAAGTCAACCCTCAATTCCCGAAACTATTTAA
>QMXE01000141.1 GCA_003661975.1 Candidatus Bathyarchaeota archaeon
ATGACTTCAGGAAATGGTCTCCCACTAAGTTACTGGAGAAAGGAATAATAATAAAAGGAAGATCCGTTGAACCAATTGGGATTAAAAATGCATTCAAGGAATTGTATGAAAAAATGATTAAAGAAGTCCCAGAAAAGCTAGATCTAGACGCATTGAACTCATGGTTAATGAGATTCACTTTATTCGTTCCATCGATCTCTCCAACCGGAGTAAACAAGGGTGCAATCCCAGACATATCCTTATATGATCATTCGAGATTAACTGGAGCTATCTCGATTGCAATCCTCAGAGCATTACAAAGGGGTCTAATAAAAAAGAATGAACTAAAGGAAAATCCGTCCAATGTTCATTCTAAGTGTCTCTCTATAATAGGCGGGGATTTGTCTGGAATTCAGAGTTACATATCTTCTACCCCTGAGAGATACGCTATAAGAGTGTTGAAATCTAATAGCATGAGACTTCAGCTACTCTCAGAAGCGATTAGCAGATATATCGTTGAAGAACTTCACCTTTCCCAATTCAACGTTATCTTCAACTCTGGGGGAGTCTTTTACATACTTTCCCACAAAATATCGGATGACGAATTCTCAAAAATAAAGGAAAAGGTGTATAGGAGCGTATCCAGTTTAGAGAACGGTAAAATATTCGTGTCATTAGCTAAAATAGATGTAAGTCCGTCTGAACTCCAGACTGGAACTCTAACTAACGGAGAAGACATGTTATTAGCTCTTCACATTGAGATGGGGGTAGATAAGGGACTTGAGAAGTCAAAGACCAATCCCCTTTTCTTAAGACATAGAGATGTAGAATATGATCCAGAATTCGGATATAGGGCCTGTGACATATGTGGCTCAAATGAGGAACTGTCTGAAATTGGTGAAGAAAGGCCACTAATACTATGTAAGAATCACCGGAAGGTGTTAAACGTTTCAGAGAAAATGAAGAAGGCGAGATATTTAAGAGTAGGAAACTCGGACAACGGAGATTTTGTCTTCAAAATAGATGGAAGAACTTTCTCATATGAGTTCCTAGAAGACGGGAGCGCTGACGACTTCTCGATAAATCCCCACATAACTGGAAGTGAATGGAATAAATTCGTCTTTCTTCCGATAATGTATCCGCTTGACTCTAATGGAAGAATAAGATCAATAGATGATTTGACCGAAGAAAGTAAAAAAAGAACAGGATTCAAGAAATACGGCATGCTAAAGGGAGACGTAGACTCACTAGGAGACATAATATCGCGTGGATTTGGAAGGTACAAATCAATGTCTAGGATATCTTTTGTATCTACGCTGTTTAACATATTCTTTTCTGGAATAGTTCCCAAACTGATGCACGATGAAATGAAACTATTCACCAAAGAGAAGAAGGGACTAGACAATCCAAGGACTAAGATTGATCTGAGCAGAGAGATTTATCTAGTTTATTCTGGAGGAGATGATCTTCTGTTAATTGGTCCTTGGGACACCATATACAAGTTCTCCGAAAGAATTTACGAGGAATTTAGAGTGTATACGTGCTGGAACCCTTCGGTAACCATGTCAATGAGTATAGAGTTGTTTGATACTAAATTCAAGATAAGGAGAGCATTCGAGATATGTACCGACTCACTGGAAATGGCTAAAGAAACCAAAGCACAGTCTCTTCGTGAATATATGATAAACAAAGGATATATCGGGCCGAGAGACGACCTAGATCTAGAAAAGATCGTTAATAATAGGGATTGGTTCTGTAATAGGGTGAGCGAGTATCTAGAGGAAGTTAAGAAGAAATACCCAGACCAGTTCGCATATATTGAAGAAGCATCAATGAAGCATCTCTGTAAATGTATCACTTCTTTTGTGGATGACCTGAGACGAAGTCAGGATCTAAGTAGGATGTTAAAAGAAGTTCCTAAGTTCCTGAGACTTTGTGGAAAAACGAAGTGTAGAATATCAATATTCGGAATTCCGGTCAGAATGAGTTTGATAAAGGGACAGAAATGCGAATTCGAGAAAATAAATGATATTGCCGAAAAATTAATAGAACTGTATCTAAGGGAGGAAATTGGGAGAAATACCTTCAGGAAACTCTTCTCCTCTGCAGATGAGATAGAAAACAGCCTGAGAGAGATAGAGGAGAAGGAAGTGTTATCTGTGCCGGAAATATATAGGGTGAAGTACAGGCTTAAAGAAGAATGGAACAAGAGTGAGATATTCGATGAAATATGGAAGTTATTTGTGAACATACTGGAAAAGAAATCAGTCTTTGGTCTTTCGAGTATCAATCTAGAAATATTGAGACTATCCTCTAGAATTTGTGAGATTTGGACTAAACCGTAATGGGGAGGTGGCGACTCTTGAGAAGGAGGAGAGGCGTACCCTCGAGTGAGGAGGATACCTTGAATGAAGAGGATGTGAAATTAATAATGAATCCAAGTAGGGAAAACTGGAGTAAGTGGAATAATCTAGCGGAGGAAGTGGCTAAGAAGTTCAAGAAGGTGAAAACGCATCAATTAAGGAAAGTATACAGTGAAGTAGAGATAGTAAGAAGATTGGCAAAGGAAAACAGTATAGATGAGGCTTTAAAAAGGATAGCAATGATAAGGGCAAGATTAGCTCATTCTGCAGGGAGAATGAAGGACATAAGGAAATTTTACGAAGCAATTAGGGTAATGACGGATAAGATATTGGACAATACTTATTCTAAAAAGGAACATTTAGAGAACTTCTGCTCCTTTATGGAGGCAGTTGTGGCATATCATAAGTACTATTCTGAAACAGGAGGGAGGTAAATGAGGCTCAAAGAAAAGATAATATTCGAGGGAAAGCTAGTTCTACTAAGTGGAATACATATAGGAAGTCCAGAAGCTGGATTTGAAATAGGTAGCTTGGATAACCCAGTAATAAGGGATGGATACGGTAGAGTTTACATTCCAGGAAGCAGTTTGAAGGGGAAGATGAGGTCCCTCTTAGAGAGGTCTACCTTCGATATATCGAGGATAAGAGATGACGATCCAGAGAGATATGGTTGGAGAAAAGTTGGGAATTCTTGGATACACATATGCAATAACAGAGATTGCATTGTCTGTAAGGTGTTCGGTAGACCTGGAGAGGAGGAGAGCTCCGAACCTACTAGACTAATAGTATGTGATCTATATCCGGAAGTGTATTTCCGAGAGGATGGACTAAAATCTAGGGACGAAATCTCAGAAGAGGAAGAAATAGAAACTGAGATAAAGGGAGAAAACGTAATAGATAGATTGAGTTCTAGGGCAACTCCTAGATTCCCTGAGAGAGTTCCGGCAGGGACTGAATTCAGATTCAGAATGATCTTCAACCTATATGATGGAGATGACACGGAAATAATAGAAAAGAGCTTATTAAAGGCAATGAAGTTACTAGAGGACGACTATTTGGGTGGTAGCGGAACCAGAGGGTATGGTAGAATAAAATTCTCAGAAATTAAGATCGTGAGGAAGGAGATAACTGATCAGGAATATCTAACTAGGGGAGAAAAGGAGGTTAAGAGTCTAGAAGAAATTTCAGATGCATTATCTCAACTTGAGGTAGGGAAATGAGGACGCAGAGGATTATGATTAAGATGTATCCTAAGAACGGATCAAAAATGAAATTACACCCGAACTACTTTCATCCAGACTCAGATTTACTATTTGGCGGAATAATTTCGACAGCATCTAGAATAGGTGTAAGAGTAAGACCGCTAATGGAGAAGCTCAAAGTAAGCTCAGCATTCCCTTTGATCTCAACTAAGAACTTGGGAGAGAGATATTTCCTTCCGTCCAATCCAGAAATATTGCTTAGGAGGCCTGAAGTAAGAGAGAAAATAAAGGAAATAAGAAAAATAAGATACTTAGATTTGGAAGTTCTATTTGAAAATAAGAAATACGAGAGATGGGGGCAATTCGCATTAGAAAGTGATTTCTCTAGCCAACTTAAGAAGATGCTAATGAGGAGAGACAGCGAGAAATTAAGCCATGAAGGATTCATAAAG
>QMXE01000142.1 GCA_003661975.1 Candidatus Bathyarchaeota archaeon
TCAGCCTTAGAGAGTAACTCTCCGGCAAAAACAACCGATGTTGTAGTTCCATCCCCAACCTCATCATCCTGTGTCTTCGCAACCTCAACCATCATCTTAGCGGCTGGATGCTCAACATTGATCCTCTCAAGGATCGTCCTTCCGTCACTTGTGATCGTAACATCGCCCATATCATCCACGAGCATCTTATCCATTCCCTTAGGGCCAAGCGAACTCCTAACGGCCTGAGCGATCACCTTCGCGGCCATAATATTACTGTGCTGAGCGTCCCTTCCACGGGATCTCCTAGAGCCCTCCCTCAAAACCAGAATTGGTAACCGTTGCCCCATAGACATTATTAGGCCTCATAAAGTTTTGAGTCAAGAGGCTCATCCAACATATATACTTTTCGCATGGAAAGCGGAGATGCATCTTTCTTAGCGTGATCACTCCTTCTTTTCGCCGCCATCACATCCCATCAACCTGCTGATCAAGGCGGCATTTCTCTCCCCTATAATCTTCACGAGCAGTTCAATGTCCCGTGGAACAAGCATCTTAAGGGCTCTTATCTCCGCCACGTATATTACGGCTCCAACCGCAACGTATAGTGGCAGCAGAAACTTGCTGTAGTAGATATGCTGAACGGCGAGGACTACGGCGGCCATGATGGACGCCGAGATAAGGGTCTTCAGGAAAGCCTCTCTATCTATCTCAATCCTAACAACCTTAGATGTGAAATGCATGACCAGCGCTAACGTCACGACTATTGAGACTCCTTTTATTATCGCTAAGCCATTCAATCCGAGGGGGGCGACTGCTGGTAGGAGAAGCAGACTGGAGAGTATCGAGAGCAGATACAAAAGCATAACGGTCTTCGTCTTCTCATATATCATAAGTATGCCTGAGAAAGCTGGCAGGATTCCATATGCCAAGCCGAATATTGACATTATCGCTAGAACGGACCATCCTGGCTCATACTGCTGTCCAGCGAAAAGCGTTATCGCGGGCCTTGCAGTCGCAGATAACCCAAGCGTTAATGGGAAGATTATCAGCATCGTGTATCGACTTGCCCTTTTAATAGCCGAGCTAATAGCCTCATGATCTCCTCTGCCATAGGTCATGCCGTAATATGGGAAGAGCGCTTGACCTAATGCCGTGGATAGACCGGCTAAGACGCTGAATGCCCTATAACTTACATTGTATATGCCTACGCTTTCGAGTGGAAGGAATATCATCACAAGCGCCTGATCATACCAGTTAGAGAGGAATAGTATCAGCGAAGATATCAGGAGGGGCCAAGAAAAGTTTAGGAGCGATGGTAATAGGCGCATGGACTCTCCAATTATACCTCTTTTGAGTTTTATTAGGCGGATGGACGCCGCGGCGTATATCATTGTGCCTGAGAGATCACCGATTATCCAACCCATAACTGCGCCATATACTCCGTATCCATTATAGACTAAGATTAGGATGGCAATCCATCTGGAGAGGGTGCTGAGGACCTGGCAGATCGCCATTCTCTCGAGCAATCCGGCTCCTAAGAGTAGACCGTTGAATGTAAGCATGAACGATGCGAAGAAGACATCTATTGCCGCGAGAACTATGAGGCTGCTAAGCGCAGGCGATTTTAGGGCTGTAGATGCCAGGTTCCAGGCGAACGCTGAGAGTATAACGGATACTATGGCTGTTAGCATCGTCTTGAATGTCAGGGTAGCCATGAAGTATGCTGAGAAGTCCTCTCCCCTTCCTTTTAGTTCCGCCACGTATTTCGACAGTGCTGATGATAGGCTGAAGTCTGAGATTAATTGGGCTAGGCCCATTATCAGCGTTAGCACTGCTAGTGTTCCCATGTCCTCCTGCGTTATTGCCCGTGCCAGTAGGGCGAGCCCCAACGCTCCAATTATAGTTGTGAGCACGTTTCGCATTGTCAGGTAGATTGAGCCTACTGCTACTTTTGAGGCTTCCAGGAGCATTCACCCTTTCTAGATGGAGATAAGGTAATTTTATCGTTGCATAATTTTGCTTATATAAATGATTATTTAAGTTTCCTCTCTACTTTGCTGTTTAGGGTAAAATTTTAAGTTTGTATGCTGAATCTTAGTAGTGATTGAATTTCTGAGGGGATTGAGGGATGCTTGAGATCGAGGTATATGAGGTTAGGGGCTACTGCCCGGTCTATAAGGTCGGCGACAAGATGGTTATTGATGGGCCTAATCTTCTGCTTGATAGGACGGATGCCGTCTGCATACATGCCCTGTCTACGCTTCTGCATTATGTTGTCGCACTTGACCATGGAGTTGACCCTGTAGTTTTGGGTTTAACTAAGCCTGAAGATAGGGTGCACGCGTATATTCAGTGCGTGGACCCTGGCAGGCCCTATACTAACGGAGGAACAGTAATATTTAGGGTTCGGAGGATCTCTCGGTAGGCGCTTAGCTTCTTTTGTGGCTGTCTAGTTGTTAGGCGGCATGTCCGGGATGAAGGTCTCGATAATTCTTGGGACACGGCCTGAGATCATAAAGTTTTCTCCGATAATTTTCGAGTTTGAACGTTTAGGGCTGGATTACTTCATTGTTCATAGCGGCCAGCATTACTCTTATAGTATGGATAGGGTCTTCTTTGAGCAGCTCGGGCTTCCAGATGCCAAGTATAATCTTGAGGTTGGATCTGGATCCCATGCATTTCAGACTGGCAGGATATTGATGGGGGTTGAGGAGGTTCTAATGCACGAGAGACCAGATGTCGTTCTCGTTCAGGGAGACACGAACACCACGCTGGCCGGGGCTTTGGCCGCCGTGAAGCTTCACATTCCAGTGGGGCATGTTGAGGCTGGATTGAGAAGCTTTGATCGCAGCATGCCAGAGGAGATAAATCGTTTACTTGCTGATCACTGCTCGGATCTCCTGTTCGCCCCAACCGAGATCTCCAGGCGTAATCTCCTTAGGGAGGGCATATCAGATGAGAAGATCTATGTTACTGGAAATACGGTTGTTGATGCCCTCTTTAGGAATTTGAGGATCGCGGAGCATAGGAGAGGCATCCTTGAAAGGCTAGGTTTGGAGAAGCATGAATTCTTTTTGGTTACTGTTCATCGCCAAGAGAATGTCGATGACAGGTTTAGGTTCAGTAAGATTCTCAGGGGGCTGGAGCTCGTTAATGAGCGGTTTGGCCTTCCAGTGATATATCCCATTCATCCGAGAGCAGCTAAGAGGATGAGAGAGTTTAACTTGAAGCCGAAGGGATTGAGGCTTGTTGAGCCGCTGGATTATCTTAGCTTTCTTCTACTCGAAAAGTATGCAAGGCTCGTCTTCACTGATTCTGGTGGAGTTCAGGAGGAGACTTGCATAATGCGTGTTCCATGCGTAACGCTTAGATATAATACTGAGCGGCCTGAAACTTTGGAGGTTGGATCTAACGTTTTAGCTGGGGTTGAGCCTAAAGCGATAGTTGAGAAGGCTGAGCTCATGCTTGAGAGAAGACCTGATTGGCCGAATCCATTTGGGGATGGAAGGGCAAGTGAGAGAATAGTTAAGATTCTAAATGAAGAATTAGCTTGAGCATTTTAATACAAAAAATTGGGGGATTATTATGGGCCTTTTAGAGGGTCTATCCGGCTATCTTTCTCTGAACGATTATTATTGAGATTATGGCTGCAACGGCTGCTATAAGCGATAGTATAACGGCTCCGTACACTGCCATCTGTAATCCGGATACTGCTGACTGAGCGCTTGACGCTGCCTTAGATGCCTCCTCGGCTGCCGATTGAGTGGCTGATACGGCCGATGATAGAGCCTTAACGTCGCTTGTGAGCTTCTCCACGTCACTCTTGAGTGAACCGACGGAAGCAGCGAGATCTCCTACCGTACTGCTTAATGTGCCAACTGAGCTGCTGAGCTTGCTAATATCAGATGCCTGCGTGTGCACCATGTCGCTTAACCTACCTACGACATCGGAGAGCGAGCTGACATCACTCTTCAGTGAACTAACGGTGTCACTTAATGTGCTTAATGA
>QMXE01000143.1 GCA_003661975.1 Candidatus Bathyarchaeota archaeon
ATGCAGTGGCTCCCGGCGACGTACACTTTCCTGGCCTTAACATCTCTGAAGGTTTCGATCAACAGGTCCCTGCTTATGGCCATTATGAATGCGTCCTTCTTCTTGAAGAGGACTGCGTGGTAGGTTGTCACGCCGCTTCCGGTCCCCGTCTTCACCCTCGGGCTGACGAAGATGTCGACTCCGAAGAGCCTCGCTATCACTCCTGTCTGCGGGTCGAAGGTCCCGAACTGCATAGCGGTCTTCACGTAGTCCTCCTTCAGCAGATCCTCGTACTGCTTTGGATGCAGGACGAGTACGAGATCTCCCGGAGCGAATGCGACGTTCTCGTTTCTCAGCCTCGTCAAGGCGGAGAGGATTAGGTCGCTGGTGAACTTGTCATCTGCCGTCAACTCCGACTCGGACTTCCCACCCGGGGTTATCGTCGCGCCCGCAGCCGAATCCAGTTCTTGTAGGATCACGTCGTCGGAGCTAAGCTGGGCGGCTTCCGCGAAGCACCTCGCGATAACCGCTCCCAGATCCTCGGTCATCCGCTCCGCGTCCACGTAGGTGAAGCTCTGGATTGCGCCGTATTCGGTTGGCGTTACCTCGGCGAAGGTTATGGTCTGGGTTGCCTCGGTAGGCTCGGTTCCAGGCGTCAGCTCGCTGAAGGTTATCGAGTTTATGATCGGGAGGGTCGCCGTCTTCTCACCCCTCTCAAGCGCCACGACTTCCCCGAACGCCCTCAATCCAAGCGGGGCTCCAGCCGGGATCCTGAACAACGGCATAGCGTGGGTGACCGGTTGATCGCTCGTCCCGGTTACCGCCTCCCTAGCCTTCAGCTTGACGCTCTCCGCGATCCTCTTCCCAATCTGTCTGCAGAGCTCGCCGAACGTCCTGGGCTCCGGATCCAATCTCTCGACGATCACTTTTTCATCTTTCTTTTCCTCCATCTCTCCCACGCCGACCACCGAGGTGGTCAGAGTATTTTTCGCATGTCGCGTGTCCAGGGATTCCTCGAACAGTTCCTTGAGCGCCGCATACGCCTCGTCGATTAATCCGACGCATTCCAAGAGCTTGAAGCTCTTAACAGGCTCCATGAGCCTCGACAGCTCCACGAGTCTATCAAGGCTCGGCGGCTCTTTCTCGAACTGCCTGTAATGCGCTGCGAGATGCTCATAGACATCCTTCACGTCTTTTTCAGGGATATTCACACCTCCCCTGGCCCCGAAGAGCGCCGCCATCGCCGCCGCAACGCCCCTCCAGACGACGCAGAGCTTTCCGTCGATTACCTCGTGGTGCGGGAGCTTGTAGCTACCAAATTCCTCTGGATTTTCCTCATCGTACCACGCGAACCCGAGCCTATACTTCTCCCAGTCGATAGACTCCTTGTCTCCGCTTCCATCAACGCTCGCCCACCTCCTCAGAGACTCGACGGCGCGTTGCTTGTCCCATGGCCTGTCGATGGGCGCTGTCGGGGTCTCGTGGAGTTGAACCGCCCGCTCAACCGCCCTCAGCCTGATCGATTCAATTATCTCTATGTTGGCCTCCGGGATTCCGGGGACCGCTACGAGCGAGATCTCGCGTAGGTGGAGGTTCCTCGGAACGATTATGTCATCTACTAGGTCGATCACCTCGTAGTCCGCGCCGAGGCTCACGTGCTTCACGACGCCGCTCCTAATCTTCTCGGCGGCCTCCTCGTCGAATATCTCCGCCTCATACCTCAACACCTTATTCACGTCATCCCACCTGATCCGCGCCCTCCCAACCGCGTTCCGCGCCGAGACGTGCTCCCAGTATACCGGAACCTCCCTGCCATCGAGCTCCTCAGCCATCTTCTTCAGCTCCTCTGGGAGATACAGCCTGTTGTTTCGGCTCACCCTAGCTGGCGCCAGAACGCCCTTGATCCTCAGGGATCCATTAGCCCAGCCCAAAACCTCCAGGCTCATCGCTTGAAGCGGCTTGTTCAGAGGATATTACGCATCTAGATGCGTAAAATTCTCGCCCGGGTTCTCGGGTGCTTGATGAGGTTCTTGGATAGGGTTTTGGAGAAGCTTGGGCTGAGGGAGAGTAACGGGTTCTTCGAGGTCTCGTCCGCGTCTCCAAGCATATCGAGCGTAACTCCCGGCAGCGTCTTCAGGAGGAGGCTCGAGTGCTTCCTCAAAGACCCAGACACCTACACCGCCGTGATGTGCATGACGGCGTTCGTCGTCGGACCCGGATTCCACGTCTCCGGAAAGGAGGAGGCGGTGAAGATCGTGAACGAGTTCAATCAGAGGGTTGGGATGGATCAGCTATTGTTCAAGGCGATCTCGGAGATGCTCTGGGCCGGGAACAGCTTCTGGCTCAGGGTACGCGAATCCGGGAAAATCGTGGGCTTGAGGAATATCCCGCTTCCCTCGATAACCGCGATCCACCGAGACGACTCCGAGATAAGGGCCTTGGAGATCCAGACCATAACCGGCGCATCGGCGAAGATAGACTTCAAAGACGTCGTCCACTTCTACTTCATCAAGCATGGAAACGATGTCTTGGGTTCGCCGATAAACCGGCCGCTGATGGAGTGGAGGACGATCTACGACCCGGATAGAAACCTCTCCTACCAGATTCCCAGCTACTATGACATCAAGTGGAGTATGGAGTGGGCTATGTGGAAGGTCTTGATGAAGTATCCTCCCAGACATATCTACCAGTTCCCAAGGATCGGCGGCGAGGCCCAGAAGGAATACGCCGAGAAGATAAAGCTCATGCTCCCCGGCGAGGACATCGTGACCAACCAGGAGGTAAAGGTCATAGACGTGAGGATGGATCCGAGGGCGAGGTTCGACGCATACGTGGAGTACCTCGACAACAAGGTAACCCTCGGGCTGATGAACTCGATACTCAGATTGTTCACGAAGCCGGGGTTCACGGAGGCGAGCGCAAAGGAGGCAAACAGGCTTCTCGGAAACCTGGTCACGGCGATCCAGCGATCCGTTAAGAGGATAGTCGAACGCGAGATCTATGATCCCCTACTGGAGAGTCTTGGAATCGATCCCGCTGAGGCCGATGTCCGATTCAACTGGGGCATACCAGAGAAGCCGAAGATAACCCTAGAAGATGTCCAGAGATTCTACTCGACTCCGCCGCACGTCGAGCCCGCGCTCACGAGATCCGAGGTGAGAAAGCTCCTCAAGAACCTCGGGTTCCCGATAACCGAGGAAGCACCTGAATCCGCGAAGATAATAGAATCCGCAGAATCGGTCGTGATCAGGCTCCGAGAATCCGAGGCATATGACCTCAGATCCGCCAAGGACCTCGTAATAGATCGGGATCGGGGAATCCACCTAACATTGATCGAGGAGTCGGGGCGGCTGAAGGTCGCGGCCATAACCTTCGACAAGAAGAAGTGGCCGAAATGGAATTCAAGGAACGCCCAAAAGTGGTTCGAGGAAAACTTCGAAACCATAAAATCCATTCTCGGAGATGCGAAAAACGCGTGAAATCTCCTGATGGAGGTTGATGAGACCCGAGGTCTTGGCCGCGGTCTTCATCGGAGGATGCCTCTACGCGTTCACCGCCCTCTCAAAGAACATGCTCGAAGGCGAGCGCTTTGATCCCCGGAAGCTATCGAAGACCATTTTCTTGGCCGGATTATTGGCCGTATTAAACACGGTCATGGGCGTCGGCGAGTTCTCTGAAATAGATCTGGTGATTCAGGGCGCCGGCGAAACCGTTCTCCTCGATAAGTTACTCAAGCTGTTGAGAGCTCTCATGGCCGGGATGGATGAGCCGCGATGGTGAAGCTGAGGATAAGCCTGACCGAAGACGAGAAACATTGCCTACTCCAGCTAAGGGTCGATAAATCATTCAAGACCAAGAGCAGGATAACGAAGCGGACGATCGAGGTAGCGAAGGCATTCGGGATAGGCATCGACGAGGAAAAAGTGTTCCACGTCTTCAG
>QMXE01000144.1 GCA_003661975.1 Candidatus Bathyarchaeota archaeon
GGTTACGACGGCCTAAACTTCCTGAAAGATCATCCGCAATTCGCTAAGGACTACCAGATAGCTCTACCAGTCTACTCGACAAATTCAACCCTATTCAAAATAATTTCCGACAAATTCTTAAGAGATCCGCAAATTACAGCTGATAGAAACTCTTTATTCTTAAACGCTTTAAAACTCTATAAAGAGCTCAACCTTGAAGATAAAAACTTATTTTCACCGACTATTAACGCTTTGAATAACGTTACAATAGCTAACGAGCAGTTAAATCTGCCAAAATTAGACAAAAACACTTTATGGCTTTTAGCCAACTGCACTCAAAAGCAAGAAGGAAAATACTTAGTCGATTTCTCTCCGTTAATCTTTAAAAGCGTTAACTCAAGCGATGTTTATCTAATTCCTAATTCTGCAAGGGAAACTTGGCTAACAGCTAAAACACTAAAACTCATCAGCCAAACCTTCAACATAAAAAACCATCCAGAGATGCTTTTAGGTTTGAACGGAAAGATAATAGCTAATGCATGGAGCATATTCGACAATCCATACGGAATAAAATATTACGAGAAAAACCTTACAGCCTCTGACAAAAGAATTTTAGACTTAATTTTACTCCAGTGGAATTTGTATTCTCAATTTGCCCCTCAGTTAGGTGGAGAAGATAAACTATACAACCGAGATTTCCCATGGTACAACTCAACAGAACTAACAAAATTGTATCCAGACAAGAACGAATTGAGAATCGCACTATTCAAACTATTCTATCTGCCAGCAGCAACCTACAGCATAAAAGACGATAAAATAATAGCAGGAATAGAAGGTGCAAAAATCGATCTATTACAAGATTACGATGAATACAAGAAAATTGCAAGTGGTTTTTATAATTCTAAAATTTACGAAACTTATAAACCAGGCTATCAGCAATGGTTAACAGACAGGTTTGCAAATGGTTTATCTTATACAGTAGGCCAATTTCTTGGATTCACAGATAATGATATACACAATTTGGAAATCGCTTTAAATAAGAGCAGAAGTGGAGAAGATTGGTATGCATATAAAAACTTGTTTTTGAAATTAATGAAAGAAAGAAATGGGTTAGACCAATTCCTAACAAAAAACTGGAAATACTGGGATTTAGTTAAATTTATAGTTGGATACGAAAGATGGAATCCTAAGGTTGGAGAATCAGAAGGAATCCAATATACTATACCTGGAGTTTTACGTATGACTGGATTTCCAACTTGTATTATAGGAATTAAGCCAGCACCCTTAGGAACGCCTGGAGGAGAATGGGCTATAAGTTTACCACCATATATTGTTGAAGAAACGAATAAAGAATTTCCAAACTCAAATATTTTACTTGGCCCAGGATATTCTTTTGGGTTACACTCTTGTAAGGATGGATTAATAAAGGAGAGAGGAATAGACCTTCTTCATCAGAAGATAGAGAGAGGTATATTGGAAGTTTATGAAAGAGTGGGTGATAATAAAGTATATCTCATGAAAAGAGATTAGAAAAGAAATTCAAAACTGAAGTAACCAAAATTTACTTTCAGTTTTGTTAGGTTTGCTTTTAGCATTTCATTATGGCGGATCGCATAAATTAAAATTGCTGCCAGAGGATAATCTCGTTTCCTCTCTGACTTGCATTTCCAAGGAGGGAAAAATCGTATCTCAGCACCAATCGGATGCACATTCATCATTACTTGCACAAGCAGGTTAATCCTTTAGGACAATCACAAACTAATTCCGTATGCTTATCTAAATCATATCCAGATAAGCCAATACTATATCACAATGTTATCTCTAGCCGTTTAACAGAAACACTTAAAAAATAAAATTATCGCCCTTCCACCCCCCATAGGCTTGTTTGCGTGCCGGAGGAGCTTGCGTGGTTCCGTTTGATGCGGGTTTTGCCGTGGCGGCTTGTTGTAGTCGCGGTTGAGATCCGTAAATCGGAAGGCTTGGGCAGGAGCTTCCTCTGAAGGCTCAGAAGGAAATTCCGAAAGGAACGGATCCAGAGAGAATAATCGAAGATTCCATTCGAAGACGCGGCCTCGATCCTAACGTTCTAAGGGATATCCATAGAAAATTCCCATCCTACCTGAGACCATAACTAAAAAAGAGAGGATGAGGAATGCATGAGGCGCGTCGGGTCAGCGATAAAGCAAGTCAAGCGCCAAGGCATGAGAAGAGAAGCAACCAAACCTGAAGGAAACTAAAAAAGAGATGAGAACGGCATGCATCGTGTTGGGGTCAAGGTTTTAGGCGTAGATCGTTTTTCCGGTTTAAGATAATGCGGCGTCTATG
This sequence comes from Candidatus Bathyarchaeota archaeon, assembly GCA_003661975.1. Taxonomy (GTDB): domain Archaea; phylum Thermoproteota; class Bathyarchaeia; order Bathyarchaeales; family DTEX01; genus B63. The sequence continues at coordinate 2,305 of QMXE01000144.1, forward strand.
GGAATCTTGGATTTTAGGCCGGTTCGCTAGGCTTCTGCTGAAGTTTAGGTATGCGCTGTAATCGTGGGATTTTGCGATTAGACGATTATGTTCTTCTTGTTCGGTGGGATAGGCGGCAGCTCCAACCTTTGAATGTAAAAACTTCATTTTAGGAGGGGTGATATTCGCCTTCCATGATACATAAATGTGGTAGTGGAAGCTGCCGTCCTAGCTAGCGTAGTTTATGGATACATCAGCCCCGTCGAACTTAATCTTCACCATGCTTCATTATCGTTTTCTTCGTTCAAGATTGTCTTTGGTAGATTCTTTTTCTATGTGCAACCGTTAATAGGAACACGCAATCGTCCTTTAGTTGATAGAGAACTCTAAAATTGCCTATTCGAAGCGAGTAGATTCCTCTCCATTCTCCACGTAACGGTTTTCCCAAGTATGGATCATCTTGCAAGAGTTTGACTTTACGCAGAATTCTGACTTGGACATCACGACTTAGAGCTTTAAATCTTCTTCTAAATCGTGGAGTAAACTCTATTCTATATTTCCGATTCAAGGTTCAGCTCCTTGATGAGTTCACTCAAGGGTTTCGTCTTTCCCTCCTTAATTTCCCTCATGGCGTCCTTCAAGTCCTGAATGAGCTCTTCATCCTGCATTACCTCTAACGTCTCAATCAACTCGTCCATCAAGTTGGCTGCCTTAACTAGGATCTCCTTCTCTTCCGATGTTAAAAGACTCTCTTCCAAGGTATACACCACTTAATAGAAAAGGACACCTTCCTTTTATTTTTTTGGAGAAGATCATTCTCCCCTCTAAACTCAACTTGCCTTCGAATTTTGACGATTAGACTTATGATTTGTCTCTACTCCTCATCGAGCTACTCCAGTCTAAACTCTTCCTTTCAATACAAGAGGAACAATCAAAACAATACTAAAGAGCATAAAGAGAAAGAGAGAAAGATAGATGGTCCTTTAAATATAGAATACTATAATTTTTAGGATTTTGGTTGTACATAGGTGTATTTTATAGTTACTGATATTCAAGAGGAGATTAAATTGGATATAATAGTTTAAGAGATTTAGTCTTCTCTGATGCTATTAGCTCACAGTTTCTTGTAAATAATGCTATTTTTGGCTCTATTTTCTCTATAATGCCGAAAACTCCCAGAATCGTCTTGGCGGCGTCTAAGACCATCTCGACATACTTTTCTCCGTCATAGTATTGGTTCCATAGTATCATATCGGCTGAGATAACCCGCCTAAAGGGGTTCTTATGCCTCGCATTGACATATATGAGGCTGACGATATCTCCGCTCCGGACGGGCTTTCCCCTTTGGGCTTCCTGAAGCGCCGCGATTACGTGAGGAACCTTGCTCCTATATTTACTGGCTTCTTTCCTCAGAACTTTCCTTATGATCAGCTTTTCTATTGGAACTTCCCTCCTTCTGATCTTCCTGCATGTTTCTAATACGTAATCTATGGCTCGCTCCATCTGGATCGATAGGATCTCCTCAGCCGAGTCGGCATCGAACAGTATGCTTATCAGCCTTTCCTGGAACTCTTTCATGAAGGCCGGCGTGTCGTGTCTTCTGAGTTCTATCCCCCTGTA
>QMXE01000145.1 GCA_003661975.1 Candidatus Bathyarchaeota archaeon
ACGTTGAGTCTTTGGTAGAGGCATAACATATTATTAGTTTAGGAAAGATTTATTCTTTCGAGAACAAGGCTCTACGCCATAAAACATATAAAATCCATCTAACTCAGCAAGGATTCGTAACAAAAATCAAGAACTTTCCCTATTCCACCATCCGACCAATTTCCCATAAATTCAAAAACGAAGAAAATTTTTCCATGTTATTAAAACCGCGAAACTTCCTGTATCTATTTCTCAGCCATGAAATCAAACCTTCAATTCTGTTATTGCTCAGGGAGTATAGATTGCCTTTATGGAAAACAATCTTTCTCTCAAAATGAGATATAACATGCTTAATTTTTCTAACCCCTAACCCTTTCCTCAGAGTTCTATTATCATACCCGTGCCATCCATCACTAACTACTATTTCTGGTTTATATCCGGCATTGTTAACAGCTTTTCTAAGCAATCTAACAACTTCTTTGCTTTCCCTCTTATCGCTAACATGCATCGCAACGATTCTTGATTTCTCATCGCAGCACACATAAAGATAGTTCATTCTTCCCCTGGCTTTAACATACATCTCATCCAAATGCCACACCTTTGCAATTCTTTTAAATTCCTTATCCCTTGCCTTAAGCTCTTTGAGAAAATTTCTATCCTTTCCAAATTTATGCACCCAGTTAAGAACGGTTCTTGCAGGAACCCTTACTCCTTTAAATTTCTTCACAATTTTCTCGACATCATAGGTTGAAACAACAAACCTTGAGTAAAGCCACAGGCATAGTAAAACAATTTCCTTATCATATCTTATCCTCGCAAATTCGTCCATACCCCTTTCTGAGAAAACGTAGAAACATTTTTTGCATCTGTATCTCTGGTATTTCTTACCTTTATGCTTGTAAAACCCCAGCTTCCACACGTCCTTCGATGAGCATTTGGGGCACGAAATCTTTAATTTCATGAATTTTTATTATTGAATGAGGTTACTTATATATTTTTCGACGTAGAGCCCGTTTCGGATAAATTTATAAAACAGTTCGAAAAATAATTAAAATCATGAAAGGTGCGCAAATATTTGTAATCACGGCGGTTTTCTTGGCACTTTCTCTACCCATAGGATTTGCAGAGAAAATAACAAGCGGTAAAACAAGCGCTATACCATTAAGAGGAGCTATAGAAGTTAGCGAGAGTGAGGAAGAGCAGAGCAACCCCGAGAATTTAACAAAAGAAATTGAAAAGGGATTCAACACATCGATTGTAGCACCAAATGTAACGTCACAGAGTAACGAAACTGGTAAACAGATACCGTCTCCACCGATACCGAAAAAAATCGTTACGCACGAAACACGCGTGGTGAGATGCATAGAAAAGTTGAGAAATCTTCGATTACCGAGCGAGAACGAAGCAAGAAGGGTATGCGAGTTCATCGTTGGCGTTAAAACACGCGCGCTCAACGAACACCAGAGACTGATGAGATGCATTGCAGAAAAGCACCTCCTTAACCCTAACGCAACCTACAGAGAGATTAAAGCCGTATGTCTAAAAGAGATTCTAAAGCCTGTCGAGGAAAGATGTCCCGCCGTAGAACCGGAGATGTGCCCGAAAAACACGGTAGTGCAGCCTGTGGTTGACTCACGCGGTTGCGTGGTAAAATACGAATGTAAAAAGATTGAAGAATTGAAAAGACGCGCAAAAAGAATCACGAAAATGTTGAACGACAGACTTCTTATAATGCATCTACAGTGCATGGATTTGCCTGACGATGTGAGAGAGGAAGTTGAGAATCTCGTGCAGGAACTCAAGGAACTCGTCGCCGAGCATAAGGAGAAGGTGGAGGAAAAATCCGAAGAGTGTTCAAGCAGAGTAACATCCGTGGAGAATGAAACGGAGATAGGAAGCATCAAGGAAGAATGTGCGATGGAACTGAGGGAGATAAACAGGGAGTTCGCGGAAAAGATGAAGGAGGTGCGCGAGAGAGCGCTGGAAATCTACGAGCAGTACCGCTCAACTCTCAACGCGAGCTGCATCCGCGAGATGCTGAGCGCGAGAAGCGTAATAGAAGAGTACGAGGAGAAGAAGCAGGAGATACTGAACAACACGAATCTTTCCGTGGAGGAAAAGCAGCGATTGCTTAAGGAGCTCGTAAGAAACAAAACACGCGAGTTGAGAAAGCGCGGCATGATGAGAAAAGTTATGCTCGAAGGAGTAAGAGCGTTTATGGAAAAGGAGGAAGCAAAACCTGCGGTGATTTCGGCACTCAAGCGCGAGGGACTCGTTCGCGAGGTTATGCAGGACCCCGAGATCAGAGAGGAGATAATCGCTCACATCGTGAGCAATCCGCAGGACGCGGAACTTGTTAAGGAAGCGATTCACGAGAGAAAAGCAAAAATAAGGTTGATCAGGGAATCGAGAAAGCATCCGCTGTTAAGGGAGCAGTTAATGAAAAAGGAGATACTCAGAGAAATTCTGCCGCGAAGGTTGAGGGAGAGGATGGACAGAATAAACGTTAGCGATATCGATGTGGAGGAAATAGGGAATCAAACCGCGATCAGAGCGGAGGTGAAGGAAAGAGCGAAACTGCTGTTCTTTATACCAGTTGCTGTGCCGAAGACGGTTAAGTTCGTGGGCGACGAAATCATAGAGGAAAGAAAGCCGTGGTGGTCGTTTTTGGTTACGGGTTAATTTTTTCTTTTTAATTTTTCATCGAATTCGAAAACCATTCTTTCGAAATCGATAATCCTGTTATTTTTCACCCCGATTCCCTCTCTTTTCAGTCTGCGGATTTTCTCCCTCACACCGAGCGAATACCCGCCTATTCTGCCGTCGCTGCGCACGACCTTATAGCAGGGATACTTATCCACTTCCTTATTTTGCGAGAGTATCCTTCCTATCACCCGCGCGAGATTCTCGTTGCCAGCGGCTCTCGCCAGGGCTTTATAGGTCGTAACCCTACCCTTAGGAACGCGATGCAGGAGCGCGAGCACGCGCGCAGAGAGCTTCTTCACTTCCACGTGACCTCCACCTCATCCGTTCTCCAGCGCGGCTTTGGTCTAACGCGCTTCGCGATGCATTTGCTCGCTGCTCGGGAAAACACGAGCGCGCCGAGCCACGCGATCATCGCTCCGTTATCTCCGGCGAATTCCCTATCTACGGCGTAAAACCTCGCGTTCCTCTCGCGGCACATCGTTTCCATCATTTCACGTAATCGCTTATTCGCTGCGACACCGCCCGTTAGCAGAACTTCCTCCTTGCCCGTGTGGGCAAGCGCTCTTTCTGTTACCTCGACGAGCATCGCGAAGCAGGTTTCCTGAAGCGAATAGCACAAATCTTCGAGTTTACACCCCCGCTTCAATTTTTTTATAGCCTCGGTTATTATTCCTGTGTAGCTCAAATCCATTCCCTTCACCACGTAGGGCAGCGGAACGTATGTGCCGCGCTTCGCAAGGGCTTCTATTTGAGCACCCCCGGGCATGGGAAGGCGTGCTTCCCTCGCAAAGGTATCGAGAGCGTTACCCAGCGCTATATCTATCGTTTCGCCGAACACTCTGTATCTTTCGGATACGTACGCTATTATTTGCGTGTTGCCTCCGGAAACGTAGCAGACCACGGGGTCTCTCGCGCGCGTGGTGAGCAGACCTATTTCTATGTGCGCTATGCAGTGATTCACCCCTACAACGGGCTTCTTGTAATCCTTTGAGAGCTTCCTTACGAACCTCGCGCCAGCATGCAGGCACGGCGGTAGCCCGGGTCCCTGCGACCACGCGATTATATCTACTTCTTCCATTTTCATTCCCGCCTTTTCGAGCGCGCGCTCCAGCACCTCGAAGCAAACGCTTTCGTGATGCCTCGCCGCTTCCTGCGGAATTATTCCCCAACCCTTTTTCGGCATGTAGACGCTTTTTTCGTTCGCCAATACCCTTCC
>QMXE01000146.1 GCA_003661975.1 Candidatus Bathyarchaeota archaeon
GCACCGACACCGCCTCAGCCTCAAGAGAAGAAGGAAGAACGGCCGAAGCCAAAACCGAAGCCTAAACCACAGCCTAACCAGCAGCCTCAGCCGAAGCCCCAGCCTCAGCCAAGACTAGAGGAAAAACTTGGAGAGCCGAGAGAACTAACGGAGGCGGAGCGGAGGAAGGCCATTCTTGATCATGCTGATGAGCCGCTCGGCGGCCAGTTGCCTTCTATCAGGATCTAGAGCGGCGAGTTTCGGGCTTATCTCCTCGGAAAAGGCTTGAATCGTGCTTTTCAATATGCTGATCTGACACACCTCACGGTCTATAGCCTTCAGCTTATCACTAGGCCATATGAAGGTTGCAACCATGCTTCTCAATATATTCTTTATGACGGGAATCAACCCTCTACTAATAATAGTATTAATAGAGATTCTTCTCTCTTCATTTACGTCTCTCGACGTGTAGTCCCATCCGGGATCGTAGGCGACGAATCTTCTTCTCCTTCTGGAGACGCCCCATTCAGGCCTGAACATGTTTCTCCAGTCGTTATCGTACTGGTACGGCTGGATCTCTAGCTTCCTGAGCATGCCGACTACCCTTTCCCTCCAGAACCTCCTTAGAAGCGATATGATCCTCCTTACTGCTTTCTCTGCGGATTTCTCGATTATTACCAGCGTCCGGTAGCCCTTATGTTTGGAGCCGTACTGGTCCATGAGCCTAGCGTGGTTGATTCCGCCCCTGATGTTCCACTTCAGTTGCTCCCTTCTCCTAGCCCTCATCCTCGCATGATCTAGCTCCTCCCGTTCCTCCCTCGATAGTCTACGCATTATCTCTCTCCAGTCGCTTCTGGAGAATATCTTCTTGTCCTCCGAGGCGGCCCTCCATGATGCATCCTCAATCTCCCCGTCCGTTAAGGAAATTATGCCCTTACCCCTCAGGTAGCGGAGCGTCGCCGGACAGTCCCTATACCTTATGCTTCTCCGCCTCTCCCTTGCATATGAGTCTGAGACTTTCGGGGCGACCAGGATTATAGATTCGCTGTCTATCCTGCCCGCCAGAGGCTTAATCGGCATCTTAAGCCTCACTAGCTCGGACTTCTCCAATTCATGATCCATGTATGGATAGATGCTAACGACTATCCTGTGGTACTGCATTATGTTCTCGCCGTTAAGAGCGGTCGGAACATAATACTCCGCCAAGCCATGATCCCAATCAACATGAATGTATGGTCTCCTGACACATGCGTATACGCCGCTGCCCCAGAAGCGCTCATGCACTCCCCGGAACATCGGGGCAAAGACGTCCTGAAGCTTCTCCAGGATACTCTCGGCGTAGGCTCCATGCGGGAATATGACCTCCCTACTTAGAGTCTCCTTCGTCTCGTAGATGCCGGTTTCCTCTTCCCTTCTAATCCTCAAAATTTCAAGGGCAACTTCCTCATGGGATAGAGTAGACTTGCACCGCTGATGCCCAGCCACCTCTATACACCAGAAATGGAGGATGCCGGGAGTATTTAAGGCAGCCAAACCTCGCCCTTAAAAATCCATGGATCCTCTCATTCACGGGTGAGTTTAAAGTGGAGAACGTTACTCCATGCATCTCGCGTCTCATCTCTGACGTAGAGGCAGGTCGAAACGTCTCTTATCTGGGACGATATACGCTTGCATCTTTTCTGCTGAAGTCTGGACAAGGACTGGCTGAGGTGGCTGAGACCTTCAAGTCACTACCGGACCTCGACGATGCCTTGACGCTCTATCAAGCTGAGCATATCGCTGAGTGCGGAGGCAGGCCGCCCAGCTGTGAAGCCCTGAAAAAATCTGGGATTAAGCCCCGTTCCAAGCGGCTTCTGCAAGCATCCACTCGATGAGCCGCGAAGATGGGAGGTGAGGGAACGTTGAGGAACAGGGCTGTCAGCCCGATACTTGCAACGCTCATCCTAGCCTCGATAGTCATCTCGGCTGGACTCTATCTTTACGCTCAAGCCTCCGGGATGCTTCATAGACAGTACAGCCGCGTCGACGTTCAAATCGTCAGCCTAGACCTCTACAATTTCGGGGACAAGGCTCTCCTCTCGGCCTCAGCGAGGAACGCGGGTAGCAAGCCCTTAGAAGCCATCCTCATATACGGCATCGACGACGACGGAGAATACTTCGGCACTTTTCTGCCGCCGCCTCATGATGGCCTTCAGAATGGCCTCTTGGTAATATGCAGGGAGTGGGGCGTGGCCTCCATCGATAAAACGGGATCTTACGCCGATAACATCACGGAGTTCAGGTACAGCCTCTTCCATGAGAAGATCCTGGGCATGAAGATCCTCCCGAATGTCGACGCGGTTGGGAATCCCGTCGTATCTGGCAGGGGCGACCGCTACTCGCTTCAGTACATAGGCTTGATATACGTGCCAGTCGACGGCGCATATGAGTTTGCGGTTGACGGAGACGATGCCGTAGCCGTCCTCATAGACGACAAGGAGGTTGCAACCTGGTATGGAGGCCACGGATTTTCAGGAGGATGGAGCCACAGCGGCTCCATAACGCTGGATAGTGGATATCACAAGTTTGAGGCTTTAATGCAGGAATGGCAGGGTGGCGACGGGATCAAAGTGACATGGAAGAAGCCGGGCGATGCGAGCTTCTCAATAATACCAAGCAGCAACTTCTATTATGCCGAGATCCATCCAGGAGAAACAAGTAACAGCACATCCCTGATCTCTCCGGATACTTACAGCTTCACTTCCGGAGATTCCTATCCGATAATGGTGACGGCCTATTCTCTAGACGGAGACGTATACGTCAAGACTGTCTCCGCGGTCTGCTCCTAAAGGGCCTTTGAGGGGTTTAAAAGGTCTCGGAACATTTCAGGGGCAGGTGGCTGCGGCATGAAGAGAAACGGCATCTTCAACTCGATCCTTGAAAGAATGATTGGGGAGAGGATTCACGTCGAGTTGAAGGATGATGGAGTTTCAGTTGAGGGCTTCCTCGTCGACTTTGATGAGAAGATGAACCTGGTGCTGGAGGCGGCTGATGAGATCCATAATGGACATCAAAAGATCCGCTATGGAAGGGTCATCATCCGCGGGAGCTCGATCATCATCGTCAGCTCGGCTGAAAATCCAACTTCATCTGAGAAACATTATCGACTCATAAATCCAGCATCCAAAAATCGCTCTTCAAAGATTCTATTCAGATAGTGACTTCATCCGAAAATGACATGGCCCGGATGGAATCCCAAGGCATAACAATAATAGCATGCTCCAGAAAAGAGGAAGACGAGGGCTTCATCATATCGAGTTCTGGGCTACGTCAATCCAGCCTCTGACTGCAGGATATACCTGCAGGCCCGCTTTGCTGTAGCTACCCTCCCCGTCCCAGTCTGAAGCCTTATTCCAGACTTCGCATCTAGGCCGCTTGCGAGCGACTCGCCCTGGAGGGCATAAAGACCAATAAGAGACCGATACAAAAGAGGATCCTCATTCGCCTGCCTGATATGTGGGTTTACGCTGAAGAGATGCCTGAATGGGCTTGTGGAATTTGAAAGACATGACTTGATGGGCAGGCATGTGGTAGCCTGTATTAATCTGCTCAGATGGAAGCCTGAGGTTCAGGCTCGATTGCTTCTCAAATACAGATGTGAAGTATCCCTAACGAGACTCCACCTGAGCCGATAAGGAAAAGGCGCGGAGCAGAAGAGGAGAAGCTGCATTCTCCAAATGCAACACTTATGATGTAACAGGCTCGGCCATAACCCGCAGACACAACAGAACCATATACAGCAACTTTTTTATAACTGGCGTTCCAAGGCATTTTCGGTAGTTAGGATTGGATATTAAGGAAGAGCTTCTTAGGCTGCTGGAGAGGGATAGGGAGTTTAGGTATGCCGTCGCCGGC
>QMXE01000147.1 GCA_003661975.1 Candidatus Bathyarchaeota archaeon
GATTTTAAGCCATGAATGAGTCTTCATGCCGTTTCTGTCTGAGCATCCGCTGGATCTACCACTCATAATCTTATCCTCAGAGAAAATCGGTTCTCTCAGGCATTAAAGCGATCATCATCTTCATCAATAAAATTTTTCTGCGGCTTAAGGTTATGTCAGCGTCTTCAGCGTCACTTATATAGGAATCTCGCCTCCTCCTCTAATCTGAGCTCTGTGACTTTCTCTCTTGAGGGTACTCCAAACTCATTCCATCCCCTATAACTGTAGTATTGTGAGAGCAATTCGCCGAGAGGAGGCAGAGCATCCGCTGAACCTCCACTTCCCCTTTTATGGGTGAGTATTCTAGGCGGTAATGTATCGTCCTTCCGGCTTATCCCTTCACGTATGTTATAGAGCCTCTTTAGATTGAAGATTCTTTCACCAGCTTGCATGAACTCCCCTAATGTCATATTCCATCCTGTAACCATATTCAGCCATTCTACGAGAGTGCTTGGCTTCACCCCTCCGAAGAGGATGAACTTGCAGACCTTCAGAGAATCGAACATGCACATAAGATTCTGAGCCTTAGCCACAAGTTCACCCTTCCTGTAGGTGCTATGCCTCTCCTGAATCTCTGGGAAGCCGAGATCAGGCAATGTGACCCCTCTCTCGAAGATGTGGCTTAGACTCTGCAGGTGACATGCTCCCCTATTAGAGGTTGCGTATGAGACTCCCTGACTATAGTATGCTCTTGGATCATGCGCTGGCAGCTCCAACCCTTTAACGTGAATCGCGAATTCCGCTGAGATCCCACCTATCTTTTCAGCAGCTCTCATGACGCCCTCGCCTAGAATCCACCCCAACTTGCTCTCACGTCTACCGATCTTATCGATCATGCTCAGCATCGCGTTGGGATCTCCCCATACGAGTTTGATCCCGCCTGTTTCTTCACGGCTGATGAGGCCATGCTCATAGGCCTCCATTGCGAAGGCTATCACTGCACCAGTCGAGATCGTATCTAAGCCGTATCTGTTGCAGAGCTCATTTGCCTTCGCCACGGCCTTCAGATCATCGATTAGACAGTTCGCCCCGATCATGGCTAGAGTTTCATATTCTGGGCCGGCTCCCTCGACCCTTCCATATCTCTCATCCTCAAATGAGACTTCCCTTCCACATCCCACTATGCATCCTCTGCAGTAGTATCTGCCGCTGAGTATGGTTCTCGCCATCTCCTGCCCTGAAAGCCTCTCAGCTCCTTCTCTCCAAGATCCCAAGAGCCAATTCTTTATTGGTAGATCGCCTATAGCCTCTATGCTTGTCATTCCGCCGCTGGTCCCATAATCATGCAGTCTCTTGGCTTTCTCGATAATTGAGGGGGCGATTTTCCTGATGGACTCTTGAAGGCCATCAGGATCTGCAACCTCGATCCCTCCGGTTCCGCGGACAGCTATCGCCTTAAGAAGCTTTGATCCCATAACCGCGCCGAGACCGCATCGGGCAGCAGCTCTTCCATGCTTTCCATCATTTATTATGCCAGCGATCCTCGCGAGCTTCTCCCCAGCAGGCCCAATACAAGCGATTACTGCGTATCTGTCAGTCTCGTCCCTCACGGCCCTATCAGTCTCATAAGTATCCAACCCCCAAATGTGAGATGCATCCCTCAACTCTGCAATTCCATCTGAAATCCAGAGGTAGACGGGCTTCGCCGATCTGCCGCTGATAACGACTCCATCAAAGCCTGCCTTCTTCAGCTCCGGCCCCCAACTTCCACCGGAATCGCTCTCCCCATAGATACCGGTTAAGGGGGATTTTGAGACGACCTGGTATCGACCTGACATTGGAACATTGGTAGCCGTCACAGGCCCGGTCATGAAGATTAGGAGATTCTCGGGGCTTAGGGGATCAGTGTCTGGCCTCGTCTCATCGAATAGTATCTTGGCTGCAAGTCCGCTTCCGCCAATAAACCTTCTTAAAAGGGAATGTTCGATGCTGACCTTCCGTATTCGTCCCCTGCTTAGGTCAACCCTTAATATTCTACCGGCATATCCGGGAGTTGGGTTATCCTTCAATCCTTCAGCCCCCTAAAATATCACCTAAAAAATAATTAACTAATTTTGTTTTAGGTGAAATTTGGGTTTTAGCGTCGATGAACTATCGATAATCTTTTTAGGTCTAACATATAGGATGTAGCGAATTGCTTTAGGAGAAGGGTTGAGGTGAAGAAGTTTAAGGTTGGAATTATAGGCGTGGGAGTGATAGGCCGAGCTCACATTAAAGCCTTCTCGGCGAGCAGGATCGCTGAGGTCACGGCGATCGCTGATATAAACCCTAAGGCGCTGAGGTCGGCCTGTAAAGAGTTCAAGGTCAAGAATGCCTTCACGGACTATCAGGATCTATTGGCAATGGATAGTATCGATGCAGTGGCCGTCTGCACTCCTCCCTTCGTTCATGCCAAGATAACATGTGATGCAGCCTCATGCGGCAAGCATGTTCTATGCGAAAAGCCCATGGCATTGAATTCCGCTGAGGCTAGAAGGATGGTTGAGGCCTGCAATAAAGCTGGAGTGAAACTTGCGATATGCAGTTCGAGGCATAGGCTTTCCCCGCTGGTCGAATTGGCTAAAAGGTTCATAGATGAGGGAAGAATCGGAAAGATTTACTATTATAGGGCTACGATGGTGAGGAGGAGAGGTAGGCCGGGAATAGATATTCTGAAGGAATCAAAGTGGTTTCTTGACTCCTCAAAGGCTGGAGGGGGCGCCCTCATAGATATTGGATGCTACGATATAGACATAGCCCTGTATCTCCTTGGGGATGTTCAGCCAGTATCCGCCTCCGCCATGACGTTCTCCGGGATAGAGCCTGCTCCGAAGCTCGATACAACCTATGATGTAGAAGAGCACTCATCGTTATTCGTTAGATTCAAAGAGGATGTAACGGCAATGTTTGAGACTACATGGGCCGCAAACATGAATTCATACTCAGAAACATTAATCTTCGGATCTAAAGGCGGGTTAAGACTCAATCCATTCACATACTACACCGAAGAGGACGGGATGGGAATATCAAAGATATACGATGTCCCCCATGATTCCAGCGAGATCTGGAGCCGCCTAGTAGAGGACTTCATCACCGCATGCCTTGAAGACCGCAAGCCCAAGACATCCGGAGAGGAAGGCCTGAAGATCATGGAGATCATAGATATGGCATATCGATCAGCAAGCCTAAAAAGAGAAGTAACAATCCAAGAGATCCATGAATATCAAAGAACAAGTTAAATTTATTAGGAAGACAAGATCTAATTATGATTGGGCTTCGAGATTTCGAAGCCCATTAGACCCGCAATCTGGCGGTGTCTCCCTGACGGAGAGGCGTTTTGCCTCTGAATGATGGGGCGACCTCCAGTTGCGGGAACAATGAGATGCGGACCTAAGATTCAAATCTTAGGTCTAAGGTAGGCTTGACGTGGCGAAGATCGCTAGAGACTTTGCGACCGTCAACTCCCAACTCCGGTTGATCCTGCCGGACCCCACTGCTATCGGGGTGGGACTAAGGCATGCTAGTCTGCGCCCTCCGGCCATGGGGAGGACGCGGCGGACAGCTCCGTAACACGTAGCTAACCTACCCTCAGGACGGGGATAACCCCGGGAAACTGGGGCTAATCCCCGATAGGCGAGAGGGCCTGGAATGGTCTCTCGCCTAAAGGATGCGGGAACCATGCCTTCCCGCATCGCCTGAGGATGGGGCTGCGGCCCATCAGGTAGTTGGTGAGGTAACGGCTCACCAAGCCGATAACGGGTACGGGCCGTGAGAGCGGGAGCCCGGAGA
>QMXE01000148.1 GCA_003661975.1 Candidatus Bathyarchaeota archaeon
ACAGTCGATTCTTCAGCAAACCTATCCAAATTAGGAGTCTTAATCCACTCGTTTCCATAAAAACCCAAATGGTCAGGCCTTAAACTATCAAGCATAATCACAATCACATTCATGCCGCATCACAAATCGCTGATCTCTTCATAACCGAAAATAAACATTTTCGATACCTTAAGCGAACAAGGAGTTATGGGCTAAGAAAGAAAGAACGAATTTGATCCATTAGCTTAAAAGTGGAAGGGCTCATAAGCCATTCAGTCTGAATCAACCAAACTCACTCTTAAAATCACCTTTTTCTTTCGTAAAAGATATACTGAAATCCGTGGAAAAGACTTAGTGAAGCTACGCTTCTGTCATGAAGGAATGGCTCTGCCAAATAAATCTAAGGAAGATCGGTGAATGAAGTTAGTAACTTGGGATGAATATAGATGGTTCATTAAGACTCACAAGTATGTTAGGATAGAGAAGGCTGTAATTCCTATCGGGAAGCCTCATAACATAAGGAAGTATCAACCGGGTGACTTCGCATTAGAGACGGGAACTGTATGGTCATTTCCAGAAAGGGGGGATTGGGCAACACATAGGGGGAATTATAGGGGTAACTGGGCTCCGCAGATACCTCGAAATCTTATACTCAGATATACAAGGCCTAGAGAGTGGGTTCTGGATCAAATGTGCGGAGGAGGAACTACACTGATTGAGTCGAAGCTTCTGAGCAGAAACGCCATTGGGGTGGACATCAATTATGAAGCCGTAATGCTAACGATGGATAGATTAAATTTTAGTTATCAGACTCTCAACGGTAGCTTCGAGGAGCCTGAGATTAAAGTATACCATGGAGATGCGAGGAACCTAGACTTGATCGAGGATGAATCCATAGATTTAATTGCCACTCATCCTCCCTACGCCACGATAATACCATATTCAAGAAAGAAGGAGGTGGAAGGTGATTTATCAAAAGTATACAGGCTAGAGGAGTATCTTGAAGGCATGTATCAGATTGCTAAAGAGAGTTATAGGGTTTTGAAGCCGGGTAAGTATTGCGCCATTTTAATTGGGGATACAAGAAAACATAGGCATTACGTCCCAATAGCATTTAGGGTCATGATGGAATTCCTTAAGGCCGGCTTTATTCTCAAAGAGGATGTAATTAAAATGCAATGGAACCCTAAGACTACCAGACAAAAATGGAGCGGCCTCGTGGAAACATCCGATATTTACTGGGGCGAAAAGCCTGAAGGAAAGAAGTACTGGACTGACTTCCTGCTGATTCTTCATGAGCACCTTTTCATATTCAGAAAACCAAAACCCGATGAAGATACAAGCAAATATAAATACAGCATGAATTGGACATGACTTTCCAGCACAAAAGGGTCTTTTTGAACCTACTTTCCTTTAAGATTTGGGTTTTCAGAGATTGACAGGCAGAAATCGAATGGAATCGCGGCTACAAGATATGCAGGAGAGAAGCGGTGATAGGCAGACGGAAACGATCAACTATTAATAGCGACTAGACGCTCAAAGAAGTCAAGGCTGAGATTGGAAAGATGCTGGGCTGAAAGATCAGCATGCTTTACACTCGCGCGGGCTTGTAACGAGCGGGCTGACGCGAAGATAATCAGTGATGCTGTGAAATTATTTTCAGTTAGATCCTTAATCCCGGAGAATTGTGAGTACTGCGTCGCTGTAGGAGCCATAGAGCAATCCAGTTGAAGGATAAAATTTAATCTTTAATCACCTCGATAACTTTCCTTCTCGACTTCATTCCTGAGACTATTCTTATCTGAGAGGAAGACACATTAAAGTGCTTGGCGAGTTTCCGGATCAGCTCTAAGTTTGCTCTGCCTCTCTCAGGCTTCGAAGTTAATCCGACAACTATCCTATCATCCTCAACTTTGATAAAGTCCTTATGAAAGACTACTTCAACCTCGTATCTCATATTGTTTCCTCCAGAACTTTCTGCCCACTGGAAATGAATGAATATTCCTAAATGTTAAAATTAAATCTTTAAGTTCAAATGTCAAAACCTGCAACTAAATATCTTGCAGGAAGATCCGATATCTAATTGGTTCTGGACGTAGTTATGCGGGCATTTCTATCTCTTTTATGTTTTAATGAGCATTTCTGCTATAGATTAGACGATTGAAAGTATGAGATATGTAATGTTGTCAGCCGTGACTTTCTTTGCGGGTTTTGTTCTGAGAGGCTTTGGATAGAGGGGACAATTAGTAACCAATGTGTGATACTCTCCATTCTCGCCAAGTGGATCTGCGTATCCAACTCTCGACAGAAAATCGGCGGCCGTTTCCTTGTTTAATGTGAATCCTAACCATTCCTCTTCTAGGTATCTTGTGTCTACGCCGATTATCTCAGCCTCGAATCCTGAATTAAATATCTCCCTGAAAAGTTTTGTAGTGTCTCTTCCGAATAGGGGTTCAAGCAGAGTCACATTCGCCTCTTTGCATATCTTCTCAAGCCACGATTTATGCTCTTCAATGCATACGTCGCCCGCGACTAGAATGTCTACATTTAGGCTTCTGAGCACATTAATGAACTCATCCGCGCCCCCATGAAGATCTACGATCGCAAGTTTCCTCCGCATAGACTTGGCTATAAACTTTATAGCTTCGATGTTCTCTGCATGTGGAGATGGAACTGGAAAGCTTGGAATCAGACATATTAGATGTTCTATCTTGATGCCTTCTCTTTCAGCGAGGTATATCGCATAAAGGGAGTCTTTTCCTCCCGAGAATAGGCCTGCGGCTGCAATTCTGGCTTTACTGTGCATTAATCACTCGCTCCTCATGATTAGATAGGGTATGCCCCACATGTTCTACAGTATGTGGCATTTTCTGGAACGCTGGAGTGGCAGTATGGACATATCTTACCTCCCCTTCTTGCTGGATGGGGAACTCCCACCACTGCCCTGTAAACCTCATAGTAGAATAGTTGTTCCTTATTGCGGATTGTTACTCCATCCTCAGAGAGATACTTTCTTCTCTTCCTATCAAACTCTTCATCGGAAATCTTCGAGTTAAAGAGGTTTTGGAGCACCGTTGTCCCCGAGCCATACTCGATTGGAGTCTTAGCCCTCCACGTGATCTCTTTAGGCAAAACTCCCTCGAATGCTTTACGTAATATCCATTTGCCGTATATCCGCCCATTCTCTCTTCGGATCTTATATTTCGAGTCTATCTTCATCGCGAAATCCTTAAAGTCTGGGTCGAGGTAGGGAAGCTTAACCTCGATTCCAAGAGCTTTAGCAAGCGGAACTGATGAGAACGCCATTACACTCCATAGTTTCTTCAGCTCAAGATCCAGCTTCTCCTTCTCATATCCGAATAGGAAGCTGTATCCGGCGAAGAGCTCGTCGCATCCGTCTCCAGTCATAACGGTGGATACTCCATCCTCTTTCGCGGCTTTTAAGCCGACATAGATCGCCATGCTATTGCGTATCTCCATCGGATCGAAGGACTTCAAAGTCTTCACAACCACTGGCATAGCATCATATAATTCCTCCTCACCGAATGTATGGATGACATGTTTAAGTCCCAGTCTGTTTGCCATTAAAGCCGCGTATTTGACATCTGGCGCTGGCGAATTCTGAAAAGCAACAGTAAATGCCTTTAGAGAAGTAAACTTCGACGCAATAACTGCCAGTATGCTTGTATCTAAACCGCCAGATAGAAGGATGCCTTCAGCCAAGTTATTCTTCACAGCCTCATCCAATAAGAATCGAATTTTAGAACAGAT
>QMXE01000149.1 GCA_003661975.1 Candidatus Bathyarchaeota archaeon
AGAGAAGATAGCAATTGTAGGTTCACTTCTAGGAATAGCGATCGGGTTCGCCGCGATCTCGCAGGAAAGAGACAGCGGCTTGCTGATAACACTTCTAACACACCCTATATTCAGAGACTCCGTGATCAACGGGAAACTCGCAGCTGGAGCATGTGCACTTACGTTCGCCGCCTTCACCTCCATAGCGCTTAGCTTAACGACGGTAATCACGTTGACGGGCGTGGCTCCAACGGGAGATGAGATAGCGAGACTGTTAACTTTCATGGGGATCTCAAGCTTGTACCTGATAATGTGGCTAGGAGTGAGCGTGCTCTTCTCAGTTATGATGCGGGATACAACCTCATCCCTCCTCGCCTCCATCATAACGTGGCTTGTCAGCACCGACTTAATCTACAGCATTGCAAGCTTGATTGCTACCCTCATAGCCCCCTTCGGCGGCGTTATCACGCATAAGGAAGTAGAATGGAAAAGACACTTCGAAGTGATGAGGGCTATAACAAGGTTTTCTCCAACATGTTGCTACCGTGACATAGCACACTCTGTACTGGGAAGTCCATTCCGCAGCAGCGTGATAGTGATAGAGCCGGGGAAACCCCAGCCAACCCCGCCGAGCCTGCTTGAATGTCTAGCTCTGTCCTGGCCGGAAATCACGGTGATAGCCGTGGTGCTCATCGCTGCGTTTGCAGCTTCGTACGTGCTCTTCATGAGACAAGAGATCCGTTAAGTAGGAGCGTGCTTACATGAGAAGCGTACTTCGAAAGCTGGTCTTCTGTCTCCTGATCCTTCTTTTTCTAAATGTCGCCTTATCCTCCTCTATCAACTTAGCGTCAGCGATGACATACGGTCTGATATGCGGTAGGGTCTTGAATGAAAGCGGTGAAGGATTAAGCGATGTTAAAGTTGAGATATACTTCTCAGACTGGGATACTTTATACGATGTCGTGTATACGGATTCTGAGGGGTACTTCTGTTCTCACAGACTCCCCTCTTCCACATACCACGTTCATTTCTCGAAGCCAGGATACTCTACTAAAAGCATTTCGTTAGAGATAACACACCAAAAGATAGACCTTGGTGAAATAGTTTTGTTTGAAGCGTTAAAGCTATACTCTCCGATCTTAAGTTGCATAGCGACCTCTGGAGACGAAATAACTCTTCCATTCACGATGAAAAATATAGGTGAAGAACCGGAAGTGGTAGAGCTTTCAGTGTCTAAACCTAACGGTTGGTCCGTGAGAATTCTGGAGGATCAAGTCGGTGAAGTTAGGAAAGTGTACTTATCACCCCACTCGAGCTTAACTCTTCAGTTAAAAGTCGGGATCCCGTCAACGTTTACTGGAAACGGAAGTTTATTGTTAACAGCCACCGGGAAAACGAGTTCAACATTAAACTTCACGATATCGGTTAAACCCATAGAGGAGTCGAAGGTCTTAAGACTTTATTCAGAGGTGTTAGGTAGAGTTACGAGTGCAGGGGAAGAGTTACTTATACCCTTCACCGTCGAAAGCGAGGTGGAGGCTACCGTCACATTCGATGTAAGCTCCCCTGAAGGCTGGGACACTAAGATATTGGACGAATCAGGAGGAGAATTGACAAAAATTAGCTTGCCCAATGGAGGCAAAAAGACGCTTCACCTTAAAATAGAAGTCCCTAAGGATGCTATCGGAAACTATGACTTAAGGTTAACGGCTATCTCCAACAGCGAATTTAGTTCATCGCTCGAGTACGCAATCACGGTTAAACCTCCAGAATCTCCACACTATGGTTTAGAGCTATGGACTAAGACCCCTGTTCAAATAGCGAGAGTAGGGTCAAGTATACGGTTCGATGTTGAGGTTAGATACTCAGGCGTGGAAGAAAAACTCTTTAATCTACTATTAGAAGGCCTTCCCATGAATTGGAAGACAAGCTTCTTTTATGAAGAGAAGGAAATAACGTGTTTAGCGCTTGAAGGTGGAGGCTCAGCCGTTATAGGGGTATATATAGAGGTTCCAGAAGACGCGAAGGAAGGCGATTATTTACTTAACTTTAGAGTTAGTGGGGGAGACCTTAGCAAAGAGGTTAAACTCAAGGTCGTCCTCGAACCGATTAGAAGAGGGATAAAAATAGATTGCACGTACCCCTCACTAACCACCGAGGCAGGTAATGCTGTAACATACGACATAACCGTGACAAACGAGGGAGATAGAGACGAGTTTGTCCACTTCCTAACGAACGCCACATCGCCTGATCTAGATATAACGTTCTCAGCGACGGGAGTGGAGGTGGGCGCAGGGAAGTCGTCAAGTCTTTCCGTAACAGTCGCGACCCGCAGGGGAATCACGCCAGGCGAGTATACGATTCCGATCATAGTCGAGACCGACGATAGACGGCTAAGCGACAGCGTAACGCTAGAGTTGCAGGTGAAGGGTGCTTACAGGTTAACTCTGGAATTGACTCCTCTGAACATTAGAGTCACGGCGGGGGAAGAATGCGATGCTATAGCTTCCGTTCGTAACGAGGGGCAGTCCACCATAACAAACGTAAAGTTAGAGTTCGACACGCCATCTGGATGGACTGCAAGCAGTAAACCTGAAAACGTTCTACGCCTTGAGCCGGGCAGATCAGTAGATTCCACGGTTAAGGTAAAGCCTCCTCCCGACGCGCTTGCAGCAGACTACTACATAACGGTTACCGTAACCTCTGATCAAGCCGAACCCGCATCAAGAGACTTAAGAGTCACGGTAGAGGTTCCAACGGGATGGGGATACTTCGGAGTAGTCGCCATTATAGTAATCGTCCTCGCCGTAGTAGGGATATTTTGGAAGTTTAGAAGAAAGTGAACTGAAAAGTCGAGGCTGAAAGACTAGACTCAAAACGACCTTTTGCAATGCTCGAATAGTGTATGCTGGTTTTCTGCAGATGGGTTAACAGAGAGTCCTTTATTAAATCTTAGTGACGTGGAGTTGTAGGCTATCTTCTTAGGTCAACATTTATCCTTTCCCTCTTCACCCGAAGAATGTTAGGGAGGCGATCCCGGAATAAAACGACTTTCCGACTCTTATATATCCGTGACGGCATTCAAATAAAAAATTATAAGAGAAAAGGAGGAAACTCTACTCTTATTCTTCACCGCATAGCTTTGTTATTCTTTTCCAGTTCTCGTCTACCCATCGCTGGATGTTTTCGATTTCATGTCTATTTTCAGGTTTAAATAGATGTCTGAATCTGCCTTGCGGTTTTAAGAATTCCTCCACAGGTTTAGGTTTAGGTACCTTGATGTTCAACTTATATTGACCGTTCTCGACTTCGTAGATCGGGAAGTATCTGGTCTGCACCGCCAGTCTAGCCAGCTTTATACTGTCGGCAGGGTTAGTTCTCCATCCCCTCGGACAGACAGAGAGCACATGTATAACAGCCGGTCCATCCACTTCTAAAGCCTTCCTTACTTTAGTGATGTAGTCGTTCCAGTATGCTGGTGAGGCCGTGGCGGCATAAGGTATCCCATGTGCCGCGCAGATCCCTATTAAGTCCTTCTTATATTCCGGTTTTCCCGGTATTTTTGAGCCTGCGGGGCTAGTCGTCGTAGCCGCCCCGTGAGGCGTGGCTCCAGACCTTTGGATGCCGGTGTTCATGTATGCCTCGTTATCGTAGCATATGTAGAGAAAGTCGTGGCCTCTCTCTAGCGCGCCAGATAATGCTTGAATTCCTATGTCGAAGGTTCCACCGTCACCT
>QMXE01000150.1 GCA_003661975.1 Candidatus Bathyarchaeota archaeon
AATACACTTCAATGTCAAGTGCAACCCGCCTCATCTTGCAGGCCGGATACTCAAGAAGTCTTATCCAAGACTCTAAATATGGAATTAAATCCTTCGGCTCATCTTTGAAGGCTGACTGAAGGATACGCTTTATGTTCTCCTCTGCTTCCTCATCAATCGCTTGAATGAGCTTGCCATTCTTTATTTCATAGAGCATTCCGGGAAGCAGCTCTCTATCGTATATGTAGCACTGATAGTATTTGATTGCTGCCTCCCATACCTTTGGAGTCTTTTTGGATCCGAAGATCTTCGGATACTCCTCTGGAATTATATCCCTTATACAGCCTCTCGGTCTACCTCCAATCGAGAGGGGATCATTCACGATGATCTTCGTGACCTTTATCTTTCTGTCGTTAAGCGCATCGTACTTTTCTATTTCCTCCAGCCTATCAAGTCCAGGATGCTCGGCTATCTTCGGTATCTTCATCAATTCTTCTGGAGTGAGGTTTGTCAGGCAGTATGGCTTATGCCCCGTATTATCATACCACTTATAGATCCTCTTGGATTTTGGCTCGTAAAGCTTTATGCATGCCTTTTTGGTACTGCCATCATAGGTCGCTGAGATGAAGTAGGATGGTGGAAGATTCTTTGGGGTTTCCTCATCGATCGTCTCCTCAGCTCCTCTAGCCTCTTTCCTACTGGTCTTCCTTTGATGATATTCTTTTGGGAAGTAAGCATCTAAACGTGAGAGTGACATATCCTCTCAAATCCCATCTATAAATTGGGATATGACTGATTTAAGAGTTCCCCGAGCACATAAATAGTCGCCCAAAATAATCAATTTTGCAGGAGTCTGCCATGCCTCGTAATTATAGCATTTTCCTCTTTGAACTCGACGATACACTCATCCCTTCCATTCGCTCTGATAAAGACTCGATTGGCCGCGAATTATTTTTGGAGCGGTCCAGCCTCAAAAGGCCTTGAAGCGGCATGACGACGAACAGCCCCATATCATGCTGGGTTATAATTTCATTCCCAGCTCCACTTAGAATTAAAGCTTAAATATGCGGATATGCAGTATTTGCCATCACTCAGGAGATGAGCGTGATGGTTAGGGTTTTTCTTCTTGTAATAGATCAGCTGGCTGGACACTGGGCTGAGAATGTTAAGGTCATGGATGATATACCTCCAGTCAACGTTTGGGATTATGCGATGCTCGGATACATATCGAACTTCAGGAGACTCATCGAGGAGGGAATATTCTGCTTCACCTGGAACATGGGGATCTGCGATACATCCCACGCGATGAAGTATCTGGCAACTGGAAGATATAATGCCGATCCATACTGGACGAGTAGGGGAGGCTGGTCATACTATCCGAGAACAGAAGATAACCCCGGCCCCATAGGCCTCTTCGAGTATGCCCAGCACTATGATCCAGATAGGATTCATCCGGCATGCTTCACAACGGATCATTGGATAGCTCCAGGATACTTCTATACGGCTGGATATCCGATTGCCCTATCCTCCTTCCACCCGGATGACGAGGTATGGCATAAATTTGCCAAGCCCTATCTGAGTAGACGCGAGAAGTGGAACCTCGTCTACGTATACTTTCCAGTTATGGATACAGTCTCCCACTGCCCATCATATCAGAGGGTAAATCCGCACGTTAGATCCTCAAAGCATAGCTATATGCTCCATTTAGATTCGCTATTGAGGGATATAATCGATTTCTTGAAGATAAAGGGCTTCTGGGACGATACATTCCTGATCTTAGCGTCGGATCATGGATATCATGCAGCCTGCACCGTAGCCCATGACATGGGGGTTAAGACTGCGAATTGGTGCTGCGACCATCCAGCGCCATACGACTGCGAAGTGTGGGACTTCGAGAATAATAGAAGCACGGGCAAATATTCAGGAGGGCCTCGCAGAACATTATTCATGATCTCAGGAGGAGCCTTAGATGAGGAATTTAGGGGCAAGATCCTAAGGCGTGCTGAGATAATAGATGTTGCTGCTACAATATCCGACATCATAGACGTTCCATATAAGTGCGAGGGAACATCGATCTTCAAGAAAAAGAACGAGATGATAAATATCACCGATCTAAAGAGGCAAGAGGCAACCTGAAAGGGCTCATACTCAAAATGTTGAATCTCATCCTTAAAGGTTCGATGCGGATCATCGCGGAAAATACGTGGAATACTCTCCCTTTATTTGCCTGAGCGGGATCCATCGTCAATCCTATTAGTTCTCATTACTTCTCTAAAGAATTCCACTGCTTCCCTCAGCCTTTCTGGTATGTCGATCCCAGCGGGGCATCTTTCCACGCAGCTCCTGCATTCTATGCATTCCTCCGGAGAGACCTTTAAGGACTGATAGATCTCAAGTCCAATGTGACGGGTCTCCTCAGGATATCCCTTGTAGACGTAAACTGCTCTAAAGACTTCTGGTATCGGAATATTCTTGGGGCAAGCCTCCATACAGTATCCGCACCTAAGGCATTCTTGTCCATACTTAAAGGTCCTCCTTAGTTTGCCGATCTCGCGGATTAGGGCATCCTTCTCCTCTTCAGTCATTGGGGGCATATCCGCGGATTTAACGTTCTCCTCAACCTCCCACACGAACCTCATCCCCGGTATAACCGTGCTGACAGCGGGATTCGAGATGATGAAACGAAGGCATCCTCGGACTATGGGATCGAACCATTGGCCTCTCGATGATATGTGTCTACGTTTTCTCTCTTCGTCGGAAAGCGGAAGGGTTAGGGTTCCCCCAGAAAGGGGCTTCATCGCTATCACGCCAATATTATATCTCTGCGCCAGAGGAATTATTTCGCGTCCAGTGTTCTCCTCATCGAGCGGATTATAGAGGACCATTATCGTCTCGAAGTCTCCGCTTCTAATAGCCTCCCTCATGACGTTTAAGTCTCGATGGAAAGTGATCCCGATGTGCCTTATCTTTCCCTCCTCCTTGGCTTCTTTCGCAGCCTCCAATGCTCCTCCAGGCGCTGTAACTTCCCTCCACTTTTTCATATCGCATACATTATGGAGCTGCCATAAATCAATGTAGTCTGTCTGTAGCTCCCTTAGGCTGGTCTCTAAGTCTCTCATCGCCCCCTCATATGTTCGTGAGGCCGTTTTAGTGGCAATGTAGCATTCTTCACGTCGTCCCCTAATTGCAAGGCCGATCTTACGTTCACTATCTCCATAGTTCCGGGCAGTATCGATGAAGTTTATTCCAAGATCAAGAGCGCGATTAACGACTTTTGAAGCCTGCCTTGAGTCTATCTGAGGAAACTTTATAGTTCCCAAACCTATCACGGAGACTTTAAGACCAGTCTTACCAAGCATCCGATACCGCATAAGGGTCACTCCACGAAGTTCCACCTCATAAGGGCACTAAAGGCGTTACTTACTTAAAAGATGCATGATCATCCACCAATATGCCCAGAGGGTAAGCCTCAAGCCAATCTGAAGGATCCCCCTCAGATCGATCTATACAGCCAAAACCGAGCAAGATCGATCATCGACTAACAGATCAAGCTCAAAAATTTTTCAGAAAAACAAGGGCGGATCCAATAAGCATTCAATCACGATCACACAAGTATATATACTAAATTTTTTCGCCAACCAAGGGGAGTTCTACGGCGAAACTTGAGCAGTCAATCATAAGCCGATCCAGTAGATT
>QMXE01000151.1 GCA_003661975.1 Candidatus Bathyarchaeota archaeon
GACCGCGATTAAGGCAAATTGAAGGGCATGGGTTCCAGAACTCGTCGTGACCGCATACTTGACCCCGAAATATCTCGCTAGCTCTTCCTCGAACTTAAAGACGCTCTCGCCCATAACGGCCCTTTCATTCTGGAGGGCTTGGATAACCGCCTCCACCAGCTCCTCATTCACAAACTGTCTTACAAGCCTAACCCTCATCCCACAGCACTAGAAGACTTCATCTTCGGATTAAAATATTATATATCGCATGAAGGCTATGAAAGTTTGAGTATGATAAATTCTCCAAAACGCATTATCTTTGGGCGGAGGCATCCAACACTTTAATAATCGTCTAGCTTAATCGGATGCGGCCGGTGTAGATGGCCATGGCTAGGGTTCCCGGAATGCTCTTCATCCTAATATCCTTCATTCCATGGATCGTATATTGGACTCTATGCGGCCTCGGTCTGAGGGTCGGGGTCCTCATCTCGCTCGCGATCGCATATCAAGCCCGCCTACGAGAATTCAATCCGATGGATCTCACGTCTCTGGCATATTTCACGGCGGCATCCATGGCCACATACATGATCTTGAGATATTCATCGAGAGGCCAACTTTCTTGGGATACTTGACGTTATTCGCGATGGCGTCGATCTCGATCGCCGTAGGGAACCCCTTCACCCTCCAAGTCTCCAAGAGGGATTATCCAGAGGTCTATTAGAGAGAAAAGACGTTCCTCCTAGTCAACGACGCGATATCGGGGATGTGATCGATGATATTCCTCCTAAATTCGATCACATCCATAACACTTGGTAATCCATATGCTAGAGTGGTCTCAAACACTCTGATTGCGATCGGGATTATTTTCTCCATATTCTTGCCTGAGAAACTCTCGGCATATTTCTTAACGAGAGATTTCAAGAGATATGATTGGAGGGTTGAGGTAGATCCAAAGAAACCAAAGGCCGAGGACGAATATGATGTGATAATCGTGGGATCTGGGATCGGCGGCCTGACGTGTGGCGCACTTCTCTCGAAGAGAGGCTATAAGACCCTCATCCTAGAACAACACTATCAGGCGGGGGGATATTGTTCATCATTCAAGAGAGGCGACTTCACCTTCAACGTCGGCGTATCGGATGTGAGCGGCCTATGGGAGAAGGGGCCGATAACACACCTCCTAAATGAGCTTGGTCTCAAGCATGAAGAACTCTTCGTGAAAAATAGGATAAGATACATCTTTCGAGGAAAGGCGATCGAGGCGGAAAACCTCGATGGATTCATCGAGAAATTATCGGAGATGTTTCCAGCCGAGGAAGAGAGTATTCGAAGATTCTTTGAGGATGCGAGAATGGCCTATGATGAATGCTATATGGAGGCGGAGGTTTATGGGGTTCCCTTGCCAGCCGAGCTGATCGTGAAGGTTTTTGGATCAAAGAAACTCCTAAACTATCCTAGGGAGCATCCCCACTTCTACGATTGGATGAATAAGACGTTCAAAGAAAAGCTTGATGAATATTTCAAAGATGAGGATCTGAAAAATCTTCTATGCGCCCTGATGGGATATATTGGTGCAAAGCCTGACAAAGTTTCAGCGAGCAGCGCTCTAACCGCGATGGTCTCATACTATATTCATGGGGGATATTTTCCGAGGGGAGGGGCGCAGAACTTTGCCGAGACCCTTAGGAGGTTCATCGGGGGTCATGGCGGAAGAGTCATGCCTAGTTGTAGGGTGGATAAGATATTGGTGAAGGATGGAAGAGTTAGGGGCGTGAGGGCTGGAGAAAAGGTGTTTAAAGCTCCGATAATAGTCGCCAACGCAAACGTTAAGACAACATTTCTAGAATTAGTTGGGGAGAAGTTTCTCAATAAAGAGTTCATTGAATATATCAAGGGCTTAAAGATGTCTCCCTCATGCTTCGCCGTCTTCCTAGGACTCGACATGAATCTAAGGGATGATCCATCGATAATAGTCAACCTTGATGAGAGATATTATCTGGTCATAAACTCTAATGCAGATCCAACCTTCGCCCCGAAGGGTAAGGCCAGCGTAACGATCCTAACGGAGGCGAATTATCGAGATTTTCCGGAGAGGGGGACGGAGGAATACCTTAGATTAAAGAAGATGCTTGCGGAGAAGCTGATCCCAGACTTATCAAAGCACATAGTCGTGATGGACGCAGCGACCCCGAAAACCTATGAGAGATACACCTCCATGCCCGAAGGAGCGATCTACTCATTCGACCAATCGATCCACACCAAGAGACCATACTTCAAGACCCCCATAAAGGGACTATATCTGGCCAGCGCATCCACATTCCCGGGAGGCGGAATAGAAGCAGTTACAATCTCGGGAGTAATCTGCGCAAACGATATCTGTGGATGGAAGATAAAGTGAAGCCAGCAAGTTGAGATGCGGGCCCGGATGGATCTTAACCCGCAATATCAAGGGCTAAATTACCCATACCATTTAAATCTTCTTACAGATCCGTGCTACCGCATATCCCATTATTCTTTAACCTCGCCACTTTATATATGAGAAGCGCCTCTTTAAATCGTGGTTGGTGAGAAGGAGTAAAATGGGCATAAAAGCAAAAATTGGTGGATTGATATTGGGAAGCGGTCTCTCGCCAATTGCTGTTTTCACCCTCATTTTCATTGGTGCTGGTGCGAGCATGAAAGAGATGAAATAGGAGATATAAAAATGAAACAATATGTGAAAGTAATTCTGTCTGTTATGCTTGCGATATTTATTGTTTCGTCCACGTCTATGATATGTATGGGCTATTCGATGTATGAGTTGGGCGTTAAAGAGGGTGATTGGGTCGAGTATAAGGTAGTGGAGGCGGAGAATTATAAGTTTTTTGTGGAAATTCACTCTAATGATAGGCTTAGATTCGAGATCTTGGACATCAAAGTCCAAGAGAAAATGTATCCGAACGGTACGGTTGCATTCGAGGTTGAGGTCCCTCTTTGTGACGTATTTCTCAATGGTGAATGTATTCAAAGAAATGTAACGTTGAGTGAGATGCTATTTCTCCCGAGAGGAGAGGAGCATTGGAGAGACTTAGAAAAGATAGATGAGATATGGAAGGAAGAGGCTCCAAAGTACGGAATAACGTATGAATCAAATATTACGATTGGTCAAGACACGGTGATTTTCTCTTATCAGATGGAGAACGCAGTTAACGGTGGCACCAAGCAAGTTGTCCATAAAGATACCGGAGTTGCCTTGGAGTTTGAGAGGTATTTCTATGTTGGGGAGGAAAAGAGTAAGTGTCGCCTACTGATTAGTGACACGAGTGTCTCCGGAGTTCTAGCTCCTTGGTACATCACATATTGGTATCTTATCGTTTTGCTGGTTGTCGTGGTAATCATCGCCTTTGCTGTGTTGCTTAAATATAAAGGAGTTTTACATAAATTATGAACAGAACAATTTCAGCTGCAGGAGCAAGATCCCGAGAATCGCTAGAAGGGCTTTTACATGGAGAAAAGGAAAAGGGCTCAGCTTTCCAAATTAACCTAAAGAATTCTATCTCTATGCTTATAGGCAGAGTTTGAATCGAGATGCGGGCCCGGAGGGATTTGAACCCCCGACCCCCGGGTTAAGAGCCCGGCGCTCTACCTGACTGAGCTACGGGCCCTGTTATCACGTGTTTTGTCGGCTTATTTTAATCTTTTCGCATC
>QMXE01000152.1 GCA_003661975.1 Candidatus Bathyarchaeota archaeon
ATCGTCGAAGGGCGCTGATCCATAGGTCTTTGGAATCGTAGGATCATCTACGAGGCTGAAGATCTTTGATGAGACCTCTTGGCCAAGCTTATCCTTTAAGAAAGATAGCCCAGCATCGACGTAAAAAGCCGATGAAGAATCTCCAACGTGCTCGGCTAGGTGGGCGAAGATCATCGGCCCTAAGAGGGTCTCATATTCTCCAGGTTCGCCTTCAACTGGGTTTAGGGCCATCTTAGCTATCTCTCCAGCTCTCTTTCCAGCTCCTTCTGGATCAAAATCCCTATCATCCGCAGCGATTGAGACGAAGTGGCCCGCGGCGTCTTCAGAAGCGAGAGCTCTAACCGAGATCTCTATGGTGGCCTCATTCGCGACTCCATAAGCTCTCCCACTAGTTCTGAGCCATGTCTTGCCGCTTGAGTAGATTAGGGTTCCAGCAGCTCTTTCAGCTCCCTCAGCCAGAGCCGCGTTTACAGCCGCTTCAACATGATCTGTTAGCTTCTCCGGGTCTCCTGAGACCTTCCCAGCCCTTAATAGATCCTTATCATACTTGAATGGCCCTCTTGGAAGCTCGGCATAGGTCTCGGCCGGCTCGCTCATCTTTGCTAGGGAGATCGCTTGCTTCACCGCTTCTCTAATGCTTTGAATCGATAGATCGTCGATCGAGATGCTGGCCCTCTTCTCCCTTATGGCGACGAATATCTCAGCCGTTCTCTCATCCCGCTCCTCCGAGACTACAACCTCATTGTTCGCGAACTTTATCCTCCTCTCCCTACCGACGTAGATCTCGGCGACCACATCTGTAGCTCCAAGCTTCAGCGCATTTGAGACTATGAATCTTGTAAGCTTTCCTGGATCCATTCTCCTCAAAATCTCTAAACTTCTCAAGGCAATAAAATTTCCCCTACTTGGATCTCCCTGCTTTAATATTATCTCAGAAACGCTGATTTTGGATATTTATTCTCGGATTAATATCAATAACACGTTATGCAATTCCTCGATGGAGATGAACGGCGTGAAAGAGTAATTGAAGAGCTAAAGCGTATTGGGATTAGCGTGGAATCGGTTAAGGCCCTCAGCGTTCACGGTGCATTGATCGAGAGAGGTTCTTCGATCATACTTGCGATAACGGACATGATTAAGCAGTTTAGGCTCGTGAAGAGGGGAGCGGATCTCGTGATACTGGCGGATGAGAAAAGTGTCTTGAAAGATGCCTCGGATGAAAAGTTCGGGGGAATTATAGCGCATAGCTTCTTATTTCCATATCATCCCATAATCAATGAGAAGCTCTTAGAAGATCTTGAGAAGATGTACAAGAGGCACGTCATAGTCGAATCTCTTCAAAACGTAATTTTAGAGCATAAATTGGCCTCGACCAGGCTGATAATTAAGCCGGAATACTTCCTCTATGATAAGCTCAGGAGGCTCACAGCAATCTATCCGCCGTCTAGGAGATTTGTCAAGGAGATGCTTAGAGGATCGAGAGGCGAGGTCAACATCGTTTTGGATGGGTTCCTAAAGGCGATAAGGGATCTGGTGGATCAAGGCATACTCGAGGAAAGACATGGAGGATATTCTCCAACCGATCGATTCGTCCATCAAGTCTTATCGAGGAAAAACTTCTATGACAGATTTTCGGATGAACTTGAACACTTCCTTAAACTCTATTTAACGGCCAGCTTCTCATCTCCATTAGATGCCATTAGAAACATTAGATTCGATCTCGACGTCTTAGTTCCCGTGAAGATCCCAGATCCGAGCAAGATGCTCTATATGGAGACCTCCATCGGTCCTCAGCCCCTAGCGACGAGTAAGGGGATAAGGGATTTCATCAGCGAAGTTTACGGGATTAGACCCATGGATGTCAAGTTGAGAAAGGTTGGAAGCGTCTTCAACTCAACCTATTTCGCATCTTTCAAGGTTGATGGCCGAGAGGAGAGAATCTTCGTCAAAAAATATCTTAATTGGACTGATTTTAAGTGGGTGGCGGCGTGGCTTTGGGCTATAGGTGTGAAGAACTTCTCGGTCTTGGCCTCATCTAGGATGAGCAATGAGATCTACTTCATAAATAAGCTCTCCGAACTTGGGTTCAACACCGCCGAAATACTCCACATAAACTGGCCTAAGAAGATGATCTTTCAGAGGTTCATAGATGGCGTTGATGGGTTAAAAGCTTTGAAGAATGCCAGTGAACCGAGAATATTCGATGACATCTCATATAGGGTGGGGAAGATCTTGGCGATGGTTCATGAGAAGGGGATATGCATAGGAGACTGCAACCCATTCACATTCATCTTTGTGGGAGATGAAGCATACCTAGTAGATCTCGAACAATGCTCCTTCGAGGGTTCGAAGCCTTGGGATCTATGCGAGCTACTATTCTATACAGGCCGCTACCTAAATTTGGAAGAGGTGGAGAGATTCTCTAAAAATGTCGTTCAGGGATATCTTGAGATTGGAGAGAGGGATGTGGTCAAGGATGCATTAGATCAGAGATTCATCAGAATATTCGTCCCATGGACTCCGCCATGGATTCAGTCAAGGATTAAGAGAAGTGTTGTGGAGATCTTAGGATCCTAGATCAACTTAACATACTCTTTTCCAGCTGCCTCAATAGATCCTATCAATAGGCTATAAAATCTCTTGTCATGAGCCTTATCCACCACGGACTCTAGCTTCCCATAAGCCTTAACCCTATCCCCCCTCTCAAACATCGCTGAAAATGTGAGATCATAACACATTAATTGTTCAACGCTATACTCTTTACCGCCGACCTCGGCGTTTCCATGAACTTTGTAAATCGCTGGATTGAAACATGAATCGGATGCGTCGTCGATTTCAAGGATCGCGTGCGCCAATCCGATCTTTCGGTAAATCTTATCAGAATATCTCTCGGTGATTTCCTCATTCTTTCTGGCTCCATGTATTGAGAATTCCACTTCCCGGTAGATCCCCCTATACTTTATTCGATCGACTAGTTTTGAGGCGTCGCTTAATGTTATTGGATAGCGTTTAAGCACGTTTCTCAGAGCTTGTTCCCTAGATTTGACTCCTAGATAGCCAAGTTCGCCTAGAATCTCAACCGCCTTCCAAAACTCTCTCCTCCCATAAACTATTAGATCTATGTCGGATCTCTCATGATGTATTTGGAGGAGGATCGATCCAGTTATCCCAAAGTCATCTTCACGGAGACCTCCGTGATCACATATCTCCTCAACTAGGGTGATCGTGAGTTTCTCCAACTTATCTCTCGGCCCACGCTTGATGAGTTCACGCAATCCCTCTAAGCAATTATAGTGTTTTTTGACAAACTCTATTGGAACTGAAGACATCTCAGTTCCTATTACCGGGTCATACTCCACGAATTCCGGTTTAACCTTCTTCAAGTATTCTAATATTTTCTTGAACTCATTCATCGAATAATCTGAGAACACTCTTGAGAAGCTTTTTCCTTCTCTTCTCCACGGCCCCGTTCCTGGAACATACTTCAAGTATGAGAAGAATCTATTTGGTGGATGAATATCTCCGACGACGCAGAATATCCATGAATCTGCTGTTTCTAGGAAGTCGTGATCTCTTATCAACTCAACCATTAGATCCCTGGATCCATATTTAGATGTAGTGGAGTGAGATTATCACGTCTTC
>QMXE01000153.1 GCA_003661975.1 Candidatus Bathyarchaeota archaeon
ATATCTGAATATGATGCGATTAGCGCTTAGGAGGGGAATAGGGGCGATCTCAAGGAAGGATCGATACAGGTATGTTCGCCGTAGAATAGGGATAGCCAAAATCAAAATTAGAGGGTTGTCTAAATGGTCGATTGAGGTCTACAGATACGAGGGGAATCCCCTCATACATTTAAATGGCTCTCTTGGGGAATGGAACGAGTCTCTCTTCTGTCCAGGATGCTTAAAGGTGGGAGAGCATTACTATATGTTTCCCGCAGCCTCAACCTATTCTATAGGCTTCCCATATAGGCAGTATATCGGACTTATGAGGTCTGAATCGCCATACTTTAAGTCGGCACTAAAGGGGATTCTCATAGATGGGGAGAAGGAGAGAGCCAGTATCATGCCATCCGCCAAGAGCCAATTGGCACTTGATACTCCAAGTCCAGTATTGAATGATGATGAAGAGGTATGCCTCTACTATTCCGTGATGGATAGGGATGAGGGAATCTGGAGAGTTGCCCTCTCAAAATTTCATCTGGCCGAAATTAATATTTAATCAGGAGATTTTATCTCCTATCTCGAGAGGCTGAACACTTGAGGTTATGAATAGGCATGCATACAATTCTCATAGCCAGCGGGGCTTCACGTAAATCTTTGGCTATAGCTAGATCCCTCAGAACAGCCGGATATAGGGTCGCAGCGCTTTTCCACCGGAAGCATCCATTCATGTATTCGAGGCTCTTCGATAAGGCGATATTTGTAAATGTCGATAGAGAAAGCGAGGAGTATGTAGATTATATTTTACGCTCGGTTCTGATGTCGAAGGCGGATCTGCTCATTCCAGTGGATTTCGTAGATGTCGTGGCCGTATCGAGGCATCTCGATCTCTTCGACGGAGTCGCAAAGGTAGCCTCACCACCATATAAGGCCGTAGCTGAAGTCTCGGATAAAGCGGGATTGGCGGATCTCATATCAAGGCTCGGCCTGACATACCCGAGAACCATCAAGATAGAGAATGAGAATGACATAGATGGAATCAGCCTGCTGGAGACGCCATTCGTTATAAAGGGAATCGGCGACGCATCTAAGCCGGAATACATTCCATCACGTGACCTAGCGCTACAGATAGTTAAGAAGCGAGTTCCATGCATAATTCAGGAATTCATTACAGGCGATGGGCATGGATATTATGCTGTAGCCGTGAATGGAAGACCATGCTTGGAGTTCATGCATAGGAGAGCTGTAGAGCTGGATCCAATCGGCGGGCCGAGTATGATGGCATGCAAGTTCTATGATCCCGAGCTTGCATCCTTAGGCAGAAGGGTAGTGGAGCATCTGGAGTGGACGGGCCCTATAATGGTTGAGTTTAGAAGGGAGAGCGAGAGCGGAGACTATTACGTGATGGAGATAAACCCGAAATTTTGGGGAAGCATAGACCTACCGGTATCGTTGGGATACCATTTCCCAGCAGCCTTAGCCAAATATTACCTTGAGGGAGAAGAAGCCGCGGAGAGATTCTCCAGAACACTAAACACGAGGGAGAAGGGATGCTACGCATGGTTTCTAGACTCCATGAGGTATCTCGTTAAGGATCCGCAGACATGGCTTTTCATGCTCAAGTATACTATTAAAAACTTGCGCATGACGGATGTTGATTTGACGGATCCATCCAGACTGCTTGTGCACTTACTCGTTGCCCTAAGAAGACTCAGGGTTGAGAGGATTAGAGCCCTGAGATTATGGGCTAAGGATCTGCCCAAGATCTACTGGTGGCTACGAGAAGCAAGGAGGAGGATCAGAGAGGGAAATCTTACGCTAAGCCTAGACTTGGATGGAACATTAGTGGATCTCGGGGTTGATTGGATAATGGTTAAACATCTACTTATCCAGCATGGGCTTATGTGTGGATGGAGCGGCATCATGATGAGCCTATACAGACTTAGATTCAAGGATCAGAAGGACTACTGGGAAGCATCAAAGCTGATAGAGAAGTTTGAGATCGAGGCTGCAGAGAAACTTAGGCCAAACGATCTCACAGTGCAAGTTGAGAGTCTAATTCCTAAGCTAAAGGATTTGGGAATGAAGGTCTGCTTAGTGACGAAGCAGTCGAGGAGAGCTGCGGAGTTAGCGCTGGAGAATCTTAGATTAAAGGATCTATTCGATCTCGTGGTGAGCAGAGAGGAGGAGATCACGAGGAGAGGGCAGCTGGAGATATGCCTAAGGAAGACCCATGCGGCTTCGCTATTTCATATTGGAGATATGATGGTCGATATAGTCTCGACGTATAGGATTGACGGTCTTCCACTATGCAAGGCCAACAGAAGATATAATCTAATACGATCCTTCAGGCTTGGAGCTCCAGCATCAATGAGCCTGCCAACGCTACTAGGATTTCTAAGAGGACTTGCCGATCAAAATTACACGTCTTATCAATCAGAGTAGAAATTAAAGATTTTAAGGACTAAGCGACATTAAAATTAAAACGTTAAGGGAGATTCTGTGAGCGAATATGAGCGTTAAATCCTCACAGCCCCTCGCGAACAAAATAATCTTATACTTTGTTGTCAGGGCTATGGTCGATATAATCGGTGAGAATGCCACGAAAGTTGTGTTAAGAGAGGCTGGAATGCTAAATCTATTAGAGCTGGATAAGCCTCCGGATCCCAATGAAGTTATACCCTTAGAGAACATAACAAGGCTTAGAAGAATAAACATGAAGATCTTTGGAGATGCTCATGTAGTATTCTCCCGTAGGGCAGGGACGATAGCCGCGAGGAAGATGCGGCTTCCCCGCGGAGTCGAGAGCATTATAAAACTATCATCCAAGATTGCAGATTGGAGAAAGATAGTGGCCGATGTATCTAATAGGCTTCTGGCTCCCGCAGACTCTAGGATGGAGCAGGAACTCATAAATGGTGGATACATAGCCAGAATTTACAATTGCCCGGAATGTAGAGGCATAAAGTCAAATAGGCCCTGCTGCTACTTTCTATCCGGATTCACGGAGGGAATCATCCGGAGGCTCTTTAACTTAAGCGTGACCGTTGTCGAGACGAGATGCATCGCCACCGGAGATAAATTCTGCGAATTCAAGGTTATACCTGAAGAATAATGCACAAGGGCGTCCTAACCGAGCTTGAGACTAATAACTCTGCAAAAAGCCGGAATCAACCGTAAAGATCAGATTTACATAATTCTATGCTCATATATCTTGAGAGGAAAACTAAGGAGATAAGAAGCGGTTTAATATGATAGAGAAGATAAGGAAGCGAGATGGGAGAATAGTAGATTTCGATAAGAATAAGATAGTTGAGGCCATCTGGAAGGCTGCTCAGGAAGTTGGAGGAAAAGATAGAAAAAGAGCCGAGGAACTTGCGGATCAAGTTGTTCAATTATTAGAGAAGCAATTGAAGCCCGGAGAGATCCCAACGGTTGAGCAGGTTCAGGATACAGTTGAGAAGGTTCTGGTTGAGAATGGACATTACAAGACTGCAAAGGCATACATACTCTATAGGGCGTTGCATGCGCAAATAAGGGAGCTCGTAGACGAGTATCTCCAAAGAAAAACTTGGCTTGTAAGGGAAAACTCAAACATGACATATTCGCTACAAGCATTGAACTTTCACATATC
>QMXE01000154.1 GCA_003661975.1 Candidatus Bathyarchaeota archaeon
CCCAAGAATATGCTATAAAACATTTACAATTATCAGTGTTACATATACCCAGACACTTCTTAATGTTAGTACCAAGTATCACTCCTCTACCAAGTAAATATACGAGTTTATTGTATGGTATTTCTATTCCTCTACATTCACAATTTTTAGTAATAAAGGGAGGGTGTGTATAGGATATGCTACATTTTGGTAAAGCTTCTATGAGAGCTATCATTAATATCCATATTAATACTACACCTATAATC
This sequence comes from Candidatus Bathyarchaeota archaeon, assembly GCA_003661975.1. Lineage (GTDB taxonomy): Archaea > Thermoproteota > Bathyarchaeia > Bathyarchaeales > DTEX01 > B63. Next base: position 246 of record QMXE01000154.1, read on the forward strand.
AGAAGACTCAGGTGTGTTTTCATCTCTACCATGGGGCGGGTGGGATTTGAACCCACAACACCGCGGTCTTCAGCCGCGCGCTCTCCCGGGTTGAGCTACCGCCCCGGCTGTAAATAAACTTAATATGAGGGTTTTAATAATTTATTAAGATTTATGTAACTAAATCTGATTATCACGCCCCGGTAGCTCAGTAGGTGCGGTACAACCGCTACAAAGAGCGTGCGGCTGTTAACCGCAAGGTCGCAGGTTCGAGAGCAGCGGAAATCCTGCCCGGGGCGCTTCGCGGTGATGCTGCGTGGAAACCGCGATAACGAAAATCATATCGCAGCTCTACGACATAGGAAAATTTAAGGAAAGATGCAACTCCAAAGCGTGCGAAAACGCGCCGACGAAAATCGTTACGGTGTATTCCTACACGTTAAGCAGGGGTAGGGTTGATATAACGAACATCTATCTCTGCGACGCTCACGTAAAAAGCGTCGCGCTTCTGAAAAACGCGCTGAGACACGCGGTAAAAAATGGGATAATAGAAACGGAGATAAAAAATCTGTAGCGTTTCGGGTTTATTATCGGTGCGCCCACTAACGGCGATATATTTCTCCAATAAGTTTCTCGGAATATTAATGAACCGTCTAAGTAATTTAATTTGGAGATTGTCTTTTCATCTGGTGATATTCAAGTAAAAACTTCCCTTTCAAATCCTCGATTCTATTTCGAGCAGTTTCTGCTTGAAGTAATCGAAATCTTCGCGTTTTATTTCTATGCCGCACGCGTGCTCGTGTCCGCCGAACGTTGCATGCACATCGCTCAGCACGTGCTTCATGAGCGAGAGCAGATTCACGTTGAGCTGCGTCCTCGCGCTTATCTTAATTTTGTTCCTCGAGCGTTCGTACACGAGAATTATTTTATCGGGAAACTCTGTGCTGAGCTTCGTTGATATCTGGCTCCGTATTCCCAATTTCGATTGAAGTTCGTAAAGTATTATTTTCCGACTCGAAAGCGCCTTGCTTCTTACCTCCACGAACACGCGCTCTATTTCGTTCTGCACCCTTTCGTATGCCCGCGCGAGTTCCTCGTTTTCGAGCAGCTCGCGCAGGGTTCGCGCGCTTTCTATTATGCGCACTATCTCCTCGCACGAAATTCTCGCAGCCTTCGCCGCGTTTATCATTTCGGTTGCCCGACCGAATTCCGAATTGAACAGCTCCTCCCTCGAAGGGTTGGGTTTTATTATATTCGAGTATCTCTTTGCCGCGCGGTTGATGAATTCCCTCACATCCTCGATGTTGTAATCGCTTATTATACCTGTGAGCGCCACCCACATGCGCTCCTTCATGTCGATTATCCTGGAGCACAATTTGTACACGAGATAGCTCGCCGCCTGATAGACCCTGCTGCAGAACAGCGGATTATAGTGCACCGTGCGCTTCGAGTTGAGGTTGCACGAAATTTCGTGGTGGTCTATAATCAATATCTCGCAATCCATTTCGAGGTTTTTTATTATCTTCTTCTTCTGGTCTATTCCGAGGTCGAGAAATATAATCTTCGTGGGCAGCGAGAGTTTTATTCTCTGCGAGAGCGTTCGCTTGGGAGGCATGGGCTGCGAAATTATATGCGCATCTATTCCTGCGTGAGTCTTGAGAAAGTGCTTCATGAGCGCGCACGAGCATATTCCGTCGCCGTCGTTGTGAAAAACAACGATAACCTCATCTTTTTTACTTATACTTCTAAGGAAGCGTAATGCATGCTCCTCCACCTCGCTACAAATTTCTCTACGGTTGACCACTCTCATCACTTCGAGCGTTTAAGAAATAAGTCTACACGCTCTTACCGTGCTTCCACAGCAGTTCGAATATGGGCTCGAAAAACTCGCTCGCCGCATGCTCGCTGCTCGTCCAGAAACCCACGTCCTCGCTCGGCTTCGTTTTTTCATCGTTAGTCAAACTTATCAGAAAGTGCTTGCCGTCGATACTGCACGCGCGCGAAATCGGTTGGGTCTTCTGAAGACCCCTTATATCCTTTATTTTCGCAAATTTGGAAAACTCCTTCGCTATCTCCGCGGTGCGCTCGGTTACGGGAGCCAAAATCCTTATGTTAACACCGTTCTTCGCCGCGCGCTGCAGCAACCTGCTGTACCTTTGATAAATGTCTATCAATCCCTGCTCGGTCGTTAGCAGCGAAATACTGCGCTTCGTTTTGTTCAACAGCTCTTCTAAATGCTCGTAGAACGATTCCCTTCCGCGCAGCGCGCCGGAAAATTCCTCCGGTTTGGTAACACGTATGCCTTCGCTGTATATATTTTCCAATTCTTTAATCATCTCGCTTTTTTGCAGGTTTTCGATGCGCTTTATCATTTCGTCCGTTTTTTGATAGAGCCTGCGTTTCGCCCTTTCGAGCGCCTCTTTCGGTTTTATTGCAACGTAGCGCATGGGTTTCGAAGGCTGGATTATAACGAAGCCCTTATCCGCAAGACTTTCGAGCACATCGTAACACCGCGACCTCGGAACGTTGCTTAAATCCGCCAATTCACCCACGGTTGCAATACCCTTAGAAAGCAAAGCGACCCATAACTTTCTCTCATAGAGATTCAACCCTATCGTCTTCAGAGCATCCATCACTTCGTGCTTCACGTGAAGTATGCTCGCCATATTATCACCATTGAATAATTGTTAAAACTAAAGTTTTTAAACGTTGAAATAATAAAAATGTTGTTTTTCTTTCTTTCGGCTGACGAAACAAAATATAAAAATTCACACACCCCTTATAAAAATGGGTTTGGTGATAAATAAATGGAATGGTATAAAATAATTTTTCTTCCGATTGCTCTTCTGATAATTTCTACAGGAATAATCACCAATAACCTTCTTACAACAGGAGAGGTGCTTCGTCGGGGTGTGGAACTCACAGGCGGTATAACGGTAACGATACCGCTAAAACAGCGCGTAAACATAACGGAAATCTCCTCCCGGCTTCCGGGTGCTGTGGTGCGCGAGATAGCGGGTAATCAACGAGCGATAATAATCCAGAGTTCTTCGCTGAACGAAACGCAGATACTCAGCGTAGCGAAACGTTTCGCGGAGTTCAACGAAAGCGAAATAGAAATCGGTAGAATAGAGCCCGTGCTCGGTAGGGTTTTTTGGGAACAGTCGAAGATAGCGCTGCTGTGCACCTCGGTATTAATCGTTTGCGTAATTTTCTTCCTCTTCCGCTCCCCGCTTCCCTGCGCCGCGATTCTGCTCGCGCTCGCATCGAACTTCGTGGATACGCTCGCCGCCCTTTCGCTCATGAACGTGGAGCTCAGCATTCCGGTGATAGG
>QMXE01000155.1 GCA_003661975.1 Candidatus Bathyarchaeota archaeon
CGCCTCCGCCTGCCGCGTCGGCTTCCCCTAGATTTGGTTTTAGCGAGCCAGAGTATCGGCGCTATTATGGCGGCTATCATCCCGAAGAAAATTAGGCCTCCTAGGATTATGTTGAGCGTCTTCTCATCTATCTTCCAAGGTTGGGTAACCGTCTTTGTCACGACTTTTGTTATGGTGGTTGGAGCGGTTAAGGTGGCCGTGGTCTTCTTCGTGACGACTATCGGGAGGGTGAACGTCGCCGTATCGTAGACGGTGGTTCCCCCTGGAATATATGACGTGACAGTCACTGTCTGGCCGCCGTATTGGGTCGTTACATACACAGTCTCCGTGACAACTCGGAAATCGGTTACCACTTCCGTCGTCGTGGTCGGAACAGGCACCGTGTAAACAACGGTCGGAGGAGTCCAAGGCGTCTCCCATCCCTCAACGGTTGTCAAGCCCGTTGGTCCGATCCTCCATTCCTCTGAGGGGGTTATGGTAGTCTCGGCGGTTTCTTGGACGATTCCCGTCTCAACTTGGATACTCATTCGATGTTTGAAGCTCTTTCCATTCGTAGCCCAGATAGGGAGCGGACCTATCCAGACCTTCGGCGTAGTTGGATTTGTCTCAGGGATGTCGTGGGGTATTGGTATGATTAGCTTGGTGTTCCCGCTTGTGTCATAGTAGTAGGTTTTCTCAACGCCATCTATGAAGACCTTGTGGACATAGTATGGCGAGTCTATTAGGATCTCGAAGTAGCTGTTCTTCAGCTTGGCGCCGCATTCGGGTGAAGCGATCATGCCACTGGCCCAAGGGTCGCATGTGAGGAGAATCTCGTAGTCGAAGGTCACGCTCATAATCCCCGTAACTGGGTCGGGTTGGGTCTCGGAGATTTTTCTGAACGCTATGCCGACGTTGGGAGTGCAGCTGGTCTCATCGGATAGGTCAACCATCCAGAACCAGGAGTCGCTTGTCTCCTCATACTTGTATTGGGCGATACCTAAAGGCGTTGACCCGGACCCGCCGCCGCTACTACCACCTCCCCCATCCGCCGCAACTACCATGAAAGGCTTCGAGTAGCCGGTGAAGTATACATCTGAGTTTATCTGGCTTGGGCAGGAGAGGCTTACCGCTGTCCCCGATACGGGGCCGCAGACAATCCATACGTCGGAGTAGTCAACTTCGCCGACGTGAAGTTTGACAGGTCTTACCCAAGTTATCGACGGCCTTATCAAGCTGAAGGGGAAAACACCTGCTACGTATGCTAAGGCGAGAGCTAGGAACAAGCCAGCTACTATGGCTATCCATTTTCCTTCTCTATGCTTTCTGCTCATCTCCCAATAGGGAGTTGCCGAGCACTTGGCTTTAAGATCGAGGCGTAAAAGCTAAAGGATGAAGTAGGTATATAGCTCTTAGGAAGGTGGCTTTAGGAGTTTTAAGAGTTCTTAGTTTAGGTCTTCTGTTAGGGTTTCGTTCTTAAAGCCAACATTTTTCTAACGATTATTGATGAGGTCGGCTCTTCAATTCCATGAATTAACAGCGGTGTAAGAATCTTCTCCATGTTGACATATGGTAAAATATCTTCATAGAACTTCGTGAAGAGCCTCTTATCTCCTGTTTTCTTAGCCATTTCTTTTGCCAACTTCCCAAACTTTAGGAGGTACCCTTTGAATCCTATAGGGATTATGTAGACCATTCTTGGTAGTGAATTTACCTCGCCTAAAAACTTCACGAACGCGTCTATTGGTTTGTGTTCCACGAGCCTACGGTAAAGCCTAGTGAGCTTAGCCTTCTCGTTTCTATTAGCATACGGGATACATTTCTCGTAAAGATCTTTCAATGTCGTAATCAGAGATCGCCTATCCCTTATTAGCAGATCTTCGTGATAATAGGTAATGCCTTCTTCCAAAGCTAAAGTGAGCGTTTCAAGCTCTTTCTTTGAAAGCTTTTCAAATAGCTTCTTTATCATTTTCTTAAGCCTTCTGACTAAAATCGCTGAACACAACTCCAAAAAGCTTCTCAGATCTTTTCGATATTGCGTTATCGATTTACGTTTCTCCTCTGGCAGAGTGGCGAGCACCATGTTTTCTCGGAATTCCATGATCTTCCTCCTTAACAGAGCTGCAGCTCTGCTGATTTCGCCGAAGGCGAGCGCGTGGAGTGGGGTAATGCGTTCTAAATAATCATGAGGGCGCTGATAAAGCCATTTTTCGACCTCTTCTGAAAGCTTTCCGAAGTATATGCTACCGTCCTCATATCTGAACCTAGGTGCGCCGTCTTCGAAAACCATGATATCTCCACTTTCAAGCACTTCAGAAAACTCTCTGTTGCCTCTTTTAACAGCGTCTTCTATCAACTTGGAGACATTATAGAGATAGAGCATTCTCCATGAAGAAGCCGTTAGACGGTAAATACCGTCCTCATCCCTGTAAATCAAACCATCCTCAACAAGCTTTCTGCGATACTGAACCGCGAGGTTCCTATTCCCCACAACCTTCTTTATATCTTCATTCGTTAAGCCCCCTTTCTCTGCTATGGCTTTTAGAATTGTAAAATGACCGCGTTTGTACTCGACCATGCCCTATCACAAAACCATCTTTATGAGCAACTTATTTACCTTACTCATATACGATACGATCCGTATCGTTAAAGATATAAAGGTTGTGGTCAAAATAGTCACCATGAGTAGTCAAAGGTTGCTGAAGCTTGTGAGAGTCCAGACAAATCAGATAATGAAGTATGTCTACCTGCCCAGAGAGTTCTGCCGAAGATTGCATCTAGACAGAGGAGCGGTCCTAATGGCGACATTAGAGGACGGTGCCATCATTTTAAGACCTGTCGAGATCCAAGTAAAAAAACCAAAGAGGTGATGATCAAATGCAGATAGCGGGGTTAGGGGGCAGGACCGCCAGGGTCGCCGCACTAGTGGCCTTGATCCCAGCGATAGTAGCCTCATCACTGGTGAGGGATCATGACTGACCCTGCCCCCAACTCAAACGTCGACGATGGAGGCTTTAAAGTTTCTCACGACCGACCCTCCATTAAGCTCACGCAGAAAGGCTGGGTCTTGAGCTGGAACAACAAGTCGGTCACAATCATGGACGACATTTTAGGTTTGAAGAATCCGGAAACAATCAAGGAAAGCTTAAACCTTCCAAGTCCCGCGGAGGCGTGGAAGCTAAAAACGCTGGCTCTTTCGGAGTGGTGGCCAGAGGATCTAGACGAGTTTCGGAACCTATTTCCAACCGTAGTGGGTGAAGATGAAAATGTGAAGTTGATGGGCTTGGCTATGCTGACGATCAAACTTAGAAACTCGAAGGAGAGGATTTGGGGGGCGCTACTAGAGGCGGCGAACAGCGCTGGGAAATCCAACCTCGCTGAGGCATTCCTAGCTCCCTTCAGGCTCATTAACCTAGTTGAGGAATTCACGCGGGTGACCGAAGCATTCTACGAGCGGCAGGGGAGCATCGACAGGAGAATTCTATACCTCCAAGAGGTTAGGAACGCCCCCGCGGCCATACACATCTC
>QMXE01000156.1 GCA_003661975.1 Candidatus Bathyarchaeota archaeon
CGTTCAGAGAATGGCTCAGCGAGTCGGCAAAAGCGTCACAACGGCAATTCCATTCACAGACGCCATGTCAAGGGAGGGGCATAGACTCGCAATGACGTTTGCAGGCGAAGTCACGCTTCCAGGGAGTACATTCTGTATCAGGAAATTCCCGGAATCGCCGCTCAGCATGGCTCATCTATTGAAGTTTGGAACTCTATCACCTCTAATGGCTTCATATCTGTGGATAATCGCAGAATACCGGGGCTTCATAATGATTCTCGGAGCAATGGGAACGGGAAAGACCGTGACCGCGAATACGATACTCACAATGATAGATCCAAACCTTAAGATCGCAACGATCGAGGACACGCCCGAGCTTAGGATTCAACATAAGAGCTGGCAACGCTTCAAGTCCCGTATGAGCTACAGCATCACAGAATCAAAATTCGACGTTGACCTTATGGATCTGGTTAAGCTTTCGCTGCGTTACAGGCCTGACTACATCGTTATCGGCGAGGTCCGAGGCGAAGAGATAAGGGCGCTGATCCAGGCGGCGGCACTTGGACACGGATGCCTATGCACATTCCATAGTGAGAGTCCAGAGGCGGCTCTTGTCCGTATGAGAAGCCCGCCGATGAACGTGAGTGAAGGCGGATTAATGCTGATCTGGTGTTTCGTTCAGCTCACTAGAACCAAGGACGAGCATGGGAAGGTTATCAGGCGCGTCCTCGAGGTCGTCGAGGTCGTGCCTGGAGAGGACAGGCTTGAGCTGGAGCGCGTCTTCACTTGGGACGCGCGAACGGACACTTTTGAACCCGCAGATGCGTTTGAAGTTGTCAGGAGGAGCCACCGCCTCAAGACCGTCATGAGGCTTACCGGCTGGACCGAGGAGGAGCTAGCGGAGGAGCTCAGGAAGAGGGCGGAGTACCTCAAAAAGATCGTTGACGAGAACAAGCTCAGCTACTCGGAATTCTCAGAGGCGATTAGGAGATTCTACGTTATGAGGAGGAAGGGGAAGATTTGAGGGTGAACTGGAGAAGCATAATATACTATGTTGATGTTGCAGTGGCGGCGATTCTCTGCCCCGTTCTATTCCACATTGTCTTTCAGCTGCCGGAGGAGGCATTTCCATCTCCCCTACAGGCGGCGTACAGCAGGCTCTTAGCCTCAATTCTTCTGGGCTTATCCGTCTCATTCATAATCTTCCTGTCAATATACATCGCCACTGCCCAGCCTGAGCTGAGAAGGGCGCTTCCACCAGAGGTTAGGAGAAGAATCTCAAGGCCCAGAATCGTCAGACCTGCGAAGCCAAGGGTCAAGCCCATCGCAGCGGAAGTCGCCGTCAGCTTCGTCTCGAAGCAGAAGCGGCTCCGATCATTAGCGCAGAAGATGAGCGTGGACCTTTCAGGCGACGTTCTGGAGGCCGGCGAAATCGTCAGCCCATACAGGTTCGCCGCAAGATACCTCTTCTACGCGTTGATAGCATTCTTCATCTCCGTGCCGGCCGGCATAGCCCTGGCGCTCCTCGTCCACCCCGCCTTTCTGGCAGTGATGGCCACGCCCGCCATTCCGCTTTTCTATCCGAAGCTGAAATTGAAGAGCGCCGTCGGCGACAGGAGACGTGCACTGGAAGATGAAGCTCCATTCTTCACGGTCTACGCGAGCATACTCCAGACGGTCGGCATAAGCCTATACAATAGTTTCTTGAGCATTATAGGCCGCGGCATATTCAAGGAAATAGAGAAGGACGCCTTGATGATAAAGCGTAACGTTGACTTCTTCTTCAGAAGCCCAATAGAATCGATGGAGGAGATTGGGAGGATACATCCGAACGAGAAGATGCGCACCCTACTGCTTGGCTACACGAGCGAGTATAGAAGCGGAGGAGACGTAGCCTCGTATCTGGAGGCGAAGGCAGACGACTACTTCAAGGACATGAGCTTCAGATGGAGGAGGTATGGGGAGAGGACAACCGATATAGGCGAGACAACGATAAGCCTACTATTCGTCTTCCCAATGATGATACTCATGAGCGCATTCATATTTCCAAGCCAGTCAATAACCATGACGAGCATAGTCCTATCCGTCGTCCTGCCGCTGATAACTAGCGTCGTCTTCGGACTAACACATTCAATGCAGCCCAAAACCTACAATATTATAGGCGGGGACCTCAGATTGAGCGGTGCGGCCGGCGCATTAGCCTTCGCAGCCGCTTTTCTCCTCAAGGCGCCGGTATGGCTCTGCATCGCAACCTCCCTATCGGCAGCCTCAGCGATCTACGGAAGCGCGGTCCTCATGCAGAGCCGTGAGATAGCCGCAATGGAGAAGGCCCTCCCACAATTCCTAAGGGACATAACGGAGTTTAAGAAGATGGGATACGACATAAGCAGGGCCATAGTGAAGGTTAGCGAGGAGAACACCTACAATCCCGTCTTCGACGCTGTTCTCAGCGTCGTCGCAAGGCAAGTCGACCTGGGAGTTCGACTAAGCGAGGTTGAAGTTCCAAGCAGAAGCTGGCTCGTCCGAATGACCTTCTTCCTACTAGCCCAGATAGTCGAGTCGGGAGGAGGAACAGCCCGCTGCCTAGAGATACTCACAAACTTCATAAACCAGATAACAAGGGTTAAGAGGGAGACGAAGTCGAGCATGAGGCTCTATCAGCTCCTAAGCCTATTCACGCCCATAGGACTCAGCTTCGTCACCGCACTCATGTTCACGCTCTTAACGGTCTTCTCAGCAACACTCATGCCGGCAGCGGAGGCGGGAATACTAGGCGAGATAGCGCATGTGCCGAAGACACTAATGGACCTGGCATACCTGCTCGTCATAGTATCCAGCATATGTGTGGCGCTGCTGTCGACGAAGGCTGTGGACCTAACAGCCAAAAACACGCTATGGATAACCGTAAACCTGGCCATAGCCGCGCTTGGAATATCATTCTCAAACCAGATAGCAAGCCTCCTGATGAGAATAACGCTGGGCTTCGGCTAGGCAATCATTGATCGAAGAGGCAGCTGAACCGGAAGAACCTCCGCCTCAACCTCTCATACTCCGCCTCTTCCAGGGCCTCCCGCAGACGGGGCAGACCCTCACCTCAGCTCTCTCCTCCGCCCCACCGCCAGCATCACTTCGAGCCTCTGCCTACGCGTTGACGATCATCCCTTCCGACCCCTTCAGATTCAACCTCAAAGCTTGACTCGCTGTTAATGCGCATAACTCGTGAAAAATTCCTTTAAGGATGCGAAGGCCTATCTTTTTGATACTGGATCTATCGTCCTAAGCCACTCTATTCTCTTGAATGCTTCATCATGCGTCATTATTTCGTTTATATTGAGGGTTTCCGCCGTTGCCAAGATTGTTGCATCTCGACCTCCTATACCCAGATGTGAATACTTTGCTAGAAGATCCAAGGCCCTCAATGTGAGCTCGTAGTTGAGATCCACTATTCGGAATGGGAATCTTAAGAAGATGCTGAGCTTATTTCTGCCAAGTAGGGGGCCTAAGTTTTTGATTAGGAAATGTGC
>QMXE01000157.1 GCA_003661975.1 Candidatus Bathyarchaeota archaeon
GTTTAGGCCTTTATAAAGATAATCGAATGACTCCCCATTGCTCTCTGATCCCCGGATTTTCCTGCGTCGTTAGCTTGGAAGAATCCATCCGGGGATGCTACGAAATGTCGATTCTCCAAGCTAACCCATCCTTAACGATTTTGGTTTCAGACTACATGCTTTCACGCTCCCTCATGTTCAATTTTGACTTGTCCAAATCCATGAGGTTTATTACTGCCTATCGCATAGTATTCGAGAGCCGCCAATGCCAAGCGTAGTTCACGGCTACGTTCAGACGCTCCGAAATGGAAGACTGAACCGGCTGATAGGGCTGGCATAAGCCTTCTCCTCCTCTGAGACTTCAGCGACCATCCGCTAAACATCTCAGTTCTAACTGACATGTGCAACCTTTCTATTTCTGGGAGGCTCGGCTTGCCAGTGTGGAATGCCCATGAATAGGCTCTTCTCGCCCCCTCAAGCAGAGTATTCGGCTCTAGACTCTTACCATCTAGGATCATAGGCGACAAAAGCCTAATGTTAAAGTCTGACTCGTCGATGGAATCTGCTCTCTTCTCTAAAACGCTGATGGGTAAACGTTCAATATTCAGATCCTCAATCGAGACCTTCCCTAACCCCCGAGATTTGGAGCCTCCAATCCCCTCGTCTGGAAGCATCTTCTCCAGAACATTTCTGACAAGACCAACCGCTTCACTCATGCTTGGATGTATGAGGATCTCAAAGTGGAATCTGCTCCCCTTCTCTATAACCTCAATCGTATGTAGAGTTCCAGCGACTTCTCCGTCTGAGATGATCTGCGCCGCCGAGCAATTACGCCTATCAATTGCAGTTAAGGTTAATCGGCCGATCTTAACGGGATCAGAATTAAGCATTCCGCATCTATCACAGACATAGCCCCTGTAAGGCTTAACTGAACCGCCGCAGCCTTGAACATCGCATTTTTCTGGAGGAATAAATGAAATGTAAGTCTTTCTACACTGCGGATTCTGACATCTATAAAGGTTTGTTGGGGACGGTTGGAAGACCCCTCCGCATCCTAAATGATATGGATAGGAGAACCTAAAGAATATCTTTGATGCTCTTCCATGCTCCTCGCCGAAGAGCTGAGCGTAAATGCAGTCATCGAAGTATCTACACTCCTCATGATTGACAAGCGGCTTGTCAAGCTTACAGACCAGCCTCATCAGCGAAACTCCAACGGCTCCCCTCAGAATAGACCCTGGAATAAACGGGTAGGTCTTCTTTATTACTCCTACACGCCTAATTGAGCCTATATGAAGCGGAGATAAAGCCACCAGAGCGCCGCTGATCCTAATGCAGAATACACTCATCTGAGATGCCCTTCTCCCTCAGCCACCTCTTAAGATCTTCACCCCTGAACCTCTGCTCTTCCTCCTCGCCGAGATAGTAGCCAGCAGTCCGCCTGCAGACCTCAGATATGCTGATCTTAACCTTCCCGAACCCCCTGCTGGAAGAGCCTCCCAACGCAGAATCCTCAACGGACTTTAAGGCAGCAAATAAGAGTTTAAGCTCATCATCGGATAGATTGTCAGCGACGATCTCCAAGCCAAACTTCGTTCCGGCAGGAACCGCCTCAATAGTGTATAATGCACCCTTCGCAACCGTTCCCTTCTTCCGATCGATGGCTATGCCGGTTCTTTCAAGTATCGATTTGACCTCTTCTAGGGGATAGGCGTCCCTGAACTTAACTTTACTCGCAACTGAAACATCACCTGCAGTGCCGAAGATCCTGCAGCAGATGCAGAACTCATCCGGACTCTTCTTCTTTGTTCCGCACATTTCCTTGACATCAGGCGGATTGCAGACCTCCATGCCCATTTCACGTGCAATACGCTCAGCCTCAGCTCTCACCCTTCCCTTCAAAGACGACCCTGGAACGTATGGCTGTCCATCCGGCGTTCTGAGTATCGGCATATCAACCTCACCGATCTCTAGCTCAGGTTTTCCGGAGCCTATGTGCAGCGGAGTTACGGCCTCCAGCGTCCCGGATATTATGAGCCTCTCACGCAGCCTCTCAAACATTCTTTCTCACCTCCCTTCATTTAATCCGGACATTCAGGTTTAACCCTGAAAATCTCTTATCCCTACTAAGTCCAAGCTTTATCTCTCTAGCGAGTTGTCCGGGATGACCACGGAAATGCGCGGTCTTAACCTCGATTCTGCATATGCCTCCTGAAAGATCGATCTTCAATCCCCTATAGCCCCATCCCCGCTGGCTTAGTATTCGCTTAACTATTGGCTCAGCTGCGACTTCTAAATCTATCTCAGACTTCCTTCGGACATCATCATAGAGCATAGCGGCATACATCATTATCTTCTCTAGGGAAGTCTTATCGGCTCGATAATCCATGAGGATATCCAGAGCCTTTCTGAAACCTGCCTTTCCAAGATCAACACGGCTCAGCTGTCTCTTGAGATGCGCCTCCACAAAGGCTAATGGCTTCGTCTTGACAAGCTGATATATCGTCTGCAGCTGCTTTGCACTCATCTCCGAATCAACGGCAGCCTTGGCTAATTCCTCACCCAACTCCTTTAATGCTTCCTCACTCACCTCCAACCCTCCTCTCCAATAAGTTGTATACCATAAAAGCCTGTCTCAGCAGGCCGCTCCCAATATAATCCAAAATTCTTTCTCCCTCACGCCAATCAATAATCCCGCGTCCCATTAAATACTTAACATAGGCATCAGCCATCTCAGGATGCCGCACCACTAACTCTGCAACCCGCCTATAATGAGATACAGAAACGCCGCTTTGATGCATAAAATCAACAATATCCATTAGAACATTAAGCTCATTCCACCTCAAAGGCTTAATCTCCCAAATATCAGATGAGGAGATTCCAGATGATCCAATAAACATGAATGCAATCCTATCCTTACCAGCATCCTTGGCTCTACTAAGGAGAATAGACGCCGCCTCCAAACTAATATAAAGAGGAAGCTCCTTCCTGAATATCACAAGACCAGCCGACATAGTGCATTTATAATTCATTGATCTCCTAAACTCTTCATAAACAGATCTCGTTGCATCAAACGATCTCTCACCTGGCAGAAGAGCCATCAGATCATCACCACCAGAATATACGCATTTACCGCCAAAATTCTCGATTATACCCACAAACTTCTCCTCACAGATCTCATTGATAAGCCAGCTGAGCGTCGATAGCCGAGATGGAGTATTAGCCTTACCCAGCTCCCTAAACCTTTCTCCACCCAGGAGAACGCCGACATTATCTCCATCAGCCTTCAATAGGCCGACATAACCGCTCTGACCGAGATCTTCAAGCTCCACTCGGAAATTAACAGCCGATCGACGAAGCTTCCAACAGTCATTGCATAGTCTCTCAGGCCTAGCTGCAGCATTTTTATTAAATTTTTGTTTAGGCTGGATTCAGTCCAGACTTAAGTTTGTGAATCTTCTTTCTAGGATAGAAAGAAGATTCACAAACTTAAGTCTGGACTGAATCCAGCCTAAACAAAAA
>QMXE01000158.1 GCA_003661975.1 Candidatus Bathyarchaeota archaeon
AGCCTGATGTAATCTCTTTGGGCTTCTTGACTCATTCGGTTAGGGCCGTGGATATGAGCCTTGAGGTTAATAGGGTCTATTAGGGGGCTTAGCGTGCTAATTGCCTCACGGATTCCACTACTACGCTCGCCGGGGCATCGGTCTTTATTCCACATGGATGGAAATGCGTCGGCCATACTCTAAAGCCCTTCTGAACAAGTCTCTTCATAACCCTCTCCCTCGACGGAACTGTTAAGCCAAGCTTATCGCTTATCTTATCTATCACAAAGTATGTTGCAGGCGCATCAGCCTCGGCCTTCACGAGTAAGATTATCCTCTTAGCTCTTGCATCGAGCCTCCTATTTAGTAGAGCCTTATTTTCCATACGTTCGCAAAACGCCGCATCAGATAGTCTTCCAAGCCAGAGGGGACCTGCGACTTTCATGGGAGAGCCACATTCGCTACATTTACCATTTAGGAGTGGAGCTATGCCTTGAACCGTCTCCCTGTAGAAGCAGCTGAAGCAATGCAGGATGTATCCCATCTGCCTTATGCTCTTGTCGGCATTCCCCGCTCCGCGAATTATCTGTGCATAAGCCCTAACGTAATGGTTCGTTTTATGACTGAAAAGTATCTTGATGCCGGTCTCGTATTTCGCGGCTGTCATCGCCAGGGCTCCTATTAGAAGCCTCAATGCTATCTCATGGCAATACTCGGTTCTGAGAGGCAGGCCTCCATACTTCCTCAACGCCACCCTCGGATGAATGCCGCATAGCGGAGCCATATCAGTCGCCGTCAACGCCAGGAGACCTCCATCCTTCAATGCTCTTATTGCGGAGTCGAGGAAACAGACTGGAGAGCCGAATGGATCTAAATCGATGAAGTCAAATCTTTTATTTGGAGCCGAATGTCTGCTCAGGAATAGGTTTGCATCCTCATTTACGACTGTAACTCTACCTCTCAGACCATTCATCTCGACGTTATAATCGGCCATCTTATGGGCTAATGGATTAATATCATTCATGTAGACATGCTCAACTCCATCCACCTCCAAGGCGAATCTTATCCCCCTAACGCCGCTGCCTGCAAGGGGCTCCGCAATTACTATCCCCCTACCAATCATCTCCTGAAAGACCTGAACAGCGATGACGGCGATATCCCTATTCAGCCTCATAACAGGATTATAGAATACCGGAGCCTTGCATGGAGCATACTCCCAAGGCTCCCTCTTGAACGCACTTAACTTCGGAACGGCTAGGACAGCCTCTCCTTCCCTAATAACCTCACATGGAAAGTCAAATTGCATAACCATCAGTCTCAAGATCAAAACGGAATAATTAAAACTTAGGCTTTCGAGACAAAGTCGACTCATAGCGATTCATAAGTAAAAATAATTGTTTCCTCCGCGCACAAGAGCTTGATGCCACTTTTTACATTCCGTCTTCTCCGCGATATCTTTTTTTGTGGAGAGGAATTTACTATATATTAGGTGTGCCCGGAAGGTATTCATGGTGAAATTTGAGGAGATAGGCTGGAACGGCTTCTTAATAAGGGTTCCAGAGGAGATGCATCTCACGCGTCAGGGTGGAGATGCGAATAAGGGAACATTCATCATAGAATCCGAGGATTCATTAATAGAGTTTTATTGGAATCCAATACCTAAAAGGCAGATGCCTCTGCTCTCCATCGTCGATCAAATCACGGATCGAATAGAGAAGGAGGTTAAAAAGAAGAAGTTAAAGTTTACAACTAAGAGAAGCGACACGATCATAAATGATCACAAGGCCATCTACCTGCTCCTAAATTACGGGGTTGAAGAGAGATACTATGTCTGGCAATGCCCCGAGAGCAACAGGATAATAGCCGTCCGCCTAGCCTTCAAAACATATGGGGAGAGGGAAAGGAACATAATTAAGCAGCTCATGGGAACGATCAAGTGTCACATGGATGGGGATAACGTTTGGTCACTAATGAAGGTTCGCTTCGAAGCTCCAAAATCCTTCCTTTTAAGATCAGCCGAGTTCAGCGTCGGAAGATCACATATCGAGCTGGCTGAGAGCAAGATCTCTATGCTTGAAGACTTCGGAAGGATGATCTATGTATGCTATTTTCCCCTAGCAAACATTAGATTTAAGGACACCTACAATAACCCTGAAAAGTGGTTCGATAACGTATACCTAAAGGACTTCACGAGGATCCTTAGGAAGCGAAAGGTGAACTTCAAATTTAAGGATAAAGTCGAGATCATGGGGCATGAGGCCATAATAAAGCAGGCTGAGATGACATCTGGACTCTTCACGAGAACATCCGGATTATGCTCAGCTGCCTTCTGGTATTGCCCAGAAACGAACAGGATGTATTTCGCCGCCCTAAACACTCACGTAAGCAAACCTGTGATCCTCAAGAGGAGAATCGAAAGGACAGAGCATGAAAGATTGTTCGACAGGATACTCGAGTCCTTCCAATGCCACTAATCAGCCAGCAATTACAGTTTATGAATTATCGGATTGGATCTACTCAACTTCGTATATGACTTTCTCGGCCTCCTCAGTGATCTTATGCTCCGCCTTACCCTCCTCCAAGCCATATATTTTGATGCAAGCCTTAGTAATGAGTCCCTGTGGGAGTGATATACATCAAATTTGGGCTCGACGATTAGCCTATAGCCCCTTGCAAGCATCTCTAAGGCCCAATCATAATCTTCACCGCCGAATCTCCCCGCATTCTCTACGATCTCAGGCATCCTCTCATCGAATGGATACTCCATCCATAATGACCTTCTCAGGATGCAGTTCGTCGTCGCGAAGAAATTATCCCTCATATAGGCTCCGCTCTTCTCCTTCAACCTTCTCCAGCAGATGTCAAAGCCTAGCTTTTCCCATACTGAGCCATAATCATGCGGCAGAGTATATCCGGATACGCCGGCAACATCCCGATCAGCGAAATGCATAGCTCCGCTTTCAAGCCACCTCTCAGATATAGGGAGGCAATGACCATTCGTGAGACAGACGAGTTCCGACTTCGAAGCCCAAACTCCGAGGTTCGCAGAATAAGCATAAGAGAACTCCCCATCCGGGATTAGGGCGATCTTAACTTGTATGTCGCCTAGCAATCTCCGCTTCGCATACCTCAAGAGATCCATCATGCCATTCAGTGACCTTTGAGAGGAGAAGTTATTGACGACTATTATCTCTGACGGCCTCAGAGTCTGAGATGCCAGGCTACTCAGCAATTCGAGAAGATGCCTCTCTATATCCCTCGTTCGAATGACAACTGAGACATCCAATCCCATCACCGTAGAATCGAGATTCACATAGAGATGCCTAGGATCCCCTGAGGGATCATCTCTGCACGCTATCCTCCACTCTCCATCTTCTTCAGGCGCTCCTCAAGATCCTTTGGAAGAATGAAGCCAATCAATCCACGCTTAACGAGGCTATTCAAGTAGCTGTTTAGCGGAACCTCAACTTCCCTGGGTAGGAGCTTATA
>QMXE01000159.1 GCA_003661975.1 Candidatus Bathyarchaeota archaeon
ATACGACTCCCGTCGATGTTCCACGCATTCCAGTGAACATGGATGTATAGTATGGGATCGTTGGGACATCCGTAGAGTATGCCCTAGTAAATAATACTCCCTCCTCTGCTATTCGATCAATGTTGGGGCTTGTTGCACGTCTATATCCATAGCATCCCAGATGGTCGTAGCGTAATGTGTCTATATGTATTAAAATAACGTTTCTCCTTCTCATCTCGGCGATCCCTCAAGGACGTCTAAAGCTGATAGCACATAATTTGCTAAATTGGAATAATCTCTTGGTATTGACCCCATGCTTTCATCTTCTTATATATCTCCTTGGGAACCTTCACTGGGGGGATCTCTAGTGATTCAAGGAACCCCTCTAATTTTTCCCTGAGACACTTGACGGTTTGCGCTATCTTCTCCCTTGAGAACTCGAAGGGAGCCTCCTCGCATTTAATCAGATTGTACTGTTCCAGTGGGTCCTCTTGAAGATTAAATAGTTCCTCTTTTTCATGCGGGGATTTGATCTGTGGATGCGGAGGACTATCGGGGGCCATTCTCCATATAACCTCGCTTGAGCACCAAATATACTTGTAATTCATCGTTCTTATCGCCTTGCACCAGCATTCCGGTATCCATCCGACAAATGGATTTCTCATCTCGGCGATGGCGAAGGTTCTCTTTGGTTCCTCCGTAAGAGCCGATGATAGGCTCGTTCCCTGAATGCTTCTCAGTATTCTTGAATCTCTTATCTTCAATATCTCCGCTATAGTCGGGAATATATCTACTATCTGCGTTATATTTTCGACCTTTTCGCCCTTCGAGTATTCATCAGGCCCCTTTACGATTAGAGGTGTGTGAATGTTGGAGTCATACAGTGAGGAGTGGCTGGGACATTTTAGATGCTCCCAAAGCGTATCTCCATGATCAGAGGTTATCACTATGATAGTATTATCATAGATGCCCGTTTCCTTTAAGTACTCGAGGATCAAGCCTATTCGATTATCTACTACAGCAGTCTCTCCATCTAGAAGAGCCTGCAAAATCAGCCATTCATAGGGCGTTTTTGGAAATCCCTTAGACCATATCCCATCTCCGGTCATCTGTGGTACACGCTTAGCCTCTTCATCGTCAACGCCAGGCGGGTAAAATCTGCTTCTGAACGGCTCAGGTGGATGATATGGATGATGAACCTCCATGAAGTTTATGAAGATCATAAATGGCTTGTCAATCCTATCTTTGAGCCATTCCTTGACGAGATACGTCGTTAGGAGAGAGCCTGAATCTCTTCTCTCAGGCTCATCCATCTCATCGAAGAGTTTCATCTCGATCTCACGATATTTCCTGTCATGTCTCCTTAGAAACGATGGATAGAAGCAATCTTTGAATCCCCTTAACACTCCGCCTTCATCGTTGTTAACCCAAAAGTTATTAGAGAAGGCCGCTGTCTCGTAGCCTAGACTGTTTAGGGCCTCAGCCATAGTCGGTATGTCCTCCGGCATCCGAGTCTTCCCACCGCCTAGACATATTGTTTGATGCCCAGAGTAGTATCTCCCAGTGAAGAGTGAGGCGTGAGATGGGGGAGTCCAAGCGCAGCAGGTAAAGTTGTTCATGAATGTTACGCCTTCCTTCGCCACTTTGTCTATGTTCGGTGAGGTCTCCTTATGATATCCGTAGCAGTGTAGATTGTCTGGTTTTTGACTGTCAATCAAGAAGATGAAAATATTGAACTTTTCCATATTTTTCGATCACCAAGCCAAGTCTATCGATTCTAGACTATAAACATTTGGATGGTCTCTTAAATTGCTGGTCCTCCCCTCGGCGGTGGAGCTGGCAGGGTTGGAGGCAATCCGCTTATGAACCGTCTAAGCTTTAGCTCTAATTGATCGGCTAAATCTCGGTGTTCATCAATGACGTTCTCGAGTTCATTGGGGTCCCTTCTTAAGTTGAATAATTCCGGTTTTGTCTTCCCTGTGAAGACGAAGTTCTGGCCGCTATATATTATGTATTTCCAGTCTCCCTCTCTAATCGCCCAGGCTCGCCTATACCATCCCATATAAGCGCAGTCTCTGACCTTATCGACTTCACCGCGTATTAGCGGCAGTAGGCTATGTCCATGCAGCATCTCATGGGAAGTACGGGCTGGCGGCAGCTTAATCTCAAGAAAATCCAGGATTGTGGGCATGATATCAGTCGTGTCCACGAAGGCGTCTATACGCTTTCCCCTTCCAGTACCATCAGGCAACCTTATGACGAGCGGGATATGTGACATACACTCGTAGGGCCAGCATCTAGCCTTATGAATGAGTCCATGATCGCCGTGAAAGTTTCCATGATCCGACAGAAATATTATTAGGCTGTTCTCCATTAAGCCCAGCTCCTCAACCTTCTTTAAGAAGATGCCCAGCCACTTGTCGCACATGGATACTTCACCTGCATATAGCCCCCTAATGCATTCCAGTTCATCCTCATTTAGGTAGCCCTCAACAGGCCCGTCGCTTGCACGTATAATTCTAGGCCCCTCATAGTTTGGATCTACGTACATGGCGTCGAATGGTGGAGGGGGATCCCAAGGCTCATGGGGATCCCAAGTATCCAGCCACAGGAAAATGTGATCTAGATCCTTTTGTCTTTCAAGCCATGCAATGGCCTTTTTTATTGTCTGCGCAACGAAAGAATCCTCGTCGCTCTTCCATAGAAGTCTGGCTTCCAGTTGCCTCTTTATCCTCTCTCTGAAGATCGCGTCTCTATGATCCCCACGATCCTTCCAGTATCTGTAGATGATCTCCTTTGTCACTTTGGCCTTCGGCAACCAGGGGGCTCTGGGAAGCCAAAAGTAGGTCTGATCGCTCCACTCGACATATTTGAATCCCATCATGTAATTCCCGGTTAGGTAGTTTCGTACGTTTGGGAGGGTATCTCCCCTCATGGGCAGAGTATCTGAGATTAACGCGGTGTTATATCCCGCCCTGTCCAAGGCACTGGATAACAATACATCATGCGTCTCAAGTTGCTGCCATGGCCTAAAGGGGAATGTGTATCGGCCTGTGAAGCATGCCATGCGAGCTGGTAGTGTAGGAACGCCCTCAGAATATGCATTCTCGAAGAGAGTAGCTTCCGAGGCGAATCTGTCGAGATTCGGCGTCTTAATCTTTTTGTTTCCATAACAACCGGCATAATCGAAGCGCCATGTATCCATCATTATGCAGATAACGTTTATTTTTCTTCTCCCCCCAATTCTCAACAATATAAAAAGCCCAATTATATAAGTCTTCTATTAAGTGATAAGCAGGTTTGAAAGATTAAAAAAGGGTGGGGTGTTTTTTAGGCGATTGCTCCTATCTGTCTGAGCGTGAGTAGTATGTGGGAGATTACGAGCATTGTTGCCCATCCGCCGAGCAGTCCTGAGGCTATTGGAACTCCCTTGTTGCGGTAGAGCTCGTATCCTCCAATCTTGAA
>QMXE01000160.1 GCA_003661975.1 Candidatus Bathyarchaeota archaeon
CTCCTTGGTCTCCCTTTTTAGCGCCTTCACGATTATTGGTGCAACGGAGACTTTCGCATAATCATTCATGACGCTGTCAGTTCCGACGATCTCCTCAGCGTGCGCCTCATTAAGGATCTTGACAGCGTCACCTAAGAGTAGAGCGTGAGAGGCTCCAACGAACACTCTCCTAGCGCCCTGCTTCTTTAGGATCCTTACGGCATTTGCTGCAGTCTTGCCTGTGCTGATTATATCATCAATTATAATGGCATCCCTGCCTTTAACATTCATCCTCTTCTCATATGTTACAATCTCGCCTGTATAGCGATCTCTCTTCTTTTCTAAGAAGTCATAGTCGGCATTGATCGTCTCCGCAGCGCATTTCGCCCTTTCAATAGCAATCTCCTCATCATCCGGAGATATAACTATTGGATTTTTTAGACCTTTAGCTGCGAAGTATCTTGCAAGTTCTCTCGAAGCCGTCAAATTATATGTTGGTATGCGATATCTCTCGAGGACTTTCCTGTTATGCACATCAACCGTATATAATGCGTTTGCTCCAAGAGTTTCTAAGATCTCGGTGATCATTCCGGAGCTTAAACATTCACCCTTCAGATATCTCCTGTCTTGGCGGCTGTAAGCCAAGTATGGAACGAATATCCTTATGGATTTAGCTCCAAGATCCCTTGCCGTATGCAGGATCAGAAAGAGTTCCATGATGTGCTGATCCTGAGGGGGATATAGGCTCTGAACGACTAGAAGATCCTCCCCAGATATTTCCTCCTCAAATTTAAAGTAGAACTCTCCATCAGGGAATCTTTTTGTTCTCGTCGATATTAATGGAGCGCCTAGCAACTTGCTGATCTTCTTGGCAAGATCGACAGATCCAGGTCCTCCTACAACCTTCAAGAGATTCTCCTCCAAGCGAATGGAGATTTAACGGGAGTCAAAAATAAATTTTCGCCTTACATTTAAGCATGTAACCTCATCGTGTATATATGAAATTTCATGCTTGAACAGAGATCTTAAATATTCTTAAAAGCATCTTAAAGAACGGTGATTAAGAATGAAACTTGCAATTCAGGATAATCGTCTGCCAGGGAAAGACATTTCAGAGAAGATATATAATGCCGAAAAGTTCGGATTTGACGGACTGGAAGTATGGGGTCATAAGCTCTCAGAGAGATTCCAAGAAATAAAGCAGGCTCTTGAATCATCAAAGATAAAATTTTCCACAGTATGTGCAGGGTATCCTGGAGATCTCTTAGGAGCAGATAGGCAGACAAGAGAGGCTGCAATTGAAGGAATAAAAAGCCTACTTAAAATCTGCTCTGATCTAGGCGGGGTTGGGGTTATAACTGTTCCAACATTCGGTAAGCCGAAGATCCCAGATCTGTATCCTTGGATCTCAGATGTCTGGGAGGTTGAAAGGAGACTTCTCATCGAGGAATGCAAGATCCTTGGAAGGTATGCAGATGATGTAGGTAGCTACGTGATTCTAGAGCCCATAAATAGGTATGAAACGCATTTCATGAACACGCTTAAGCAGGGAGTGGAGATCTGCAAGGAGGTCGGTATAGAGCATGTTAAGATAATGGCAGATTTCTTCCATATGAATATAGAAGAGGCTAGTATCCCATCGAGCCTAGAAGAGGCAGCGGATTACATAGTGCATATTCACTTAGCAGACAGTAATAGGGTTCTTCCAGGATATGGACATACGGACTTTAAAGAGCCGTTTAAGGTCCTTAAGAGAAAGGGCTACAGAAACTTCATGGCCTTTGAATGCAGGGTTCCGGGAGATCCATTTGAAGCTCTGCCTAAATCAGTTCAGTATCTCAGAGAATTTATGTAGTAAACACCAATCACTACAATTTTTATGGAAACCGAATATTGAAGAGAAATAAAGGATAAATTCCGTTCTATTTCTTTTCCTCATAGTGATATGGCTTGAACGGCTCCATTCAGAGGATCGATCTGATTATCAAGACCCCTATAAGGATGGAGAATATCGTAGCCTCACGAATAGAAGAGTTAGGCTTTAAATGTGTTGTTCATCCGAAGCCCTATGGATACCCGGGGATAGTAACTGTCAGGATGCATGATGAGAATGAAAAGTTCAGGATTGCAGAGAGAATAAAGAACGAGATACCTGAGGCCGAGAGGGTTCTAGTTTCAGAGGCATATACGAGGGCTGTAATGGAGGATATTGTCAATTCAGCCGTCAATGTAGCATCAAAGCTTCTAGATTCAGGAGTAACATTTGCTGTTAGAACTGTAAGGCGAGGCAGCCATCCCTTCACTAGCGTTGATGTGAATTATAGAGTTGGCTCAGCTATTCTTGAAAAGGTTGATGCAACAGTCGATCTTGATTATCCAGAGAAAATTGTATGGATTGAAATATTGGGCAATGAAGCTGCGATCGGAGTTATTGATGGCACAAGCGTATGGAAGAAGATGAAGCCTGGAAAGCATGAAGTAAGAACTTTCTTCTCTAAGGCATCGGTTATACAGATGCCTTATCTAGGCGATATGAGATCGGCCAAGAGTATGGGTTCAAGGATCGGCAGGGCCGTCCAGATGTTTGAGGTCGGCGAGTTAATCATAGGTATTATAGGGGCATGCGATGCGAAACAGCTAAGCTGGTTCATCAGCGGCATCTTTGAAGGGATAAATTCAAGATATCAGATTCAACGCAAAACGTACGCGCATAAGCCTAGACGAGTAAACGTTCTAATAGAGGATCTCTATCAACTCGTGAGGGATAGGAGATCTCAGCCTAAGATAGTCTTCGAGCCTGAAGGAGAGGTCTTCTCGAAGGTATCAGAGAAGATAGCTGACTACTTCCTTAGATGTGATGGGCAAGTGAATCTTCTATTCGGCTCAAGAGAGGGAATTCCAAAGGGAGTCTTCAGATTTGCCGATCTCATAGTGGATTTATGTCCTGGAATAACTCTCTCAACGGAATATGCAGCTTCATCCGCCCTGATAGGAATATCCTTTGCACTGCAAAGTATATTAGAGAAAAACCATTCCTCAGCAACTTAATATTCGTGTTGATGCAATCTTCTCATCGGTGAAAAATCCCAAGGATCTTAACGGAAAGCACTGCTGAATTAGTGCAGATAACACAGTTAATAGTACAATAGCCTATCCAAATTATTCTAACATCAAATATTACTATGAATGGAGCATGACGGAGATGTATCCCTCAAATAGCCTAGCGTAACAGTTAAATATTTGATAGGTAAATGTCATATTTGGTAGGCGAAGATGGAACGTTTATATACTATGAAGGAAGCATCGAAGCTGTTAGGTGTTCACATTAGGACAATTCAGAAGTGGGATAAGGAGGGGAAGATAAGATGTGTTAGGACTGTGGGTGGAAAGAGAAGAGTTCCTGAATCGGAAATAAAGAGAATTTTAGGAATTCACGAAGAAAGGAAAA
>QMXE01000161.1 GCA_003661975.1 Candidatus Bathyarchaeota archaeon
ATCAGACATCCACAAAGATATACGATATGGTTGAGTATCCGGTTAAGAAGGGAGGATGCCTAATAGCTACGGCGACCTTCGGCTCCGAACTCTCCCCAGAAGTTAACTTCCTAAGATCCTTCAGGGATCGGGAGGTGCTCTCAACATTCGCTGGCAGATGCTTCATGGAGGTATTCAATCACTTCTATTACTCTTGGAGCCCCAACGTTGCTTATTTCATAAGGAAGAATGCGATCGTCAAGGCGGCCTTCAAGATCCTCTTATATCCGCTGATAATGATCCTCCACTTATCATCATTCACATACCACTGCTTCAGCCAATTCCCGGAAGCCGCCATATTCACGGCTGGCTACGTAGCAAGCTCCCTAATAGGATCAGTATACCTCGGACTGCCACTATCCCAAATCAGACGCTTCAGAAGAATGAAGCACCGTATACTAAAGGCCTGGATCTACCTGCTGCTCCTGCTCCTAATCCCAATAATCCTCGCAGAAACCACACATTCCATCCAACTGATGAAAGCAGCAACAGCAACCTTCATCCTGCTAAACATAGGCTTCTCATCAGCCCTGACCGGAACACTCATCACCAAACCAGCATCCATCCTCACCCAAACAATCAAAAAGCATAGAAATTAATGCTGCATGTTTGGAGTTGTTTTGTTTTCTCGACGATTTATTCGAACCGCAATTTCTTTTTTGATTTAGGGATGAGTTATTTTCCCGCCGCGCTCCATTAGTTTTGCTGAGCTCAGGCATATGCTATCGGTTGTATGGATTCACAAAGTATCTCCATACCGTTCCACTGGTCGGGTCTCTGTCCGTATAATCAAAAAAATCGAAAGATGTTGTGTTGATACTTGTCGTGTAGCGAAATTTTCTCTTTGCCTATGAAGATCCTGTTTAACTGTGAAGCGCCGCGGAAAGGGAAATCCATTGAAGACCCCAGCAATATTTCCAATTGAGTGTTCCAGAGGAGGCGAGGAAAGGTGGACATGGCACATGCGAATACCATATCGTTTAGGACTTCGTTGAGGCGATAGAGAAGGGTGAGAAGCCTTCAACAGATGTTGTAAAGGGGTTGACATGACCATTCTAGGATTAATCGCGCATGAAGCAGTAATGAAAGGCGAGATATTGCTTGACGTTCCACACTTCGAATAGTTAGAGTATCGCTCCCTGCGATCTAAGCGTCTCTCTGAGAAGCGATGGATCAATCTCTCTTGGGGAAGTCTTGTGTCTTATGCATAGGGCTGCAGCTGCCCCAGCCGCTTGCCCAACGCCCATTATTATAGGGATTATCCTTATGGCTGCGTGCGCCTCATGAGTGGCTGAGATGCATCTGCATCCTATCAGGAGATTCTCCACCCTAAGCGGGATCAAGCATCTATACGGTATCTCATAGTAATCTCCAGGAGGCGGAGGCATCATTATGGTTCCCTCACCCGCCGGATTATGAATATCTATTGGATATGAGCCCCTGCAGATGCCGTCTGGAAATTTGTGTGCCTGCACTATATCCTCCGCCGTCATTATATACTCGCCGATTATCCTCCTAGTCTCCCTGACGCCTACTTGAACTCCAGACCTAACTATGTAGGCGTCCCTGAATGCTGGGAACGTCTTCTTTAGCCAATCTACTATCTCAAACATCTGTCTTCTACCCTCAATCTCAGCCTTCGTTAGATCTTCAGCCTCAGTCCCGTCAACCCTTATTATCCTCGTAGTATTGAAGTGTATGATCCCCCTATGGACCGTATGGAACCACAGGACATCCTCGCGGGGACAGGCTATTATGCCCCTGTCCTTCGCTTCACGATAGGCCCTATTAATCTCCCTCTTGGGAGGCATCTCATCCTGCCTGACTCCGGCCAAATCGAAGTTTAGTGTCATAGGCTGCATCAATCCATCTTTAGGTCTCCCCTTCTCGTATGGAGCTCCGGCGCTGACCGCTACGTCTCCATCTCCCGTTCCATCAATTATTATATCGGCTGATACGGAGTGAAATCCCGACTTATTATGTAGGACTATGCCCTCCACGCGGCTCCCCCTCTTTGAGGCTTTGACGAATACTGTATGTAGTAGAAGGTCTACTCCGGCTTCCAGGACGATCCTGTCTAGTATATACTTCATTATTTCAGGATCGAATGCTCTGGTTTTAGCGTCGTATCCTCCCATCCCCTCTAATCTATCGATCACCTCCTGGAATATGCCTCCGATAATCTGCTTTTTCCCGGCATAGAATGACATAAATGGATTTACAAGTCCAGCCGTTATCGTCCCGCCTAGAAAGCCATACCTCTCTACGAGTAAAACCTTAACTCCTAGGCGGGCGGCGGATACGGCTGCTGAGAAACCTCCGGTTCCCCCTCCAACAACTATAACATCATATTTCTTCGATGCATTCAAGTTTACAACCCGATTCTGAAAATAAGGGTGATCAGCATATAAAGTATTATCTGGAGATGAATGCCTTGCCGTAGCATCCAAGATAATCCCACCTAAAAGTATCAGAGACTATCTCAATCACATTCATGCAAATTCCCTCAAACAATACCATGCATAATTGTGTGATGGGATCATTTTAACCTTAGTCTTTCCATCATAATTCTCTCTAGGAAAAATTTAGACTAAATTATCCTGAAGGGCATTATGAAGATTTTTTTAAATCAAATGAGGCGAGATTGATCTATGAGGTGAACATGCATAGCGGAGAAAAGGATCTTGGCACTATTCTGGCTTTCATTATCTTAATATCCAGTCTGTCACAAGCAACGAGTTACAATCCCAACATAAGTGTCAGTTCTCCGCCCATAACCGGAGGATTAGGGAATATCGAGCTAATTTATGATCCATCTCCTCCCCCCGCGATATTTCCAATCGAGAGATGGGGGAAAATACAAGATCAGCATAGTTAATCGCGGCTCTAAACCGGCCGCACTACGCTATGGCGTCTTTTCGATATATGATGGGAATAAGCCCGTTCCCCCAACCGAATAGAATCTATCTAGAGCCCGGCGAAAACCAGACGATATGGTAATTCTCTATGTTTTGATAGCTGAGGACATTGAAACTATTTTTTAAGTTTGGAGATGCCCATTTCATTCTTGAAAACATAATGTCTCTTGCCGATCATCATAGATTGCAATAAGAGAGGAGGAAGCATTTTCACTTTTCAATGTCTTCTTCTATAACTTCAAATCCGATCAGAGTAGCTAAATCCTTAAATTTTTCTCTGAAGTCACCGTAGAATACCACTCTGTGATCCCCGAACGTTTTCGAATCTAGGTTTTTAATTAGTGCTTTGGTATTAGTTTTGATAGCTATTTTCGTCCGGCATGCTAGATCATCCCACTCGTCGAAAAATTCTTTACCTGAAACTGTTTTCCCCGTGAAAAGGGATATCTTCTTATCATGTACGCTTATC
>QMXE01000162.1 GCA_003661975.1 Candidatus Bathyarchaeota archaeon
AGGAGATAGGGAGGCTGAGAAATGGAGTTCCAGTTTATATCGATAAATACGCCTTGGAGGCCGATGGGATAATAGTCGTCAACAGGATTAAGCCGCACACTGACTTTAAGGCGGAGATAGAGAGCGGATTGATGAAGATGATGGTTGTTGGTTTGGGGAAGCAGAAGGGAGCCGAGATGATACATAAGTATAAGCGGGAGGGTTATCATAGGCTTCTCCCAGAAGCAGCCCGTCTCATCCTAAAAAAGCTCCCCATAATAGCTGGGCTTGCAATAGTAGAGAATGCCCGTCATGAGATAGCCATTATAAGGGCTATCGAACCCGAGAATATAGAGCGTGAAGAGAGGGCTCTCCTAAAAGTGGCTAAATCCCTAATTGCCAGAATACCATTCAAGGATATAGATGTCCTCATAATAGATGAGATAGGGAAGGATATAAGCGGGACTGGAATGGACACAAATGTGGTTGGAAGATTTTGGCTTCCAGGAGAGCATGAGCCATTAGCCCCGAAAATCAAACGCATAGTCGTCTTGGATCTGACCGAGAAGACTCGCGGAAACGCTGTTGGCATAGGATTGGCAGACGTAACGACCAGAAGGGTGATAGAGAAGATGGATTATGATGCAACCCTAATTAATGCTCTAACTGCCGGACATGTTGAAGGAGCGAGAATCCCGGTTTATCTTCCAAATGATAGGGATGCGATAGCGATTGCCCTTCATACCTGTGGCCCAATAGATCCTAGGGAAGCGAAGGTTGTGAGGATAAAGAATACCCTTGAATTGGAGAGGATGTGGGTCTCTGAGGCTCTGCTTAAGGTTGTTATGGCGGATCCAGAATTGAGGGGGAAGATAGAGGTGATCGGTAAGCCTAGAGAGATGCAATTCGATATTCTTGGAAATTTAGCGCGATAAGAATGGATCTGCTAAGATCCCAGTTCCTCTCCTAGAAGGAGGTCTATCAGCTTCTTCTCGTCGACCTCCGCCCTCGCTCTCCATCCGAGGTAGAGCATCTCCTTCTCATCCTCAATTATATATCCGGACTTCAAGTATCTGTTTAGATTCATCTCTACTCTCCACTCTGGAATCTTCACCTTCAGGAGATCCTCAACCTCCCTTCTAGGAGCCTTTCCACCCTTAGAGATTATGTAGGCAAGCGTAACTGCTAATGCTGCGAGGTCATCTATCCTCCATCCGATCATCTTAGCATCCTCAAGCGTGAGCTCCTCCCTAAGCGTCACATAGAATCTCGCCTTATCTAGCTGCTCTATCGTCGGGTTCTCATATGCCGATCCATCCTCAAATACTATCTTCACAGTTAACCCGAGCTCCCTGAGCCTCTCATCTAAGAGCTGGATGACCTTCGGATAGTCCGAGCCGAGTTTCCTCCTGAGCTCCCAACCCTTAACTCCAGGCTCCATGTGCCTCTTAAAGAATATTAGCTGAGCCGCTCTCCTCAGCATCATTGAGTATCTTCTCTTACGCCCTATCCTCCTCGTCGCTCCTTCCATTCCCTCCACCTCTCATAGCTGATCGAGATCGGGAAGGAGTAGGGCTGAACCTCCATCCTTGAGATCGGCTTATCATTCGGCCTAAGAAGGATCCTCTCCTCTAGGGGATTATACTCCAGAGATGCATACCCATAGGTTATCAGGAAGCTCGTGAGGTAAGCCCTCCTGACAGTCTCACGGTAACTATCAGCCCCAATAAAATCCCAATATTCAATCTTTCCATCAGCCCCAACCGATTCCTTAAGCTCCCTCCATAAACTCTCGATCTCAGAGATGAAAGCCTCATCCCTCAGGAGGCCCTGCCTGATCAGATCCTCCCGAGTCGTCGTCTCCATCCTCGTCTCAAGCAGGCCTTCTCTTTTCCATCTCTCATCCAGCGGAGCGAGATCCCCCCAATACTTCAGAGCTCTCTCTAGGCTGCCAGTAGTTATTTGTTCAAGCTCTACTATTGGATGCCAAGCCTTCAGGAAGGCCTCCGATAATCTCTCTAATGGTAGGCTGCGCAGCTTCTCCTCTATGAGGAACGGATCCCTATAGAGGGATGATGCACGTCTCTTAACCCATTCGCTCTGCAACTTAATTACCGATGCTATCCTATTTAGTGCCTCAGCATCCAATGATAGATCATCTGGGTCCCTCAGATTCGGGAAGTATCTCCTTATAACCGCTATTAGATCATCAACGTTGACAAGGAATGGATTTAACCCCTTCTCCTCAACGGATCTGCAGAATTCTATTATACGCTTTAGATCCTCCCTTGCAGCTCTCCTGTTGGAGGCTTTAGCCATCATTTAACCTCCATGACCATCGATCTTCCCCCGACGTTCTGGACGGTTATCATGTGGACGTTTCTGCCCTCAAAATACATCTGGTTCGGAGTGATCGCTAAGTATTGAACATCCTCATCCTCAGCGGCTGAGATCAAAAGTTTAGCTATGACCTCCCTGTTCCTTGGATCCATGTGAACGTCATACTCATCAACTGCTCGGAACGGAGACCTAATATGCCTCTGCAAAGAGAGCAGGAAGGCCATTACAGCAGTGCTTCTCTCCCCTCCGCTCTGCGAGTAAATATTCAGTGGTATCGGCTTTGAACCCTTAAATCCAACGCATATCTCAACCCCAGCCTCCTCTATGTCATGATCATTTATCAGTCTCACATAGCCTGTTCCGGATGCCTGGCTGAGGATCCTCTCATATTGGGAGCTAACGCTTAATAGTAGATCCCTAATCATCCTCCTCCAAGCGACCATTCTCCGCTCAACTTCGCCCAGAGCCTTCTCCTTATTCTCAGCGGTAACCCTCATCTTCTCCTGGAGCTCCAAGTAAAGCCTAGAGTAGGACTCATACATTCTCTCCACATCGCCTGGTATATCAGCCATCGCCGAGATCCTTCCATCTACCATCCTAATCTCGTCTAGGATCTCGTCTGGGCTTCTATGAGTTGCGATGCGGGAGCCTCTCCTCTCAGCCCTATCGATAGCCTCGGAAAGCCTCCTCCTTAAGCCTCTCAGCTCAGCCTCCATCCTATGGATCTCAGCCTCAGCCTCCTCCCTTCGATGCAATAATATTGCCAGATTCACTCTCTCATTTAGGATCTCATCGTAGATCCCCTCTATTCTCTCAGATGCCCCCTCCAGTTTCCCAGCGATATCTGATAATTCAGACCTTAAGGCTTCGATCCTCTTCCTCGAATCATCCATTGATCTCCATATCCAGCCTAGATTTGATTTTAGGGTTTCAACCCAACTGTCTAACTCCGCTGTGCGAATACCAGTTTTCCCTTCATCCCCGGAGACATTCAAATCTGCATTCCCAATTACCCCTTGAATTCCATCTATGATCCTCCTGGCATTTTCAATGTTAAACTCATGTTTCGCATATTCCCTCTCTAGGCGTATCCTCTCAT
>QMXE01000163.1 GCA_003661975.1 Candidatus Bathyarchaeota archaeon
ATCAACTATAGTCATGGAGTATGTTGAAGGAAAGAGGCTGAAGGAGATCCTTAATGATCTGCGATCGGAGGAGAGGAGGAGATTATGTCATCAAGTAGGGATACTCGTTGGAAGGCTTCATAAGTCGGGCATAATCCACGGTGATCTAACAACATCAAATATGATATTGACTCCCGAGGGAAGAATAGTTCTAATAGATTTCGGCTTAAGCGAGCAGAGCTTCGATCTTGAGGATAGAGGAGTAGATCTACATCTCATGAAGAGAGCCCTGCTTAGCACGCATTACACATGCGTTGAGGAATGCTTTAAATCTATCATTGACGGATACAGGGAAGTTATGGGTAGAGCCGAAACCGAGAATGTCCTAAGAAAGATTGAGGAGATCGAGAGGAGGGGAAGATATGTCTCCGAGAGATGATGGACGAAAAGAAGCCGGCGGAACCTTCCCTCTTGGAAGGCTAATCTTCTTCGTTACGAATAACATTCACAAATTTAATGAAGCGAGGATGGTGCTCTCAAAGTTTAATATTGCAACTGCGATGCTACGTATGAAGCCTCCTGAAATACAGGATGACAACATAGAGAATATCGCTAAGACATGCGCATTGAGGGCTTCGGAGGAGACGGGGCTGCCAGTAATAGTTGAGGATGCAGGGCTATTCATAGATGCGCTTAGAGGATTTCCAGGTCCATACTCAAGCTATGTTTATCGCACAATTGGAAAGGAGGGGATCCTCAAGCTCCTTGAGGGATGCGGGGATCGAAGGGCCGAGTTCAAATCGGCAGTCGCCTTCTCCAGTCCAAATTGCGAAGTGAAAGTCTTTAAGGGTTCAGTAAGAGGTATGATTTCGAGGACGATTAGGGGAGAATCAGGCTTCGGCTTCGATCCAATATTCGAGCCTGAAGGCTTCTCAGGACGCACCTTTGGAGAACTATCCGTAGAAGAGAAGAATATGGTTTCACATCGCTCGCGGGCATTAAGTAAATTTGCAGAGTGGTATCGTAGCCTAAGACATGGCTCTAACCGGCAAAGCTTTTAAATAGGATGTCTTCCGTTTTAGAGATTTTGTGGAGGATAAGCGGTGCCAAAGAAGGAGAAGGGAAAGTCACATTCAACTCGGCCAGTAACGCGTAGAAGTCCTAGCTGGTGTAAGTATACGCCTGAGGAAGTTGAGGCCTTAGTTGTAAAACTCGCTAAGGAGGGGAATACCCCAAGTAAAATAGGGGTTATCCTCCGCGATCAGTATGGCATACCGCTTGTGAAGCCGATAGTCGGAAAGAGCATAACTGAGATTTTGAAGGAGAATGGCCTTGCCCCATCAATTCCAGAGGATCTAGAGATGCTCTTGAGGAAGGCATCCAGACTCCATGCGCATCTGGAGAAGCATAGAGGAGATAAACATAATAAGAGAGCCCTTCAGATCATAGAATCAAAGATTCATAGGTTATCGAGGTATTATAAGCGTAAGGGCATCCTCCCCAAAGATTGGAAGTATACGCCAACTGTTCTCGCCATTAGATAGTTTGGGATCTCCATGGAGGATCTTAATGGAGGAGTCCTAAGCCTAATAGAGGCGGCTCGTAGAGCAGCTGAAGTCATCATCAGGCATATCAATAGTAAAAGTCGAATCTCAGTCTTTTCTCATATAGATGCTGATGGAATATCAGCCGCTGGAATAATGGGAATGGCCCTTTCAAGGGCCGGGGCGAAATTCCGCATTAGAATAGAAAGGTGGTTCGACGAGAAGATCGCTGATGAAATAGCATCTGAAAGGGATTCTCTGCCGATATTAACGGATATGGGCAGCGGATACATCGAGATCCTAAATAGGAGCATGGAGGGCAGAGACCTAATAATACTTGATCATCATCAGCCCAGTGGAGAGCCCGATGAATCATTCGTGCATGTCAACCCGGAAATATTCGGGATCGACGGTGCAAGGGAAATAAGCGGCGCCGGAGTGGCATATCTAACCGCAAAGGCAATCTCAGAACGTAATATTGATCTAGCGTATCTCGCAGTGATAGGCGCCCTAGGAGACATGCAGGATAAATATGAAAATCGATCCCTAGGCGGAGTTAATAACTTAATAGTTGAGGATGCAGTCAAGTCCGGGTATTTGAAGACTGAAACCGACATTCTCCTCTTCGGAAGGGAGACACGTCCAATACATAAGGCATTGGCCTTCACGACGACGCCATTCATCCCGGGGATCAGCGGAGAAGAGGACAAGTGTCTAGCCTTCCTCACGAAGCTAGGAATAAAGCTCAAAGAGAATGATAAGTGGCGTGCATTGAGGGATTTATCGCAGGATGAAAAACGTAAGATATTCTCTGGAATCTCTGATCTTCTGATCTCTCAGGGATACGAGCCTAAAGTAGCATCAACCCTCATAGGCACAGTTTATATACTCGTAAAGGAGGAGCCGTGGACCCCGCTGAGGGATGCTAGGGAGTTCGCTTTGCTGCTTAATGCGACTGGAAGGATGGGGAGGCCTGGCTTAGGAGTCGCTATATGCATGGGCGATAGGGGTAAATGCCTAGAAGAGGCCAAAAAAACACTTGAGGATTACAGGAAGAAGATAAATGAAAATCTCAGATGGCTGGATGAGCATAAAGACCGCCTTGAAGAGATGGATGGAATCTATGTTCTTCATGGAGGAGAGAGAATAGATGAGAAGATGATAAGCGCGATATCAACTATCCTATCGACAAACCTTCCGGATACAAAGAAGCCTATAATTGCATATTCGATAGTTCCAGAGGAGGGATTAATTAAGATCTCAGCGAGAACAACTGAGGACTTGACGGAGAAGGGCTTTAATCTAGGCGAGATAATGAGGATCTCCGCTGAGAAGTTCTCGGGTAAGGGAGGAGGCCATGACATAGCGGCGGGAGCCCAGATCCCAATCGAAATGAAAGATGAATTTTTAAGGTTTGTTAATGATCTCGTGATGAAGGAGCTGAAGAAGATTGAGAGTAGAGACTAGAATATCACTGGTTTACGGCGAGGAAAAGGAGGCAGAGGCAATCTTAAAGTCGATATCCCCAGACAATATTGACTTGCCAAAAGGATTAATGATAAGGACATTTACGGAGAAGAGGAAGTTAATCGCCCATATAACCTATGATGAAGATAACATTCTCACCCTAAGATCAACAATCGATGATCTCCTAAGCTGCATATCAGTCGCCGAGAAGACTCTCGCTTCGCTGAGGAGAAAATCTGGAAACACAACTAATTAAAATAACAAGGTTCTGTTACGTCTTCGAGGGGTGGGTGGTAGCTTGGCTTGTTGCTTTTCGAGTGTTGCATTCGGGAGACGCAACTTCCCCTCTTCTGCTCACCTAGCTTGTCCTCATCGCCGTATGGCTCGTTAGGGCTAGGTTCATAGCTACATTTGAGGG
>QMXE01000164.1 GCA_003661975.1 Candidatus Bathyarchaeota archaeon
ATGTTGTACTCGTTGATTTCGGGTTCTCGGGCAGTTCCGGCAGCAAGAAGCGCCCCGCGTACGTTCTGAGCAGCCGGGCTTTCCAGCGCCACCGCAGGCAGGTTATACTCGGCGCGATAACTTCCAGGCTGGACGCACGCTTCCCCGGCGACCGGCTCATTAAGGACTGGAGAGCAGCAGGCCTTCATCACCCGTCGCGTGCAACCGCTGTCCTGCGGACTGTCAGCATCAGCCTGATTGAGAAGCCTATCGGGAGACTCTCAGACGCCGACCTAGACGGGCTCCTAGGCGAACTCAGGCCTGTGCTGGGATTCCAGCACGGGTAGTCCCCGCTCCTGCTATAATGAGCACCGGCTCACGGGTAAGCCTGAAGCTTACAAGTGTGGGCGCACGGCTTATAGCCCCTACGGGTGGAATCTGCGGAGGAGGAATGCTGTGGCGGTTACGGAACACAATGCGCAAATCATCGCCGGCGGGCTGAAGCTCGGCATCGTTGCCAGCCGGTTCAACGAACTCATAACCAAGGAGCTTCTCGCGGGCGCGCTGGACAAGCTCAAGCGCCTCAGCGTGGAGGAGTGCGAGGTTGATGTCTTCTGGGTGCCCGGAAGCTTTGAAATCCCCGGCACTATCGCGCGGCTGCTGAAGAAGGGTGGATACGACGGCGTGCTGGCGCTGGGCTGCCTTATCGAGGGGCATACAGACCATTACAAGCTGCTCGCCAGCGAGGTCACAAAGGGCTGTGCCAGGCTGGCGACTGATTACGGGACAGCGGTGGGCTTCGGCGTGCTGACCACTCCCACGCTGGAAACCGCGCTGGAGCGCGCCGGCACCAAGGCGGGCAACAAGGGCGCTCAGGCGATGGAGGCTCTGCTGGAGACCATCGCGGTCTACAAGGGCATAGAGGAACAGGCGGAGAATTAAGCTGGGGATTTTTCCGGCCATGTTGTAATGCCGCGTTACACGCGGTAAGATATTCCCAGCGGGGTTGGCCGCCCGCTCGTGCGTTTACGCGCGAAATCAAACACCGCATCGGGGGAGCGGTGAATCTCGTGGAGGGACTCATGCGTGGACTTTTCATTCTGATATTGACCATTATTATTATGACACTAGCCGCGGCCTGCGGAGGTGGCGGTGGAAGTGCAGATGCCCGCCTGGTGCCAGAGAGTGATTCCAGGCAAGTGGCGCCAGTCACGCCTTCCCCAGACAGCAATCAGCGGTCGCGCCAGGAAGAGCTGGCACGCCTGGACAATCTGGAGCCGCCCGAAGGGGTGGACTTTGCGCTGTGGAACGACCTGAAGGCTGCGTTGGCGGCGCTGCTGCCGGAAAAGATCGTGTGCACCCCCCCCATCGGGGAAGGCAAATCGGTTACCGACCTGGATTTTTACCGCGACGAAGAAGGGATCGGCTGGCTTACCTGGTCGTACCAGCTTCAGGGCGATTACAACGTGGACGGGATCGTGGATGTGGATGATATCACCCCGATCGCGGAACACTACGGCGAAATTATTGGCGAAGAGAACGCCTGGCTTGCTCTGCTGGACTTCAGCGGAAACGGCATCGTGGACATCGCCGACATGACCGGCATTGCATTGAATTACGCCTGCGATCTTGCAGGATTTACCGTACTGTCAAGTGACCCCGACCTTGCTGAGTGGGAGGTAACCGGCACCGTCGCGCGCACCGAAGCCGAGACGCTGGAGGGCGGCATTTTGCTGTTTTCCTCCGCTATTGAGCCGGAGGACTGGTCTGACTTCGCCGTGTTAGCTTATGACACCGAAGGTGCTACTGGCGAGATATCAAACGTGCTGGAATACCGGCAGCCGCGCATCATCTCGATGAACGTTCCGACAGGCAAAGTGGGGGATATATGCACGGCGAGCGCTGTTGTGGAGGGAGAAGAGCCCATTGCTTACGACTGGACACTGGGCAACGGCGTAAGCCCAAACCGTTCCGATGAACCCAGCGTTGAAGTGGAGCTGGTGCAGCGCGGGCATTTTTACGGGCACCTTACAGTGAGCAATCGGTTCGATGAGCGCCGGCAGGATTTCAACATAGTAATTGGAGTGCCACCACAGGTGACATCAGTCGAGCCAGCATCGGCTACGGTAGGTGAGCGAGTCAGCTTCTCAGCAGAAATCAGCGGTTCCGAGCCGATTACACGCCATTGGAACTTCGGGCCCTCCGCGTTCCCACAAAACAGTGATGAAGCAAGCCCAATCGTGGAATTCGACGACGCTGGAATGCATAGTTGTAGTCTGAGTGTAGTTAATGAATACGGATCTTATTTGTTCAACTTCCAGGTGGAAACCGGCTACGCGCCGCAGATTGTAAAAGTCACGCCCGCTCGCGGGGCTTACGAACAGCAGGTGCAGCTGCAGGCTGAGGTATTAGGCACAGGTCCCTTCTCCTACAGGTGGACGATGAACTACTGGACCGATCCGCTTTCCAGCGTTAACGAGATGCCCGTGGTGACTCTTACGGAGGAAGGTACCCAGCTCGGTAAGCTGGTCATAGAAAATGACTACGGCGAGGCTACTAAGTGGTTTGATTTTTATGTGGGCACAAAGCCGAGGATATTCCGTATCCTGTGGACTAGCGGCACTCTTGGCAATGTATGTGCTGATTTCTTCACCCAGGTCGGCGGCGACCATCCTATGACCTTTGAGTGGATTTTTTACACCGAGGGAGCGAATGGCGGTAATGACCAACCGATGAGCAACCAAACATCTAATTTCGCTGTGCCATCATTCTTGATACCCAACGAAATCGGTGACTTTGACGGTGAGGTGACGGTAAACAACGAATTCGGGAGCGATACGCAGGAGTTTACTGTTACCGTTGATGAGCTTTTTGAGGTTCCTGTTTAGTCCGGGCGCGTTCATACGGGATTCAGCTCGACCGCGCGCGCGGTTATAAGGCGGAAAGCAGATAAGTATATGAGCGACGACAGCCGCACTACCGGACCGTCAGATAGAAGCCCGAGGGCCAAGCTTCACGCCGTCTTGAGGGTGAGCCGCGGCGAGTCACCAAAAACGGTCGCCAAATCCCTGGGACTCCCCGTCGCGACTGTCGCCGAGGGGGTTCACAAGTTTGAGACCGCCCGGGCCAATCTTACTCCTGAGCCAGGGGAACGAGCGTACCAAGACGTTTGAGCGCAGCAGGAGCTTTGACCTGGACTTCAAGTCATGGGCCGAGGTCATGCATCCCGATCATCTGGCAGAAATGGACCCCAAAACGCTAGATAAGCTTGAGCCGGAAAAGATCAAGGAGCTTTTCATCAAGCAGGCCATCGCTCAGGAGAAAGTGGGCTACGAGAAGCACACGCCGGAGTGCTTCCTGCCCGAAGACGAGAACCCCTTCCCCGAAGATAGAAAGGTACGCCAAGCCGACATTTACACGG
>QMXE01000165.1 GCA_003661975.1 Candidatus Bathyarchaeota archaeon
GGTTGCTAAGAGATGCGCGAGGGGATTTGACATGAGGGTCATCTACTATGATATCCGCCGTAATGAGAGGGCTGAGAGGGAGTTTGGAGCTGAACTTAAGAGCCTGGAGGAGGTTATGAGGGAATCTGACTTCATATCCATAAATCTCCCATTAACCCCTCAGACTAGAGGATTAATCAGCGAGAAGTATCTGCGGATGATGAAGAAGACGGCGTATCTAATAAATACTGCGAGGGGGCCAATAGTTGATCAGAAGGCCCTAGCGAAGGTTCTAGCTGAGAAAGCCATAGCGGGGGCTGGACTAGACGTATTCGAGGAGGAGCCAATTCCACAGGATGATCCACTACTACGCCTGGACAATGTAGTCTTAACTCCGCACATAGCATCCCTAACGGTGGAGGCAAGACAGGCAATGGCCCTATGTAATGCAAAGGGCATAACTGCAGTCCTAAAAGGCGAGATACCACCGCCATACGTGATCCCAGAACAGAAAAACCTCATCTTCAAAAAATAATCAGGCACATCTGCGCTGATTATATTATTCCCATGCGGATCAGACACATCCAAAGCATAGCAAATCTAATAGGCATATTCAATATGAAAATGAAAAGCAGGAAATGAGGAGCGGAATCTCATAAAGAGAAGCCGAGATAATGAGCATGAGAATCTCGTGAATAAAATCGAAGGATATGCACCATCTGTGATGAAAAATCAATCATGCTCATAAAATTCTAGATTAGCACATCCATTATGGCAGAAACCGCATCATTTTATATAGTTTTTCCGCGTGCACAGCCACGATGATCTTTTAGTTTACTGCAAATAAAGGAAATGTTTATTCTCTCGGCGTCCTTGTATTATAGTGTGCATGGGGATTGCTGGGGAAGATAGGGAATGTCCGATAGGGAACTTGAGATTCTAAGGCGGAAGAAGCTCCTAGAGCTTAAGAGAATCCTAGAGATGAAGAAGAGGAGAGAGGAGGAGAAGAGAAGCGATCCAAGGGAGATCCTGAATGAATACTTCGTCGGTAGGGCATGGGAGGTTTTTAACGCCGCGAAGGCCCAGTATCCGCAGATAGCAAGGTATGTCGAGGCCATGCTTGTTAGGCTCATCATGGAGGGGAAGATTAAAAGCAAGATCTCCGGCGAGGAGCTCTACTGGCTCTTCCGCCGGCTTGGAGTCAGGGTTAGATTGAAGACGAGCATAAGGATTCTAGAGCACGGCGAGCTTAAGAGCTTAGGAGAAAAACTGAAGGAGCAACTTTCATAGGGGGACGGTGACGTAACAATTATATACATTATCCGAGACTTTTGGTTTTGAATAAAGATTATGGGGGAAAGGTGGAAGCCAGCGTGGAACACCGTCACCGCCAAGTATTATAGCCCTCCAATGGGCCATCCGCAACGATAAACGCCACCCTAAACCCCATGTATACTTAGCCTTAAAGAGAATGTTTTGCGTGGTGAAAAGGCATGAGTAGCCGTAAGAGTCTAGTCTTTAAGCCGAGATTGAAGGAGAAGAGGTGGGATCCGAGCGTAGAGCCAATAATATTCCAGAAGTGGCAGGAGGATGGAATATACGAGTTCAAAAAGGACTCTAAGAGGCCTGTCTTTAGCATAGATACGCCGCCGCCATACGTGAATACTCCAGTCCACATTGGACAGGCATACACTTACGTCTGGATGGATATATTCGCAAGATACAAGAGAATGACTGGATATAACGTCCTCTTCCCGATAGGACTAGATAAGAATGGACTGCCAGTTGAGGTTCAAGCCGAAAAGACATTTGGGATCTCGGTTCGCGACACGCCTAGGGAAGAATTCATTGAGAAGTGCAAGCAGATCCTAAAGGAGAGTGGAGACCAGTCAATAGAGACATTTAAGCGTCTCGGTTTGAGCTGCAACTCATGGAGACTCGAACATAAGATAGGAGGGAGATATGAGACAGACGATCCTGAATATAGGCGGCTGACACAAGAGACATTCATAATGCTCTGGAGAAAGGGACTGATATATGAGGATGAGAAGACCACAAATTACTGCCCGGTCTGCGGAACCACGATCTCAGATGCTGAAGTAGAATACGAGGAGGAAGAGACAGACCTAAATTATATCAGGTTCCGGGTGAAGGAGACCGGTGAGGAGATCATCATAGCGACTACAAGGCCTGAGCTCCTATGCTCCTGCAGACTTGTGATCTTCAATCCTGAAGATGAGAGATATACTCATCTCGATGGAAAGCACGCGATAGTCCCGATTTATGGCCATGAAGTTCCAATAATGCCGCATCCATATGCAAAGCCGGAATTCGGATCGGGACTCGTAATGATATGCAGTTTCGGAGATTACAGCGACATCAGGATCTTGAGGGAACTCAACATTAAGCCGATCTACGCGATCGATGAGATGGGAAGAATGAACAAAAACGCTGGTAAATATGAGGGATTAACAGTTGAGGAGGCGAGGAGGCAGATAATCGAGGATCTCAAGTCTGAAGGTTTGATCGTTAAGGTTGAGAGGATCAAGCAGAGGAGGCCCGTCTGCTGGAGATCAAAGAATCCAATAGAGTTCGTTCCCATGAAGGAATACTATCTGAAGCAGGTTGAATTCAAAGATGAGATCCTAAAGATGGCTGATGAGATGAGATTCTTCGCCCCGGAGAGCAAGCAGATACTCATAGATTGGATAAACTCCGTCGGAATAGACTGGGTCATATCCAGAAGGAGATTTTATGGAACTGAGATTCCACTCTGGTATTGCGAGGAATGCGGATACGTCTACGTTCCAGAGCCTGGAAGATACTATCAGCCCTGGAAGGAGAAGTGTCCAATCGAGAAATGTCCGAAGTGTGGATCAAGCAGGTTCAGGGGCGAAGAGCGTACATTCGATACGTGGTTTGACTCCGCAACGTCAGAAGTTTACATTTTAGGATATCTATGGGACAAGGAATTCTTCAAGGAGAACTTTCCATGCAGCCTGAGGCCTCAAGGGAAGGAGATAGTTAGGAACTGGCTTTACTTCACGATGCTTAAGTCCTATCTGCTATTCGGAAAGGCTCCATTCAGAAATGTCTGGATACACATGCATGTCGTCGATGAGGAGGGCAGAAAGATCAGTAAGAGCAGACCTGAAACCTGGATTGACCCACAGGAGGTAATAGACAGACTTGGAGCTGAAGCCTTCAGAATATGGTCTGGACTTGAGGGGAACATAACTAGGGGAGATATTAGATGCTCATTTGAGAGGATAGAGGGGACATCAAAGTTTCTGACGAAGCTCTGGAACATAGCGAGGTTTATATCATCATTTCCGCAGGAATACGGAGATTATGATCTTGCAGCCCTAGACAGGATGATACTTGCACATCTGAATGATCTA
>QMXE01000166.1 GCA_003661975.1 Candidatus Bathyarchaeota archaeon
CCAGATTTGCAGGTGCATGGTGGTTCCATACGGATCTAGAGACCATGAAGAGATGGTTTAACAAGTATGGCGGATTTGACTCGGAGACAGGATGGAAATACTACCTTAAACGTCTAGGTGAACAATTAGATAGGATGAGGGAGATTCATGGCTCATCAAAGCCCATAACCACTGAGATTCCACCACAGCTCAGCAGGGAACAGCACGTACCGATAATAGATGCTCTAATCAACGATAACAGGGGCATCTTCCAAGTTAATGTTCCAAATCAGGGCTGCATAAAGGGTATAGGAGACGATGTGGTAGTAGAGGTTCCAGCGGTAATTGATGGAAAGGGAGTTCATCCGCTCCATGTGGGAGCACTACCAAAGTTCCTTACACTACATATTAACAGAACGCATGTAATACCGATGGAGCTAGGCCTAAAGGCGCTCCTAGAAGGAGATGAGAGGATCCTTTTATATCTGATCCTCTCGGATCAGAGGACGAGAAGCCTAGAACAGGCCCAGAAGCTAATAGAGAAGGAGATGGCATTACCCCATAATAGGGACCTAAGAAGGCACTTCAAAACGAAATTAGGACTACCAAAGGGCAAGACGCTTCACTAGTCCCAGAATACGCTCCATCAGCGACTTCTCAGATTGCCTTAATGAAGCGTAAAGACCATATACTGTTTGTTAATGGCGCTCTAGTTCCTTTAAGAGTTCATTATGGCTTAGGATATTTTTGGTTTTTAAGCCGTTTCTTGACAGGAACTTTTTGAGATCCTTGTCCATCGTGAGGAGTATGAGATTTTCTTTTATTGATGTTGCATAGAGAAGATTGTCGATGTTATCTTTATGTCCTAGTCTTCTTAGCTTGAAGGCCAGCTCAACCGCTTCTGAACTTGGGATGATCCATTCGTAGAATCCGGATTTTAAATGGGACTTTATGGCACTTTCTATTATCTCATCTAATTCTATCTTTGCACGCTCTATTTCTCTGCAAACTTTACCTATAATCTCGATCCAAGAGAATGGTGAACAATAGAATTTGACTTTACCTTCAATCTTAGCCTTTCTAAGCTCAGCGATTTCTCCGTCTGTTAATCCCTCAACCTCAATTCCGAAGCTTGGGAGGAGATACGTCGAGTCTAATAGGACTTTAAGAACTGTAGAGTTCATCTTGTTCCCCTTCTGATTCCTCCTCGAATTCCTCAACTGTGGTCTTAGCCCATTTTTTTACTTTAAGAGCCAAAGAGAGTGGGTCGCTAATGAACTCCAGAATCACCTTATTATCTGCTAACTTTATAAGGACCCTATCTCCCTCATTTATCCCCAACCTCTTAAGAACGCCTTTCGGGATATATATCGCTCCCCTTTTCCCAACCCTAGAAATTATAGTCTGACACAATAAGATCACCAGAATAAAAAGGATTTTCTGAACATATAAAAATTTCTGAAAATTGAATATA
This sequence comes from Candidatus Bathyarchaeota archaeon, assembly GCA_003661975.1. GTDB lineage: Archaea > Thermoproteota > Bathyarchaeia > Bathyarchaeales > DTEX01 > B63. Next base: position 1,454 of record QMXE01000166.1, read on the forward strand.
ATCCGATAGATCCCCATATTCAGCTTATATTGTTAAATCCCTCAGAATCTGCACAATCCCATTATTAAGGTCGATTAGCAACGGCAAACTCTTATATTCAGAATGACACTTGACCTAGCTGAGGTCGAGAAGTCTGAGAGAAAAAAATGGTTAAGGGTGAATTTCGTAATTGCATATGTGGCTTCTCTATTCTATCCTTACTAGTCTTGTGGGGGCTATTATATCGACACCGTGCTCAGGCCGTCCATTACGGTTAATGTCCACCCAGAAGAGTAAGCTGTACTCGCCCGGCCTCATGTCATTAAAGGCGAATTGGCCCTCTTCTATCCTAGCCTCTGAGATGGGCTTCATGGGAGGTGACTCGCCGGGGCTACATGCCCAACCAATTATTGGGGTGGATCTGATCCTCTCAGAGACTTTTCCGCTTATCTCTACTGCACCTTTAATTTTGTCCTCCTCAACATTTAGGTTTGTGACCTCCAGCTTAGCCTTCCGAGCCTCAATTATTAGATCGGTGATTCCATCTGGAAGTTCTATTGAGACTTGAGCCGCCTCTCCCGCCTTCACCTCTACAGGTTCGCCCCACATGAGTATTGTTGGCCTCTCCCCCTCAGATAATAATTCATCTACATAGATGAATGCTATTCCGGGCATTACAGGCTCGAATATGAATCTTCCATTCGCATCGGGTTTGACTCTCTTACCCATGAATGGGGCTGCTGGTGGATCACCATATGATGGCGGGGCGCATCTCCTCCTCAGCCCCACAGTCACTTCTCCTCTGCCGCTGTAATCCAATTTCCCCTCGATTATACCCATCTCTCTTTTGGGATCAACGGGCTTTGAGGGCTTATGATCCGGGTTTACTAGTGAGGCAGCTGCATCCACGAGTAATCTTCCCCTGCAGGCGGTTAATGGGGAGCCCTGAGCCTCGTATGTTGCATTCTCTAATCCCTCGATCTCAGAGACGAAGTATCCTAGGGCATCGTTGGCGCATGTGATCAGTGTGGAATAGGGAACACCTGATTTCCTTCGGAATTCAATTCCGAGATCAACTGTTGCCTCACCTGGCACTGCAACCATGCAGGCGTCATTGATCATTAGGGCTTGGAGGAGTGCATTGTAGGTCTTTCCAAGCCTAGGAATCCACTTCTCCCTGACTGGAATAGGCGTGAACGCCCATTTAAACGTCATTTTAACGTGGCTTTCCGTTTTTATGTCTTTGAGCATCCTGAGTATTCCCTCTCCAAGAGCCTCTACGAAGGCCCTTCTACCCTCAACAGTCCTTCCTTTATACATTTTTCTTCTGGTGTTCGGGTTGAGATCTCCGGCTGCTCCTAGTAGGAACATGACAGTTACATCTCTGAATTCGATGTTGGGATAAAGGGTGAACATCTGCTCTAAGTCTATGTGAGCCTCTATCCATTTTCTTACGTACTCTGGCCATTCAGGTCCTATCTTGCCGAGTTTCCCGCCGCCCCATGCTGTGGTATATATGTTTGGATGAGCTGGGAATGAAAATAGGACTCCTCTAGTTGCCCCTGAGGCATCTGCTATTTTAGCCACAAATGCCGTAGTATCCGTTTTGCCGTTGAATTTGCTCCTGTTTATGGTTAGCCAATTAGGCAATCTCCTCATCTTGAAGCCTATGGAAGCCTCGAACATCGAGTTCACTGCTTCCTTGGCGGCCGTAACTGCCCTTTCGTGGATTAGCTTATTCACTTTAGCGTCGGATAATCTGGGGTATGAATGGTTATGGGTTGCTGCTATAATGATGAAGTCTCTTGGAACTCCAGTTTCATCCTCGATTCTCTTTTTGATCGAGTCGGCTATGCTTTTCCATAAGCCTATAACATCCAA
>QMXE01000167.1 GCA_003661975.1 Candidatus Bathyarchaeota archaeon
ACCATAGACTTTCTCCAATTACACTCTCCTTAAGCGTTTTGTACGCTTTTTCCGTTACTTGCATCCATGGGCTCTCCGGTCTATTCACCTCTATGGGAATCATCATCAGCCTATATTGCTTCGTCATCCTCGCCACCTCTCTTAACGAGGCGTTGATGTCTATCGGCTTGCTCCTCGGATTGCACCATATAATGCATGGTATTGGGAAGCTCGTCTTGCCGGCTTTCCGTATGACTATCAGAGAAGTCCTATTCGTGGCGCCCTCGAAAGGATATAATGTCACTAGTTCGTGAATCTTCTGGACATTGTAGTTGGTTATATGTCTTCTGAACCCCGCTCCCGCCTGCGTTTTGTATATCGTGAAGGGTGCGAGGAAGGCGAACATTCCTCCATCCTTAACGTATCTATCCATGCATCTGGCTATGAACAGCATGGCCATGTCCTTCTTGACCTTCCCCAACCCCATTCCCTTCGTCTTCCTGAGAAGCCCGTAGGCGTCCCAAAGCTCCTTGGTGCTATTTCTATAGTCCTCGGGGAGGTTCTCCCAGTTGATCCAAGGCGGGTTGCCCACCACGTAGTCAAACTTGCCCACGAAAAATGGCGCGAAGGAGTTCTTCAAGATCCTCGTCCATATCCTATTCTTACCCTCCCTTTCAAGCCTCAGCATATTGTTAAAGAGTTCTACGATTACAGAGACTTCATCTTCTTTCAACTCCACCTCCCTTAAAAGCCTCGCCTTGAACTCGTCCGCGTTATAGCCCCCTCTCACGCATTCTTCGATCACCGCCAAGACCTTTGGCAGCAAACCCTTCTTCACAACGGTCTCCGGGATCGAGAACTCCCCCGCAACGGTTCTCAGGACGTATGCCGCGGCAGTGAGGGTCTGCCTCCTCTCCACGAGTATCGAGTCCGCAAGGTATATGGGTATCTCAATGGGCTGATCCCCCTTCTCCCTCAGCATGTCTCCAAGCGATATCAGATAATTCGCCCTCGACGCTATCACGGCCAGGGGATTCAAGTCGAAGCCCACGATGTTTCTCGTAATCTTCCTCAACGCCGTCTTCTTATCTATCCAATGCTCTTCGACATAGGACTTGAGCCTCCCTATCGCCAGGATCAGGAAGGTCCCGCTGCCGCATGCTGGATCCAGGAGCCTGAGGTCGAGTGGAGCCAACACATCCTCCTTTTCCTCGGCAACCTTCTCGAAGTTTTCCAGAGTCCAGCCGACCTCGTTAAGCACGAGTTCAGCGAGCCAATCCGGAGTATAATACTCTCCGAGGTCATGTCTAATCTTCTTTGGGACGAGGTTCTGATACAGCCGCTTGAAGAGGTCTCTGATCCTCTCAGGCTCGAGATCCGCCACGCTCGGATCGTATTCTACGAGTCTATCGATCACGTTCATTATAGCCTTCCCGACCTCCGGGTCCCATTCGTCGAGATACCAGGCGAAGTAATCTGCCTCGAGGAAGTTTAATATGCCGAGTTTCTGGAATATCCCACCCTCCTCCAAGTCTCTAAGCTCATCCCTCAGCCTCTCATGCCCCCGATAATATGCGTCCTCAAGGGTTCGGAGATAGGACCATATTCTCGGAGTTATGTATAGGGATCCGACCTCCGCGGCCAAGAGCTTCATTATCAGCGCGTAGTAGGTGTGAACTGCGAAGAGGAGCTTTTCGGGATCCGCGTCCTTTAAGCCGTAGAACTTCTCTAAGCCCTTGACCTTACTAGGGCTATACGCGCAGACCTGGGAGAAGACCCGCCTCCAATCCTCGAAGAAAGTTTTGGTTCTATCCAAGGGGTTTAGGAGCTTTCCGTAAAATGTCTTGATGGCTGCCCGCGTAACAGGGCTTTCTGGCCCGAAATCCTTGAGTAGATCCTCGGGGCTTAGAGCCTTCCTCCGCAGGCCGACGATCGCCTCGATCAGCTTAGCCACGGTGTTCTTGTTCACCTCGAAGGGCCCTTTACGCTCAAAGGTCCTCGTAACCGATCTATACCTCACAAACCCTATCTTAAAGCCGTCTAAGACGACGCCTAAGTACCTCGGAAACCTGGCCTCATTATTTTGCGCATGGGCTATGATGTATCCCTTAACCTGCTCAACCGCCTTCTCAAAACCACTCTTAGTCTCAAAGGTCTTCGGCCTCTCATACTCGATTATCAAGTGACCATAGAGCGCATCAGCCCTAACCCCAGAAACCAGAGTGACCTCATACCTAGCTCGAGGAGGCTTCCAAGACGCGTGGGGAACCCCCTCCCCCTCTATCTCCTTGAGCTTTTCGATTACCTTCCTCTTTAAAACATATTCGACCCCCTGTCTTAGATCCTCCTCACTAATCGATTCCGAGGCCACCCTCCTTATCTCCTCGGCAATCTCCTCAGCGTCCACAATCAAACCAACACCCATGCTCTATCCCCCACAATGCACGCAAAAACCGCTCGGACGCCACCTCTAGCCCGCCTATCCCTCTATGGTGGGCTGAAGTCTTAAAAATCTTTACCGAAAAACCCCAGCTTCCAACACAACAGACCTTAAAATATCTACGTAATTTTTGGGTTAGACGTGCCCGTCAAGCTTTCCGACTGTGAATGGTTCAGCAAACTCTATCAGAAAATATACGCGGTAGTAAACGGTAGGACGAAGTCGAGGCTACCTCCTCCCTCGGAGATTAGCGTTTTACTTCCATCAGAGGTTAAAGTATCCCACGACATGGTATATGGGACGGCGTTTCAAGATATGCCAGCTCTCTGGTTTAGAGAGATACCACCAGACCCGATAGTGTTCGCTCACGAGCTCATTCACCTAGCCAAGAAGGACACGACTAAGGTGTCGGAAGAAGAATATGCTTACAACCTCGCGTGTTTCGTCGTATTTCTCGCTCGCATTGACGTAATGCCCCGAGACATCTTGAGACTATTCGAGGAGCCACCGAGTGAAGAGGCGATACTAAATGCTATCGAGAAAGTTATGGGGTTGAAATTCAACAGCATCGAAGAATACTTCGACTTCACGGGCGTGATACCGTACTTCGCAGAGTATGATCTTCGCGCCAGGCGAGTCAAGAGGCCAACGGATATAATAGCACTTTCGTCTCTATGATAACGCTCGTAGAGTTGATGGATGGCGCAAGATACGACCCATCCGCCCTGAAAATTCTGCTAAGACTAATGGAAATGGACGATGATTAAGAATTATTGGAATGAGGCGGCGCTTAGAATTAGTTCATGTTTCACCTGATCGATTTATAGATTCAAGCATCATTGGTTTCAGCAACTTCGTCTTCATGAGATTTTGACAGCGTAATTGGGAAG
>QMXE01000168.1 GCA_003661975.1 Candidatus Bathyarchaeota archaeon
CAACCGTTAATTCAAGACTCTTAACCATCTAATTCTCACCTTAAATTTTCATCACATCCTCAATTTATCATTTATTAAGAATCACGTGGAACTTACCGTTTTCGATTTAAGTAACTTTTAGAGACGTCATGCAAAGCAACTCCAAGAAGCGGCTGATTTTAGCTCATTTTTCTGTTTACTTGGTTTTTCAGCTTCACTTTGAAGATGGTTGAATATGAAGATTTAAATCTCGCAAAGCCAAAAATAAGGAAGCCCATTTATAGGCCCAATCATTGCCAGAAAGCCATATAATTCCATGCTAAATCATATAACAAGAAAGAGGCAAATGGTTTTTGAGATGAGTTCATAGATAGGAGGGTTAATCAATGGGTATTGCCGACCTTCACATACACATGGGATATGCTGATCACCTTAAATATATCAGCGTAGAAGAAGTTGTGAAAGCCGCTATTAGACATGATGTTAATCTTATCGGCATAGTAGATCACTACGAAGGACATGAATATGATGTGATAGTTAACAAGATAAAAGAGCAAGTTGAACAAGTTAGGAGGAAATTTCCAGAAGTTGAGATCCTTTTCGGCATGGAAACTAGTGTTCTTACAGTAGATGGGGAGATTAATATTAAACCTGAAATTGCCCGTAAACTCGATTTCCTCATAGTGGGGATGCATCATATACCTGCTGGAGGAAAGTGTCTTCCCTATGAGATGAAAGGAAAAATTTCTGTTGGAGAAGTCAAGAATAATCCAGAATTTCAATCTTTCCTTCAGAAGTTCAATTTTGAGGATCTGATTGATGACTGGCAAAAGACTACTCTTTCCCTCATGCATAATCCTCTTATTAGCATCTATGCGCATCCAGTTCAATGGCCATTTGTAGTGATGAGGAAGTTCTTGCCGAGAGGGAAATGGCTAATAAGCAGGATTGAAGACATTATCCCGCCGCAGGTCGCTCAGGATATCTTCTCCGCCGCAAAAGAAGCAGGCATTGCGTGGGAAGTGAATAACGAGTATCTCCCTCCAAAATATAGAGTCGATAATAAGTATGTATGCTGTGCAGACGGAAGAAATAGCTGGTCAGGGATGATCAACCTCTTTAGAATAATAGGTAAATTTGGTGTGAAGGTATCTTTGGGATCCGATGCGCATTGCCCGGATGAATTAGAAAGGGTAGGTAGATTGGAAAATGCCATGGAGTTACTCAGACTTGCAAAAGTCAACAAAGAAAACATCATTTTAAGGAGAGAACAGATTCGATATTACGGTACTTCCACATAATCGGTTCAGGCCTTAACCTTCCTTTTTAAAGTTTCGATGTTATATTAATCCCTCGAACATTGCCTGCTGAAGCTTAATCAGACCATGGGGATGAGGAAACTGCTTCATCCAATACCAAATATTCAAAAAAAGATAAAACTTGTGCTTTTGATGTGTTTAAGCTGCGAAAATCCTATTAGGGTTTTGAGGAAAGTTATGGTGGATGATCGATGGGGCGAACAATAACGAGAGTATATCGGATCTTAGAGTTGGAAGAGCCCATTGCAATTGCTGGTTTTCCCGGGGTTGGAGATGTAGGAAGCCTCGTCACAAAGATGCTAGTAAACTTTTTAAGGGCTAATCTCATCGGAGAATTATATTCATCCAACTTTCAAGATTTCGTCTTCATCAATAAAAGTGGAATTTGCCACCCGCCACGCTATGAATTTTATGTAGCGAGGAAAAGACGGGATCTTTTGATAGTTACCGGCGATGGTTATCCGGCCTTTGAGGATATTCCGGGACACTATGAAATCTGCGGAGACATCCTCGATTTCATAAGTAAATTTGGATGTAAATTTATAGTTGTGATTGACGGCGTTCCTGCAGTAACGCCGCAAAATGGAATCTTTGTGGCCGCGACATCTAAGCGGATACTTCCACAGATAGTTGAGAGAGGAGCATCTCTGTACAAGAACAGAAAGATCGTCGGGCTTTCTGGATTAATTTTAGGCCTAGCGGAGAGGCGCGGATTAGAAGGCTTATGTATCCTTGCATCGACTTCGAGATATGACAGAGATGAGAAGGCTGCGTTTAGAGCATATAAATTCTTAATGAACCTTTTTAGGAGTGATCTCTTATGTGGAAACTCTGAATTACTCGATTAGTCTCATAGCCCATAAGATGCCATTTAGTAGGTGTTTCTGGAACCATTCCTGATGCCAGATTTCCTTGTAATGGCCGAAACCCGTATAGAATACTCTTGCCTTTCCATAATTGTGGCACCAGCATAAGGCATAATCATTATCTTCTCTTGTTCCTTTGCTGAGATCAACTGAGCTGTTGTCTAGACTGATCAGTACATGTGTTCTGTCTCTGCTCCAATCTTTGAATGTGTAAATCTCTTCCTTCACCCTGAAGGATCTCGGGAGGTGCCTTGTTGATGGATGCGTTGGATCTTCAACCTTAACTGTTACTACTTGATTCCATGGATGAGCCATGAAATATCCCCCTATCATCCTTCCATACTCCGGGAATGTATAGAATGTATCCGTTGCGTTATGTACTCCAATAAATGCCTTTCCATTCCTTATCGATTCGATGAAATCTTGTCTTTGCTCCTCCGATATCGGCAATTCTCCAGTTGTAGCGAAGAGAATGGCATCGAATCTCTTCAGATCCTCCTTATTTAGAAGGTCACATTCATCTGTTGCGACAACCTCAAAGAGCCCTGATCTCCTTCCTAGCATAGTAACGACTTCTCTCGCTGTTGGGAGATAATCATGCTTATATCCTGCGGAGTGTGTTACCATTAGAAGCCTCTTCATATCCTTAACCTCCTAAACATTTATGGAATTCCGGGATATTTAAGGTCACCTTTACATGAAATTGCTCATCCGAGGCTTCCTATGGCCTTTCCTCTCACGGTCTTTCTGAATTCGCTGCTCTCATGAGCTAGGCGACCCATATTTTCAGGAGTGATCCTTTCTATTCTTGGAGTCTCATCCTCTGGAAGGGACTTCAGCTTTGCAACTAAAGAGGGCTCGCATATCTCTTTTAATGATGATGTCGACCACTCCTCTATGATATGCAGTATTCCTTCCCTGCCGATCTTTCTGAAGAGATCAGCCAGAATGGAGATTATCACCGTATTATGCGACATAACTGCTATCTCAGCTTCCCTTATGGCATATTGATTTCCATTAAATGAGACTGTCAATCCGCCTCCTTCTCGAACCAGCCGGAATGGATCAACATCAGTTATGCTATCGCCAATGTATATTACATCCGAGA
>QMXE01000169.1 GCA_003661975.1 Candidatus Bathyarchaeota archaeon
CTTTTCCCGGAGGATAACTCAGAAAGATAATTGGGATGACCTCTCCTATTTCCCTGTCAGCATGGGCTGTGATTCTAACGTATCCCGGCGTCGTTAAGCAGGGCAAAACCTCCTTTATCTCAAAACTTCTAACTAAAACATCTTTTTTGTCGTCAGAAACCTTAACAACAGTAACGATCGACCTACCCTCCTTTTCAGCTTTCACCCAAAGACCAGCAATTATGAATAAAATATAAATTTTAATTTTAAAATAAAAAAGGTGGTCTCATCTTATTCCTTTTGGGAGCCAAAGATCCTCGTCGCTTCCTCCGCAACGCTTTATGATTTGAACTGCTTCTTTAGTCCATCCCGGCCAGTGCCAATGCTTGTCGCAGTAGTGACAGTCTGAACCTATAGTTAACTTGGCTCCTTTCTCCAGTAGAATCTTAATAAAAGTCTCGTAGCCCTCTGTGATTCTTTCATAGCCTTTCACGCCCTCTTTCTCGGCTGCTAGGGGGACATTGTTAATCTCAACGCCTTTGCCATAAAGAGCCGCGTACTCAGCAAACTCTCTTAGGTATACTTCCGGAATTTCCTTAAGTGAGAACGTCTTTGCATGGCCTTCTCTATATAGCCATGCCACTGTAGAGCCGTATGGATGCAATATGACATCGAACATCTCATTTCTTAGGATGCTTAAATGCTTCTTATGCTCATACTCTATAATCTCAAGTTTATCCATAGGTATCCTGCTCTTCCCATACTCGCATGTCCAAGGTTCTCCTAGATGAGAGGCTGCTGAGAGGTAGTCCATAGCCTCTATGACCTCTTTATGCAGTGAAGGCTTAACTGGGCTATGTCCTTCAGAATCCACTATATCCACCTCGGCGGAGAGGAAAACCTTTACTTTAGTCTTAATCCTGTCTATTTCCCTCCTCTCCCAAAGGAAAGTGCAGGGATCAGGATCGTATGGCCTCCAATGATCCGTTAGAGTCATATAAGATAGACCTCTCCTCTCAGCCTCCCTAATTACCTCCTCAACAGAGTATTTGTAGGGATATCTTTCAGCGACATGCACGTGGAAATCTACTTTATCTATTAAACTCAAGGTTAATGCTGACCTCCACAGCATTTTCCAAACATCAAATGCTATGTGCACTTTTCTTCTTTAAAAATCTAGGCAGAACGTTCTGAGAGAGAAAACTGCCATTCTTAGAGTTGAGAGATATGATTGTGAGATTTGCGTATGAATCGGAGAGAGGGGTGATAGATCCTAATGCTAACTTAGAGTATGATGAGTCCCCCGGCCATTATCCGCTACACTTCTGTTTTCCTTGTAGGTATCTTGCGGCGATTCATTAGAGCCTTGAGAGGACTTCTATCAGCAGACTATTCCGGACATTATGAGGCACATATTAGACTGTACCTTTCACTATACGAGTTTAATCGCAGAGTATCAGTTGCCCCTCCAATCTAAAGTTCCGAGTTATGAATGTGAGGGTCGAGAAGCTTGGAGGTCACCAGCTCCCTTGATGCTTCACATAGTTTTTTGTCTGCGGTGTAAAGTATGGCTTTCAGTTTCATAGCCGCTGCTATATACAGGGAATCATATACTGTTATGTCTTTTGTTAGGGCTATCTCAGCGGCTTCATTTGAGAGTTCTCTGGTCTCGAGTATGTTCATAGAGTCATATATCTTCGTCAAGTCTTGAATTGCAGATTTGGCCTCCTCCATTTCTAAGTCTTTGTGGATTCTGATGTGCTTCCAGATGGCGTTTAGGCTTTCGGCCAAAGCCATATCCACAGTGTATAGGGAATAGCCATCCTCCAAGTATCTCTTTATCGTTTTCCTAGCTTTTCTGGAGCCAGGCTCATCTGTGACGAGCTTCACAAGGATGTTTGAGTCTAAAACTAGGCTTATTGCTCTCTATCCTCCCTGATGAGTTTTGTTGAGTCTACTCTTAACCTTCTCCTCTCAGATTTTAACTCCACATCTTCAATTATTCTCATAAGCTCCAATTGCTTAACTCTCTCCTCAATGAAGAGTCTGATCTCTTCGCTCCATTTAACGGGAAGCCTCTTCATCCTCTCCTTGAGATCACGCGGTATTCGTATAGTGAAAGTTGCAGACATGAACGCATCACCTTTTCAAAATACATTATGCAACACAAATTATTAAACAATTTGTTTACATCATGTAACTCTCAAAAGTAAACATGCGGGGCATATATAGCATTTTAGAATATGGCGACATTCTATAGAGCGAGTAGGCAGGGTTAGTATAGTAGCTTGAGTATCTCCAAATTATATATGTAGAATTTCTACTAAATTGTGGATTTAACAGCCTCATAGAGGGGGATTGATTGATTTATAGTCAGTATGCAGGATTGCTCGCTGAGCAGATAAGCAGATGGCTTGAGAGCATAGCTTTGCAGTATGGATACTTCGGAGCCTTCATCATTAGCTTTTTGGGTTCAGCCTCAATAATATTCCCGATACCATACACGCTGATAATCTTCTATCTTGGATCTCTCGGGATCTTCAATTCTGCATTATTAGCGCTGTCCGGCGGAGCTGGATCCGCTCTTGGAGAGTTCCTCGGATATGCCCTAGGCTACTGCGGAAGGGCCGCTCTAAGCGAGGAGCGCAAGAAAAAAATTAATTATATCCTAGAGATCCTCGACCGCTATGGAGCCCTAGCGATATTCCTATTCGCCCTGACCCCGCTGCCAGATGACCTCCTATTCATACCGCTGGGATTAATGCGCTACAACCTCACAAAAGCGATTATACCATGCCTTGCGGGAAAGATACTGATGTGCCTGATCCTAGCATATGGCGGACAGTTCTCAATGGAAATAATCAGAAATATATTTGGAGGAGAGGAGGGAGGGGCATTAGGCATGATAATATCGGCGATACTACTCGTCATCCTACTAATCCTAATGCTCAAAATAGACTGGGAAAAAATCCTACTAAAGGAAAGGCGATGCAGTTAAAAATATTAACTCCCAAAAGATTATAGATGCGTAAGGGCCCGTGGCGTAGACTAAAAGCCCATGAGGCATTAGGCGAAACCTGGATAGCGCGTCGGCCCTCTAACAGAGGAGGAAAGCCGGAGATCCTGGGTTCAAATCCCAGCGGGCCCGCCACATAAGTACCACCTTATATAAGCCTAATATTTCTCTTCGAGAAAGACTTACAATCCCAGTTTCAGTCGGGAAACAGTATTTGTTCTTCTTCACCACGGGTAGTCAAGGTTGATAATCTTTGAATAACTAGGGAATTACCTTA
>QMXE01000170.1 GCA_003661975.1 Candidatus Bathyarchaeota archaeon
TATGAGAGCGGACCCCTATCGTAGAGGAGCCTTAGAATGTTCAGCCTTAAGGCTGAGGCGACGGCTCTGAGAACCTTAGCTCCAAGCCTCCTTTTCAGAGCCAAAACTCTTCACTTCAGCCATCTTATTTTCCTTAAGTAAGCCTGGAAACTTCGTTACACGCAGATCCCAATGATTCTCTTTTTCATGCAAGATGTAGATATATCTTACGATGATATCTCTAATTGGCATCAGCCCTTCTATTAGCCTCTATTAGGATTATCCTCTCGAAGAAAGATTCTTCCTCCGCGATTATCCTCGCATCGAATCCCGATCTGCGTAGGCTCTTAAGGGTCTCCTTGATATTTGAGAGGGACGATTGAACCAGGAAGAGCTTCCCATCCATCTTTAGGTATTTTGGGATCTCACGTAGGAATCTATCGATTACTTCTCTTCCGCTCTTCCCTCCAGACCATGCATAATCTATCCATTCGAGCCTCCCAGCGTCATCGCTTGGCAGATACGGAGCATTAAAGAGGATCACATCGAAGGTTCTGCCTTCCCTTAATGGATTAAAGAGGTCCCCTACGAGGACATCTACCTTCTCCGAGACGCCGTTTATCTTAGCGTTGAATCTCACGCATCTAGCAGCCTTCGGATTTATATCTACCGCTAAGACACGCCTTGCTTTTGAGGCTGCGAGGACCGATAGGATCCCGCATCCCGCCCCCATATCTAAGACGTGGCCCCGGACATCCATGTATCTCGCTATGAGGTAGCTGTCCTCAGCGGGCTCGTAGACGCCATCAAAGATTTGGAATGTGGCATCTCCAAACCTGATCCTCTTAGCATTCTCCATGGATAATCACCGACGGCCAAACTGATCGAATGAAACGTAACCCTTAAATTCTCCATGTAAAAATTAATCTTTTGAGGCCTAAATGGCCGATGGTTAACCGATGAGGATCATGCGCCTCTCTGAGATGTGATGTGCGAACTGGTGCTGAGGTTAACTAACCTCCTCCCCCTCCAAACATATCAGATTTTTCATGGATCTACAATGTCTTTTAGCGTTAGAGTTCAAATCTATACTGTCTAAAAGCGATGAGTTCACAACCGTAAGATCTTAGGATGCGCAGTATAGATACGGATAGCCTCAGTGAGAATTGAAAATTGAGGGAACAGCCATTCTAGACCAGATGAATTTTATGTTTAAAGAGAGATTGGAAAGAGAATACCTGATCCATCCTCCACCAGTTCAATAGCATCTCAATTAACATGAAAGACTATCGCGACGAGAGCTGCTTAATAGCAGACGTTAATTATGCAGACGCCTTGATCCACATAATAAACCCAAATATCATCACAAATCGCAAATTAAACACCCAATTCACGAGTAGATCCCACAATCGCAGAGATCCACACAATGCATTAATGAGACTGAAAAACGCAAATGTTTTATGAAAAGGATAACTCTCATATCATTTGGGACTGACGATTATAGAGCGCGGGGTCGTCGGCTAGCTTGGTCTAGGCTCCGAGCTTCGGGCGCTCGGGACGGGAGTTCAAATCTCCCCGACCCCACCAAAGATTTAAATTGCCTTCTTGGAAAGGGCTTGTTTCAGGCCTATTTTTTGGATGCTTGATTTCTCCGTTTATGCTTGTGGGGTATACCCCGATCCATGCTTCCAAGAGCTGATTGATGCTTCTATATCCTTGAGCCTCCGCGAACTCCCGAAGTTGGCTGCGAACAGACTCCTTAACGACTATAGTCGTGTATCCCGGCTTGGGCGTCTTTATTCAACAAGTTCATGTAGGCGCGACGCCTACATAAGCTCTATATCTGAATGATTCAGAGATGAATTATGGATTGGAGATCGATCATCGGCTCATGGATCAATCTCAAAATTTATTCAGAAAAACAAACGGCAAAATCAAAGAGCATTCAGACACAATCACGCAAGTATATACAAAATTTTTCGGTGCTGAGAGGTTGATGGTGTACCTTCACCGGCAAGGATCAATCTACGGTCAACTTGAGGCCTTTATAAATTTCTATATAAATGAAAAATTTTCCGCAGCGAAGCCGCATGCAGAAAACCCTTGAAGACCCGGAGATCGATCTGTGACCGTGAGATTCTACGCTATGAAGACAATTTATAATTTACACGGCAATCTCCGAGCCATCCCCGACGGAGATCCCGCAGATGATCCATGCATAATCGCATCCTTTTATGATTCACATAGCCTGATAGACGGCCCGCTCATCGCAACTCTCAACGCTGCGGTTATGTGCATTTTGTTTGTTCATGTCCGTTGGAACGCTTAAATTTTTTATGTGTATATTTGCTGGTCGGTGCTTGGTTATGAGGAGTAATGGGATGAATTGGGTTCTTAGGGCTTTGATTAAGGCTAATGGATATTCGGATTATGATCTTCGGAGGCCCATTGTGGAGGTTGTGAATACCTGGAGCGAGTGGAATCCCGGTCATTATCATTTGAGATTGGTTGTTGAGGCTGTTAAGCGTGGAGTATGGATGGCCGGCGGATTTCCGCTTGAGTGTAACACTGTCTCTCTATGTCCGGGTCAGAGCCTGCCCAACAGGAATCTGCTTGCCATGCAGGTTGAATCTATTATACGCGGCATTGGAGGGGAGGAGGATCCGGCGCTCTACGCTGAGCCTGCGGATGCCGTGGTCTTCATCTGTAGCTGCGACAAGGATATCCCAGCGTTTTTGATGGCGGCTGCGAGGATAAATTTGCCATCAATATTCGTTTTAGGCGGATCAATGTTCCCTGGAACCTGGAGGGGTGAGCCTGTGGTCTGCTGCACGGATGCTCAGAGGCTACAGAGGGAATTATCGGCTGGAAACATAAGAGAGGAGGATTGGCTTGAATTCCAAGACTCCGTGATGCCATGTCCAGGTGCATGCGGCCCGATGGGAACGGCGAATACGATGCAGAGCATAACTGAGGCGTTGGGTATGGCTCTGCCGCATTCAGCGTCTATCCCGGCGGTTATGGCTGAGATCTACCGGAGAGCGGAGGAGAGTGGGAGGAAGATCATGGAGTTGCTCAGGGAGGATATTGGGCCAAGGGACATAATGACTGAGGATGCATTAGAGAATGCCATCAGAGTTCTAATGGCGATCGGGGGATCAACAAACGCCATAATACACCTAATCGCAATAGCAAGGCAGCTCGACATAGACCTGCCCTTAGAGAGATTTGAGGAGATAAGCAGGGAGACTCCATTCATAGTTGATGTTAAGCCAAGCGGGAGA
>QMXE01000171.1 GCA_003661975.1 Candidatus Bathyarchaeota archaeon
ATATTCGATAAGATGTATAAGGCTGCTAAGAATCATCTCTTCGCTAAGTGCGCTATAGACTTCGCCCTCCACGACCTAGTCTCTAAAGCCCTCGACATCCCCCTCTACAAGTTCCTCGGTGGGAAGACTAGAGATAAGGTTCCGGTGAGCTGGGTTATAGGCATAAAGAAGCCTGAAGAAGCCGCTAAGGAAGCCTTAGACTTCGTCGAGAGAGGGTTCAAAGAGCTCAAGTTGAAGGCTGGAAGCGACTGGAGAGGAGATATGGAAAGAGTTAAAGCCGTCCGTGAAGCCGTCGGCTGGGACATAGCGATAAGGATAGACCCAAACCAGGCTTGGAGTGTAGCCAGAGCGATAACCATCATAAAGAAGCTTGAACGCTATGAACTTCAGCTCGTCGAGCAGCCCACACCCGCCTGGGACCTAGACGGTTTAGCTAAGGTGACGAAGGCGGTGGACACGCCGATACTCATCGATGAGGGCGTAAGGACCCCGGAGGATGCTGTTAAGGTGGTGAGAAAGGAGGCCGCTGACATGATAAACCTGAAGATCGGTAAGATAGGCGGCATATACTACTCGAAGAAGATTAACGCTATAGCAGAGGCGGCGGATATGCCCTGCCTTGTCGGAAGCATGCTCGAAGGAAATATAGGAACGGCGGCCAGCGCTCACTTCGCACTTGCGGCACCTAACCTTAAATTCGCCCACGACCTTATAGGTCCACTATTCAGGGCGGATGACGTGGTTAAGGAGCCTCTAAAGATTAAGAACGGTTACCTCGAGGTGCCTGAGAAGCCCGGCATAGGTGTAGAGCTAGACGAGGGGAAGCTCGAGACCCTAAAGTATGGTGGAAGGTGGGCTATGCCTAAAGTCGGGAGGTGAATCAGGTTGAAGATAGTGAAGGTTGAGCCATACGTGTTTAAAGTGCCGCTTGTCAAGCCGTTCAGGATATTCCTAGCTGAGGTTAGAAGTAAAGACCATATGGTAGTTAAGGTTGAAACAGACGACGGATACGTAGGCGTAGGCGAGATAGGTCCACTACCTGAGTTTGCAGGTGAAAGCGGAGCGACGTGTCTAGCCATAACCAAGGAACGTCTAGCACCGGCGCTCATAGGTCAAGACCCCTTCGACATAGAGAAGCTAATAAAGAGGATGGACGCAGCCGTTAAAGCTAACCACCTAGCGAAGTCTGCGGTGGACTTCGCGCTGCATGACCTTCTCGGCAAGATCCTAGGAGTGCCCGTTTACAAGCTTCTCGGAGGAAAATACCGTGAGAAGGTGCCTATCTGCTGGGCTATGGGGATGAAGAGCCCGGAAGAGATGGCTAAGGAAGCCGTCGAGTATGTTAAGAAGGGGTATAGATGCCTGAAGGCTAAGGTAGGCCTCGACCCAAAGATGGACATTGAACGTATAAAAGCGATAAGGGAGGCCGTAGGAGATAAAGTAGAGATAAGGGCGGACGCCAACCAAGCTTACAGCCCAGAAGTAGCCATCCAAGTCATAAAGAAGATGGAAAGGATGAACCTAGACCTACAGTATGTGGAGCAGCCTGTGCCATACTGGGATATAGACGGGATGGCTAAGGTAACCAGAAGCGTGAGCACTCCGATCTTAGCGGACGAAAGCATCTTCTCGATGCATGACGCAGTCTCCATAATCCGGAGGAACGCCGCGGACATAATCAACCTCAAGGTCGGCAAGGTAGGAGGTCTCAGAGTGTCCAGTAAGATAGCAGCCTTCGCCGAAGCCGCAGACTTTCCATGCATGGTCGGAAGCATGCTTGAAATATGGTCCGGCACGGCTGCTGGTGCACACTTCGCGGTTGCGACGAAGAACGTTAGCTACGAATGTGAGCTTGTGGGGCCGCTTTACTATACCTACGATGTGGTTAAGGAAGGCTACAAGTATGTCGACGGCTTCCTCGAGGTTCCAGATAAACCAGGTTTAGGCCTAGAACTGGACGAGGAGAAGCTCGAAAAAGCAGTCTCAGGGGAGCTTTAGGCTCTCTCTTCCCCTTTTATTTTTGTATATGCTTAGCTAGTTCACGTCCCTTATTCCCGAAGGCTGCATAGTTCGACGGCGTAGTTCTTCCGTACCATGTATGTAGGCAGAAGCCGTCTGCTCCACCCTTAGCCGCCATCGTTACGGCTTCTTCCACGTCGTTGGGTGTAGCCGGCTGGTCTCCAACTATCCCTGCGACCAAGAAGTAGTCTGAACCAACTTCTATCCTAGCCTTCCTAACTTCATAGTACACGTTGATCGGCGGGAACCCCTGCTGCGAGAACTCGGCGAAGGAGAGCCCTCCTTGATAGCCTGTTAAACGTTTGAAGAGCTCCATTATCTCGTTGTCTGGGATCTCAGGGTCCTCATCTTTGATCGCTATGAGAGGGTTAACCTCATAGGAGCCTGTTCGCTTATTGAAGAATATTATCTTGTATCCGTCGCAGAGGTGTTTCTGTCCGGCGTAATCCTGTCCCATCGACCAAGCCCATACCGGAGGGAGCATATCATGGAAGATCTTAACCTTGGGGTCTATAGACTTCACGACTTCCCTTATGGCTTCCAAGCTTCTAGCAACGAGTTTACATCTAAACTCCAGCCAGTCTACAACCTCCGGGTAGTTCAGTATGAAACGTACTATGTCATAACCCCCTGTGAACGTGTCGTAGACTTGACAGAAGGAGTTTAAAGAGATGTCCATTGAACGTAGGGTGATCTGCTTGACTATCTTCTCTATACGCTCAAGGTTTAACCCTTCTTCCTTCGCCAGCCTACGGCAATGCTGACAGAAACATGATTCGGGGACTAGGTGATGTAAGGGATACAAGGCGCCTTTTTCAACTCTCCGGTTAGTCATCCTCTGATGCATATCTATGTAGACGCCGTCTAACTCGAGGGCCATTATCCCATCATAGTTCTCGAGTATGTCGCGGATCCGGGCTTTCGTGTAGGCCATTATATCTGGGTTCGAGGGGCACGGAACGAGTTTGCTCTTGTTCCCCAGAACGTCTGTGATAGCGGTTTCAGGGAATTTACTTGCAAAGACAGAGTTCTTCGGGTCTATCACGACCTCGACTTCTATACCGACCTCCTCCGCCATCTCGCATATCTCTTTTAGGGTGGGTTTGGTCTCCTCCCTCTGGAGTAAGGGTAACTTAAGTCCCTCATAATACTCCAGATGACCTCCCTCGTAACCCACGACTATAGACGTCACCCCACACTCAGCATAGAATTCCAAGGCTTTCTTATAGC
>QMXE01000172.1 GCA_003661975.1 Candidatus Bathyarchaeota archaeon
CATTCAACCTCCATCTCATTGCATCTTTAACTGCAAGGTCTACAAAATCAAAATAAACACTTGGATGAATTCTTCCTAGAGCGATGTATTGCCGAATTGCTAGGGGAAATCCTCCCGTTAAAAGGTAATCCTCGAAATATGCATATAACTCATTTAGGTAACTCTGTGCTGTTTCTAACGCTTGTGGAATGTCGCTATTTACTCTCGTGAGTTCACTAAATGCTTCAAGCCTCTTCTTAACCTCCAAGAATTTTCCAATAGTGAAGAAATCCCTAATTGCATGTCTGCCGACCAGCTGCTCTCTGTAGTATGCATATTCTGGAAACTTCATTGGTAAAAGCAATTTGTCATTACCTCCTTCCAACATCACACCTTTCCTTAACCCAAGAACCTCAACGCCCTTTTTCACATCCAAGCTATGGCTACCTGAAATTACTAATTTAACCCTATTTCTCGTTAAAAGGCCAGCATCATATAGATCTTTTATTGCAACCTGCCAGTTTCTAAGGCTACTTACTTCATCAAGGAAGATATACACATCGCCGGGATAGTCAGCTCTTCTAACGAGAAAGTCTCGGAGTATACTGACTAAGCCGTCAGCACCCCCCAGTCCAGGTCTATCGCAACGCATATATGCCACTTTTAGAGGGTTCACCTTATCAGGATGAGAGAGACTGTGCAGAAAGACCTCTCTTATTAAAAGCTTTATCAGAGTAGTTTTACCAACCCTTCTAGGACCCCTTAAGCTGATTAAGACATAATCTCCGAGAGCACGATGAAGAATATCCTCTCTTAAGAGAAAAAGGATGCGAGGCATCCATATCCTTTCAATTCTTATTACACGTTCGGGCTTTTTGAGTTCACCTAAGTCGGGATCCCTCTCAGCCATCTCTTCCGTCAATACAGGTCTCAAGAGACTTTCCATCTCCTCAGACGTAATCTTCCGTCCTTCCACACTTTCAATTAAATCCTCTAAGAAGCGAAGAAAATCCGGTCTCCACCACCAATTATCATCAAATATATATGATATTGACAAGATTACTCACCAATTTGTCAATAAATTGACAAGATAAATAAAGTTTTTCATTAACAAGAATCTGATTCGTATGGATCAAGAACAGTTTCACTTATTCTTAAGACAGACTAGAATGTTCCCAGCGAAACATTAGGTTTAACAGAAGACGGTGCAGTGATCTGCGGTATTGATTTCAGCCGCCCAGCCAACCCTCAAATACCCAAAAACAAGGATAAATGACTCGTATTTTTAAGGACTTGAACTCAAAAGTGGTGGGCCGGGCCGGACTTGAACCGGCGGCCTCAGCCTTTCTCAGCCTCCGGCACGTAAGGGCTGCCTTAGGTCCCATCTTAAGGATGTCCTAACCAGACTAGACGACCGGCCCCTACTCTTTACGAGTCAACCCTAAGATACTTCTCAAACATTTTTTATTAAATTTTTGTTTAGGCCGGATTCAGTCCAGACTTAGATTTGTGAAGCTTCTTTCTAGGAGTCTTCCGAGGTAATCCATTCTCTTGGATGCAGGGTATACTTTTACCCTCGCGTATCCACCGCGGATGGCGACCCTTGGATTTATGAAGTAGACTCCATCGACCTTGCTGATGCTCATATAATTGTGGTGTCCACCGTTAAAGAAGACGTTTGCTCTGCCATGAGGCTTATCCGGGTCGTAGGTGCCCTTAAGAATCCTTATTAGCTCGTTTATCTCAGCGGTGTCCTGCGGCCTCACGCCTGGAGGACACCACATATGTGCATGGGCGAAGACAAACTTTATTCCATCTGGCTCATCGAGCAGTCTCTTCAGCCACTCCCTTTCTTCGATTGGAAATGATCTCTCGCCTGACCATTCATAGCAGCTCTTCATTCCGGTGTGGGTCTTCCTCACCCCCTCGAATGACCATAAATCTAGAACAATGAAGGTTACTGTCCTCCCACTACATGAAAGCCTCCAAGAATAGTATGAGCGTTTCATATTGAACAGACGCTTCCACTCCTCAACGCAACCTAAAATCGTACACTCATGGTTTCCAAATACATAGTAGCATGGAGTTGCCCTCTCGATCTCCCTGAAGATATCAGAGTATCTGTCATCGAATCTGGCGTCAACATCGCCATTAAAGACTATGAATAATGGAGCGGGCTCATTGGAATACTCATCTTCGCACTTAACTTCCTTAAGCATCTCCAAAAGGACATCCTCAGTTCGAGCTTTGAATCTCTCATCCGAATGAGGCATAATCTCCACGTCGCTGGCAAATAGGAAATCTATTGAATCCATACTGGATCTTAGAGATCCTATTCTACTCGCGCCGAGGGTCATCTCTTTTCAGCCCAGCCTCCTCATCAAGCCTATCCAAGTATTCGCTCCTCAAATCATGATATTCTGGGAGGAGACTGTCCAATCGCTTGAGGAAGAGATCTAACTCCTCAGCCAACTCCAATGAGAGATCACACATCTCCTTAACGAATCTCTGAAGCTTCCTGACGGCCTCCTCCCTCTTACCAGCCTTCATCAGCTCAACCGATTCCCATTCCAAAACTTTAATGCGGTCAAGCTCCATCCTCTCGAATCCCCTCCAGACCTCCCTGACTATAGGCGCAAAAAATGCATAATTTCTCTCAACATGACGCTGAAGCCTCTTAAATCTCCACCATGGAGAAGCCTCAGAGAACCTCTCACCTCCAATTGAGAGCTTAGATGGAAACTTAACTTCCTTGATATAGAGCGGGTGGAAGACGCTTACGCATGGAGCTGCCATGCACACCCAGCATGAAGACCTAAGAATGTCCGGCATATCCCTTCTAAGCTCAACAACGATGCTTGCGGCTGTCTGACCTCCGCTCCAAGGTCTCTCATGGCAACATAATGAAGCATAAAAGTCCTCTCCCGGAGTCCATAAGGGCTCTAGAAAAGTATCCTCCCTATGATCCCTCAGGATCTCCATAAAGGTCTTAACCGTTATTTTACCCTCATTCCTCCTCAGTAGACTCGTAGCCCTTCTCCACCTAATAAGAGAGCTTGAGATCGGATAGTTCTCATAATCATAGTAGACCCTTGCAAAGTTGAAGTCCTCTCTTGATCTGCACCAGCCCATCTTAACGGCGTGCTCAACTAGATCTGGATGAGCCTCGCTCCACTCATCCCCAATCGTGTATAGGTTGCTGACGGCTCGAACTCCATCTGTTATCTTCTCGGCAACCCAGTATCTCCCAGCC
>QMXE01000173.1 GCA_003661975.1 Candidatus Bathyarchaeota archaeon
TGCCTGACTATATGATAGATTTTCACACGCATATAGGAAAGATATGCCTCGAATATCCGAGATTCACAGCCAAAAAATTGTTGAGGAGGATGGATGATCTTGGAATTTCTAGGGCAGCCGTCCTTCCAATCGAGAATCCGGAGGAAACACACTTCTACGTAACAACTGAGACCGTATTAAGGGCTGCCAGAAGATACCCAGACAGGCTGATCCCATTCTGTAATGTCGATCCACGTAGGGGAAACCCGAGGGAATTCGATCCATACCTAATAATCGAGAATTACGTTTCTAGGGGATGCTTAGGATTCGGGGAGGAATTGGCTGGCTTAAATATTGATGATTATAGGCTCCAAAGGATCTATAAGGCAGTTGGGGAGATAGGAATTCCAATAGTCATGCATCTAGACGCCTACAGAAACATCGATGATGTTGGGCTTCCAAGATTCGAGGAGATGATCAAGAAGTACTCTAAGACGATATTCGTTGCTCATGGCCCTCACTGGTGGGCTGAGATATCAGGCGACGTGAAAAAGGAGGATCTCAGCTCATATCCTAAGGGTCCAGTTAAGCCCGGAGGGAAAGTTGAGTATCTCCTGCGGGAATATGGGAATCTATATGCTGATCTCTCAGCTAAGTCAGGATATAACGCCCTAGCAAGGGATCCTGAATACGCTAGGGGATTTCTTGAGCGTAACAGTGGAAAGCTATTGTTTGGCACCGATCTCATGTATGAGACTCAGGAGATAAAGATCATAAAGCTCCTTGAGGACCTCGATCTCAGCAGCAAAGCATACGAGAATATAATGTATCGAAACGCTGAAAGGCTACTATCATTATAGCATTAACCAAATCGTGTGGGAGGAGCTTTTTTGGAGAAACTTGCATTATTCGGTGGTAAACCCGTCAGAACCAAGCCTCTGCCAACCATAAATGATAAGTCTGGCAGAAACATAGGCGATGAGGAGCTGAAACTCCTAAGGGAGGTCGTAGAGAGCGGCTCACTCTTCCGCTATTCAGGAAAGATGGTCTCGAGATTCGAGGAGGAATTCGCCCGTTTCCTAGACGTGAAGTTCGCCGTTGCGTCGACATCTGGAACAGCCGCCCTTCATATAGCAACTGGAGCTATAGGTTTAGGTCCTGGAATGGAGGTGATCACGACTCCAATAACTGATATGGGCACGATAATATCGATATTGGGTCAAAATGCAATTCCAGTCTTCGCCGATATAGATCCCGAGACTTACACGTTGGATCCCGAAAGCGTGGAGGATAGGATAACCGATAAGACGAAGGCGATTATAGCGGTTCACCTATTTGGATTAACATGCGATATGGATGCCCTTAGGGACATCGCTGAGGATCGGAATATATACCTCATAGAAGACTCAGCGCAGGCATACCTCGCAGAGTATAAGGGCAGATTATCCGGCACAATCGGAGATGTAGGATGCTTCAGCATGCAGCAATCTAAGCATATGTTCACTGGAGATGGTGGAATAACCGTAACTGATGATGAGGAGATCGCATGGAGAGCCCGGCTCTTCATGGATAAGGGCTGGGATAGAAAAGCCGTTGGACCTAGAAGATACGTCATGTTAGGCTTCAATTATAGGATGACTGAGCTTCAAGGAGCAGTTGCACTTGCACAGCTTAGGAAGGTCAGGTGGGTTGTTGAGAGAAGAAGAAGGGCAGCCGAGAAATTAACGGACCGGATCAGCGAGATAGATGGTATTGAGCCTCCGAAGGTCCCTGAGGGATATAAGCACTCGTATTGGCTGTATCCCATAAAGTTGGATTCCTCCGTCATCCGGGCATCCGTAGATGAGTTTGCAAGGGCCCTTAAGGCTGAGGGAATACCCGCAACTGCCGGATACACGGGAATACCCGTATACATGACCCTGATATTCTCTGAGAAGAGGGGATACGGCGGGACGGGATGCCCATGGATATGCCCACTCTATGGCAGGGAGATAACATATAGAAGGGGCTTATGCCCAAGAGCAGAGGAGATCCTAAATCGACTCATAACATTGCCATGCAATGAATTCTTCACTGAAGAGGACATCGATGACATAGCCAATGCGATCGAGAAGGTCGCCAAATATTACAGGGCAACATGAAATCTGATGGTCATTCCGATAGATGAGGGTTATCCATGACTGAATATCGAGTCATCGATGCCCATGTCCACCTAAAGCATGGAGATGAAGAGAAGACCGAGTATAGCGCTGAGACTATTGTCAGAATAATGGATATGGCCGGAGTCGATAGATCAGTCGTATTTGCAATGTCAACTACGACTCGCCGCTCGATCGAGATGGCAAGTGAGGCTGCGGAAAGATTCGGGAATCGCCTAATACCATTCGTTTATGCCCTTCCGAGCTATGAGCGGCCGGTTTTAGGGGAGATAGAGGAGACCATCAGGAATCTGGGATTTCGGGGAATAAAGATTCACATGGGGGGGAATGCATATTGGAGAAGTACGTTTCAGAGCCCGTTCTTAGGCTTGCAGCGGAGTATGATGCCCCATGCCTCATCGATCTCATTGGTAAATACGGGATCCTACGGAGGATCACAGATGAGTTTCCTGAGACTAAGATTATAGTTGCGCATTTTGTGAAGTATCTCTGCAGGGATGAGCGGTTCATAGACGAGTTCATTCGTATAGCGGAGGGTCACGAGAACATCTTCTTGGATACAAGCGGAGTTATAATTCCAAGGAAGATCCGGGAGGCAGTGGATAGATTAGGCTCAGACCATATCATATTCGGGACGGATGATCCAACGCCGGATGGAGCAGAATTCGTATTGGCCGAAATAGATAAGATTAGAAGTTTAAACTTGAATCCGAAGGATGAAGCTGCTATTTTAGGCGGGACAGCAGCTAAGCTACTCAGGATATAATCTGCATAGAAATTTTTGATCGCCATGCATAGGCTCAAATTCGTCCAGACGCTGATTCTTTTTCAGCCCGACACCTCGGGCGATTGGGAGCCGCGGGCTGAGCTGGTCGGCCGAAGCCTTCCAGCTTACACCCCGGCTCCATCAACCCCATCTTCTATGGGAGCCCTCGTCCTTGACTGAGGCCCGTCGCCGGGTCTCACGTCAAGGAATGGCCGCCTCTTCTCGGGAGCGGCTTCGAGCTTAGATGCTTTCAGCTCTTATCCGCAACAGCGTGGCTGCCCGGCAGTGCCCTGTCGGACAA
>QMXE01000174.1 GCA_003661975.1 Candidatus Bathyarchaeota archaeon
AGATCCTTCCACCACTTGTAGGCTTCGGGATTCATAAAGTCCACGTATGCCGCGTTGATGATCTTGTCGATGTAGACTTCGCCCTTCTCGTTTTTGACGAGATAGCCATTCTTAGCGGCCTCCTTGAACCTTTCAGATTTCGGTGATATGTGGGGGTTCTCCCAGAGGCAAAGCTTAAATCCCATCTTATCCATCTCTCTGATCATCTCAGCCGGATCTGGAAACTTCTTTTTGTCCCAAACTAGGTCGCATAGCATACTCTCTCTCATCCAGACTGGATCTAAATGTATGACATCGCATGGAATTCCCTCCCTTCTGAGCTTCCTGCAGAACTCCAGCACTTCCTCCTGGTTTGAGAAGGCCAGTTCTAGGCAGCTACTTGATATCCAAATTCCAAAGGACCATTTAGGCGGCACTGGGCTCCTGCCAGTAATCTCCGTATATTTAGATAGAACCCTCTTTAGGGATGGGCCGTAAATTAGTAGATAATCCAGGTATGGGCCTTCAACCTTAAAGTTGCATGTTGCAGTGGAGGTTCTTCCGATATCAACCCAGATGGGCCTGGTTGTATGAATGAATACTCCATAGCCCTTCGTGCTTAAAAAGAAGGGAATATTCTTGTAGCTTTTATCGGTATTGTTGCCTCCGGCCTCCGTGTTCCAGAGCCTAAACCTCTGTCCCCTCTTATCAAACCATGTGAACTTTTCTCCGAAGCCATATATGTGCTCGTCTGGGCGTAGAATTAGGGATTCCCATACCTCCTCGATTTCGCCATCTTCCCTTTTGAATCCTACTGGGGAAACCTTGAATCTGGCGACGACGTCTAGATCCGATATTGATTCGCCGCATACGAGCTCTCCGTTAAGGTTGTAGAACTCGATTCGCCAAGGATCTTTCTGGATTTTAGCCGTGATCTCCTCCTCAACTATCCTAAGATTATCCCCCTCATCAAAGAGTTTGAGGGATCCCTTCGGCTCATCTTCTATCAGAGCGAGCTGGGGATCCTCCGTCTTGACGCCTGAGGGGAAAAGCCTTACCCTGAAGACTCCACGGGAGTATGCTTCTAGAACCACGAGAACCCTTGAATTCTCATTCGTTAAACATGTAATCTCGACTGATCTATTATCTAAAACCTTATAGGACTCCAGTTTAGCCAGATGCTCAATAGTAGGCATCTACTCATCGATCCCCCGCCGCACATAAAAAATGAGATGAAACTGTTAGGGTTTATCTTCTTCAAACACGTCTAGTCCATATAGGGTTGCTAGGGCTATTAGGGGCTCTCTCCAATCGCCATAAAAGACCGTTCTATGCCAGTCTGATGTACCCTTATAGTAATTATTGAATAGTGTCTCTAGATTGGTTTTTATGGCTAGCTTGGTCCTGCATGCCCTTTCAGCCGTTATGGTCTCTGTATTGGCTACGGCGATTCCCTGATGGATGCGTAGGGTCTTATTGAGCAGATCAACCCTAGCCACTGTGACCTTCCTATTTAATGGTAGGAAGCTCTGAACTGATACGCTTACGCCGCTTTCACCGTGAGATCTTATCATGAATGGATTCTTTGGAGCTTTGGGTCCAAGAGGCTTGAAGGTGGCCTTGCAGTGGCAGTAAATGGCCCAGCCATTTCCGAAGTCAAATATGGGCTCGCTGGTGAAGCCTGGTATTGGATAGCCAAGAGTCTCCTCGGCTAGGTATTTAACCAGCAAGCTCGTGACGGATGCGTCTAGATCAAATTCGCATACGCCCCTGAGTCCCTCAGCATCGAGCTGAGCGAATGCTAGGCATGGAAATTCAGGCAGTCCCCTATACGTTCCCCTATTCATCGGGTCTCTGTTTGGCCAGTATGCCTTAAATCCGTTAGGCGGCAATTTATGATAGTAATGTCCCATTATATCGGTTGTTATGACCTCTGCTCCGACATCCTTCATTGCCTTCTTCATGGCCAAGTATATCTTGGCTACCGTGATTATCTGTTCCTTTGTGGGCTCAACTACTTTCATGGCCTCCTTAATCCACATGTCAGCTACTTTCTCAGCCTCGTCACTCGGCGCATTCGCGTAATATTCATCCAGAAACCTCTCCTTATCCATTCTCACGACTTCCGTTCCAAATATATCCTTGACTGCATCTATGCACTTCTGTAGGTCCTTTGCGAATACGCAGGTCTTCCTCTCTCTGTGAGCAAGCACTAGTATTTTAGCCTGCTCCATCCTCTTCATGACCTTAAATAGCCTAATGGAGTCCGCTACGTCCTCGAACTTAAGCGATGAAACTCCAACGGCTCTCAGATAGGGAAATCTAATATATCGCACCATAAACCTACCTCCTAGAAGCCTCCTTTCCAGCTCTTTCCATAACCTCCTCCGAGATCCTCGTGAATACATGCTTCATCTTATGATATATTGATAGGAGCGGGACGCCGGTGAAGGAGTCCTCGATCAGAATCATCGGCTTACCTGCCTGAAGGATCTTTGGGGGAATCGCTCCTCCAATAAAGTAGACGAGTAGACCGTCGAACTCGTCTTTACGTTTGACCACTTCATCGGCGTCCTCAGCCTTTCGAATCGCAAAGAGCTCAAAATCGACGTCTGGATGCGCACTCTGAAGAGCCTTGAACAGCTCGTCCTTTCTAGCCTCAAAATCCAATCTTTCGCCCGGCCAGTTTGGACCCCACCTCTTATCTGGTATGCCCATAATAACCGCTATTTTAGGTCCATCCAACATAAATTCCTCCGGAATAAAATTTTTGGTAGGATTAAGGCTTTTGCATAAATAAGCTTTATGGTTAAATCTGGAAATCAGCTAGATCTATTAATTTATCGTACTTTTTGTTCGTTACATCAATGAAACATCGCCACATCGACCACAAATGCCCAAATCGCGTAGATCATCGAGTGATCAATGGAGACCTAATTAAAAAGGCTATTAGGAGGGCAATGTAGAAGATAACAATCATATTAGCGAGGTTGCTTCCAATTTATCCGGGTAAGCCATGAACTTCGACGAGCATGAATGCTCATGACCAAAAATGCTTCCATTAACTGGAACTTTTAATCTCCCAATAGCCTCCTCGATCTCCTCTAGGCTTCCCATATCAACATATTGTAGGTGCCCCTAATTGGTCCTCTCAGGTTGTGAATGA
>QMXE01000175.1 GCA_003661975.1 Candidatus Bathyarchaeota archaeon
CAACATTATATGAGATAGCGATGAGAAGAATCGACTACATGGCAATTTCTTTGATGGTCTCACTCACATGTATAGGAATAGTTTTGAGGCTCATGGGATATGGTATGCTTTAGGGGATGGTAGTCCATGGAGGAGGATCTAAGAAAAGCTTATGGTTGCCTTGCTGGGGTTGCGATAGGAGATGCGATGGGTGCTCCAACAACCCTTATGACACCCGATGAAATATCTGAGAGATACGGCTATGTAGAGGACTTCATCGAACCCCCACCAGATCATCCAATTCATGCAGGGCTTAAGGCCGGTCAAGTGACCGATGATACGGAACTTACAATCTTAGTAGCGGAGTCAATCATAATGAGTAACGGGGTAGATTTAAACAATTATGTTAAGCTCTTAGTGGAATGGGCGTTAAAGCGCAAAATCTTTGAGACAAATTTCGCCGGACCCAGCACTACAAGAGCCCTTCAAAAAATACTAAAAGGCGCAGATCCAAGAGATACCGGGAAGCTGGGAACAACCAATGGAGGCGCTATGAAAATCTCTCCAATAGGTATACTGGATAGGAGAAAGCTTGACCAAGCAATAATGGATACTTACTCAATATGTCTCCCGACTCATGGATCTAACGTGGCGATCTCAGCCGCTTCAGCGATCTCATGTGCCATAGCTGAGGCATTTGATGAATCTGCAAGCCTAGAGTCAATCATAGGGGCAGCAATATATGGAGCGCGTAAGGGTTTTAAGTTGGGATTTAAGATTCCATCAGCATCCGTTGACAAGAGAATAGAATTGGCTTTAAAAATAGTTGAAGGGGCAGAAAGTACGGAGGAAGCTGTTAAGCTGCTTTACGACTATATTGGAATGGGTATAGAAGCTAATGAAGCGGTTCCCTCGGTGATAGGTATAGTTAAAGCTTCTGACGGTGAAACCATGAGAGCCATAAAGGCTGCGGTTAACATCGGTGGAGACGCCGACACGATAGCATCCATGGTTGGAGCATTATGCGGCGCGCTGAATGGCATCGAGTCATTTCCAGAGAATCTTGTAAACAAGGTTCAGGAAGTTAATAACCTAAATCTAAGAGAGATTGCTGAGAAGCTGCTCGAAATTAAGAGGTGAATAAATGCTCGACGTGCTCGTAATAGGCGATCTGATAGCCGACATCGTTATAGAGGTAGACCATCTGCCCCTCCCCGAAGACGTTCAATTAGCTTCAAAGATGGAGATGATTGCCGGCGGAGCTGCTAATTTCGCGATAATGGCGAGTAGATTGGGGCTGAGGGTCGGTATACTAGATGCCATAGGTAATGATGAAGTAGGAAGATCTCTCATCAAAGTCCTTGAAAGGGATGGAGTGATGACTGCAAGTATAACCATGAAGGAGGGTAAAACCAAGCAGACGCTCGTTCTAGTTAGTAAAAGAGGTGAAAAATCATTCATCGGTCTGATAGGCGGATATACAGCCCTCATTGCTCCCGAAGATATCAAAATGATTGCAGAAAGTAAAGGAATTTACATATCAGGATATAGCCTTGGAGTGGAAAAACTCTCATCTGAAAGATTAACCGCACTAAAGTCCTTGGAAATCGCTGAGAAACTAGGAAGATATATTTTCTTTGATCCGGGTCCTTTAGTGTCGGCAATAGATAAAGAAACTCTCTGTAGAACAATTAGACGCTCTAATGTTTTGATGCTGAATTTAGCCGAAGCCTCAACAATAACAGGTGTGGAGAAACCCGAAGAGAATGTTAAGATGTTAAACAAGCTTGGAGCAGACGTCGTTGCCCTAAAGCTAGGCGAGAAGGGATGTCTTCTCTTCGATGGAAAGAAGCTGATAAGAGAGTATGGAATAACGGTTGATGTTGTCGATCCAACTGGAGCTGGAGACGCCTTTAACGCTGGAGTGATTTATGGAGTAATCCGAGGTCTAGATCTGGAAAAGGTAGCTCGACTAGCCAATATAATCGGAACCCTTTCAACAACAAGGCTTGGAGCAGGCCAAAACCTACCTACTAGGAAAGAGATCATCGATTTTTTAAAGAGATCATCTGAAAAGGAACTCTTACAATTATTTGAGAGAGACGAATAAGAG
This sequence comes from Candidatus Bathyarchaeota archaeon, assembly GCA_003661975.1. Lineage (GTDB taxonomy): Archaea > Thermoproteota > Bathyarchaeia > Bathyarchaeales > DTEX01 > B63. The sequence goes on from QMXE01000175.1 coordinate 2,093, forward strand.
GCTGGACTCAAGCTTATTTGCAGGGCTTATACATGGAAGACCCTCACCGTGCTGAAAATCGCTTTGAAGCCTTCTAGAATAGGAGCGATTATTGTGTAGGCCGCCCTTTCCAGCATCCTCAGGTATGGCTCTAGCCTATATGAGCCTTCTCCAATAAGCTGGACTGGGATTGCTTTAGAGAGCCCGCCGATTCCAGCTACCACGTATGTGACCGCCTGTCCCGGGACGACCTTTACTCCAGCCCTCTCGATATGTTTGGCTGCGACGGCCTGCCTGACCTCAACCATATAATTGTCTGGATCCATGCTCAAGACTTGGTTATCGCCAGATCCTCGATTGAGACATCCCCGAGGATAAGCCTTCGAGCATACTCTCGGTTAGATCTCAATGGCTTCTACAGCCTTCTCCCTCAGCTGCTCTGGATCCTTCGCCTCAGCCAACTTCCCCAAGATCTCCAACTGCATCTTTCTAACTATTGGTGGCACATCCCTCCTCCTAGCCTCAATACCACGATACTTTAATTTACCATCCATGAATACTCCGAAGTATCTATTATTCGCCGGTCTACTTGGATGAGTTCTCGATGGTAGGAATACAATCCACCTATACCTCCCCTCATAGCTCATCGGAAGACCGGTCTCATCCTCGATTTTCTTAGCGAGCTTTAGGTAGTCTTGATCATCTGCATCCTCCCTCCGAACCCATAATGAGTCAACAATTCCGTGAATCACCTCGAAGCCATTCTCCTCAGCCATCCTAATCGCCTTCAACAATACATCTCTCGCTAAGGCGCAGACAGCTAGATGAGCCTCCCTAGAGCCGAACTTGGCATTCCCATAGCCTAAGTATCCAAAGGCCGTAACCAGAATCCACTTCAACGCATCAGACCTAGACTTGTAAAGAGTTCTCAGCCGACCATCCCTAGTCTCCTTGATCAGCTCCTTATACATCATCCTCTTCTTTAATGGCAACTCTATTGCTCTCGG
>QMXE01000176.1 GCA_003661975.1 Candidatus Bathyarchaeota archaeon
AGTTATCGGAATAGATGTTGGTATAAGATTTTTCTTAACGGATAGCGAAGGAAGGCAAATAGAAAACCCAAGACTTTATGAGAAAACACTGGAAAGAATAAGGATTGAGCAAAAAAGATTATCGAAGAAAAAGAAAGGTTCAAAGAATTATGAGAAGCAAAGGAAAAAGTTAGCAAAGAAGTATGAGAAATTGGTAAATCAAAGGGATGATTTCTTGCATAAGCTTTCGAGGTTTTATGTTGATAACTATGATGTGATTTGCGTTGAAAATCTGAACATAAGAAATATGGTTCGGAATGGTAACTTAGCCCAAAAGATATTAGATGCCTCTTGGGGCAAGTTCCTTCACTCCTGACTTACAAAGCTGCAAACGCTGGTAAGCTGGTAGTGAAGGTAAACCCGAGGGGCACATCTCAAGGTTTGAGCTATAAAAATAAGTTGAGAGATTACATCTCTGCATGTAGAATAAAGATGAGGGGATGGGACAGCCCTGATAGCCTGTTGGAGAGCGAACCTCTACCCAGAATCATCTCTTATAAGGAGGTGGTCTCTGGGCAAGTTTGCTCGATGAATCAGGAAGCTCCCTGCGTAAGCGGGGAGTAGTTCACTCGACAAAACGGGCACTTTGACGAAGAACGAGATGAGCATAACGAAATTGTTTTCTCCACCTCACGTAACTTATACGAACGTGGCATCCAAGTGATGTTTTGAATGAAAATAAAAATTTGCGCCGAGATTCTAAATTTATGAAACTCGCTGCATGCGTGAAGATGTTACGTATAAACAACTGGCTGGGATACTTCCTTATCGCCACTCTGGGCTATGCAATCTTCACGAGAGGAAGCGCTGGTATTTCAGAAACATTATATTTCTACGCGCTCGTTTGCCTCTATCTCGGTTTCAGTTTTTCCATCAACAACACCTTCGATGTGAAAGAAGATTCGTTAAAAGGAAAAAAGAGCAATCCCGTAGCCGCGGGCGAAATAGACCAGAAGGAAGGAGTGCTGCTTTCCTTATTTTTGGCGCTGCTCGGCATGCTCCTTTCTCTCACGCGTTCTCCGGGTGCGTTCCTTTTTTACGCGATTCTTATTTTTCTTTCCTTTTCTTATTCCGCTCCGCCCTTCAGATTAAAATCGAGACCGTTTCTCGATTTGGCCTCGCACGGTCTCTTCTTCGGTTCTCTGCTTTTTTTATTCCCTTCCGCATTTTTCTCGAAAGATATTGAAGTTTTGCACGCGATTATAGCGATATCGGTGTTTCATCTTTCGGTTATTTTCGAATTAAGAAATCACATGGAGGACTACGAAACCGATAAAAAAGCCGGAGTAACAACGATTGCCTGCGCGCTCGGATTGCGCGCGTGCGAGAGATTCACGCGCTTTCTTTCGTTTCTCTTTCCCCTATCGCTCCTTCCCGTTTTTTACGCGATTAACACGGGTGCTTTATTTTCGCTGTTCCTTGCAACGACATCGATTTTTTATCTCGCATTTTACTCCAAGAAATCTTACAGGATACTCGATATCTATTCCAATCTCTCATACTTTTTAATACTGCTGGGTGTTTTGCTTTGAGAGTAGCGCTGTGCAGCGATTATTTCTATCCGAAAATCGGAGGAGTAACAACCCACATCGAAGGTTTGGCGAGGGCTCTGGAAGAGCGGGGACACGAAGTGGTGATAATCACGAAAAAAGCACGGTTCAGCGATAAGAAATTGGGTTTAAACGTAATTCGCGTGAACCCCGTTTTTAAAACTTCAAGGATACTCGACATACCGCAAGCATCGGAACTCGAAAGGAAAATAAAACGATTTAAACCTGAGGTAATTCACGCCCACCACGCATTCTCACCCATATCCCTTCTTTCGATATCCGTAGGCAAAAAATTGGGGATAAAAACCGTTTTAACCAACCATTCCATACAGTTTTTTTACGACGTGGATTATTTATGGAAACCGTCTTCCTACGTTCTTTTTCCCTACAGGGAATATATTAACAACGCGGATGAAATAATCGCGGTTAGCAACGCGGCAGCGAAATTCATCTCGTATTTCACCTCGAAGAAAATAGAAATAATAGGCAACGGTGTAAATGTTAGCGAATTCTCACCGAAGGTAAAAACGTTCGACGGAAGAAGCGTGCTTTTCGTCGGGAGATTTACCTACCGAAAGGGTATTCACATTCTTCTAAAGGCATTCCAAAGGGTTAAAGAAGAGGTTAAGCACGCGCATCTAACGCTCGTGGGCAGCGGTTATTTTTCTTCGGTTGCGGAACTGCTCATACGCGCCTTAAATCTGAGCAAACACGTTTCGATGATGGGATGCGTGAAGAAGGAAAAACTCGTGGAACTCTATCAACGCTCTCACGTGTTCGTTCTCCCTTCCCTCTACGGAGAATCGTTCGGCACGGTTCTTTTGGAGGCGATGGCTTCTAAAACGCCTGCGGTCGCTTCCGAACACGGCGGAATAAAGGAAGTGATAATTAACGGAAAAACCGGATTTACGGTAAAGAAAGATGAAGTAAACGAATTTTCGGAAAAAATAATCGAACTGCTTTTAAATCCGCGCCTCTCAAGGAAAATTTCAAGTGCGGCATTTCGCGAGGTTAGAAAGTACGATTGGAAGAACGTGGTGAAGAAAATAGAAAGAGTTTACAGGCGGTAGAGATGGTTGAAATAAGCGTGCTCATTCCTGTGTATAGGGAATCTGAACTGCTCCGAGAACTCTTGGATACGCTGCTCGACCAGCGAATGGAGAGGAAACTTTACGAGATTATAGTGGTAATCGATGAGCCGACCGCACGTTCCTTAGCCGTGATAAAAAAATATCGCGGGAAGGTAAAATTCATCGTAAACGAAAAAAGACTCGGAAAGGCGAACGCGCTGAATACAGCAGCCAAGTGTTCTTCCGGAAACATACTGCTTTTTCTCGACAGCGACGTAACGCTTCCGAAGGATAAAAACTATCTCAAGAAAATCGTGAGGGAAATGAGGGATGCTGATGTGCTCGACATAAAGAAGGAAGTGGTAAAGGATTCGTTTTTGTCGACGATGACGTATTACGAATATCTCGGTTTTAAT
>QMXE01000177.1 GCA_003661975.1 Candidatus Bathyarchaeota archaeon
GACCGGCTTCCCCGAAATATAGTGTAGGAGGATCCCAGATGGTATTGCCACGAAGTCGGATTCGCAGAAGGCTATGTATCCCTCATCGTTCAGTAGGCTCAGTGGGAGACATGCCGTTGTCTCCGCGATTGGCATTATCGTGGACATGCATCCTCTAACAGTAATAACCTTAGCCTCAAACTCTTCAAGTATCTCCTTGAAGATCCGATATAGAATGAATGCATTCACGAAGAATCTCCGATCAGTCTTCAGTGACACATTGCCCTCAGTCAAGTATTCTTCAGCTCGCCTCTCAGCCTCCGCGATATAATCCTTATTCGCCTTAGCCTTTTTGATCCTTTGACTTAGATCCTCATAAGAGACTACCCTAACGTCGAGGTTCCATCTTAAGCGTGCAAGCGAGACAGCCTTCTCCCCCACTCCCCATCCTCCGGGCTCTCCAATCGAGATAACCCTCGCTCCAATCGTATTCTTCAATCCATAGTATGCCCTTAACCTCCAGATCACCTCGCCATAATCATCAACTACGACATCCTCATATCCTATCCAAGGCTGAGCGATCTCATCCGTCCTTCGGCGTATAAGTGCTGGATGAGCGATCTCATACCACAAATAGACTGGCCCTGACCTATGCCTAACAAAGATTATGCTCGGCCTGTGTGAAAGAACTTGTCTTAAGAGCTCCTCCTTCCCTCCAGCCGCGTATAGAAGTATGACATCAGAAGATTCAATCTCTTCCATGGCATCATATAACTCCTCGACTCTCCTTATGCTTGTGAGCGGTAGCATTCTAAGCGGGAAATCAGCCTTTGCTGATAGATCCGAGATCTCCCTCTCTATTCTCATACTCTCCTCGGCCATATCCTCCTCCGTTTGTATTCCGCCCCAAGGCCGCCAGCTCGAAGCCTCCTTCCTTTCATAGATGCCGTATGTTAATATGGGCTTAACGATGAGTTCCATCTCAGATCACCCGGCCACTCATAGGTGTAGAACCTCCAAATTTAAGAGTTTTCCGGTCTCCTTTAGGGCGTTGAGCCAGTGCCCATAAGTCATGGATATGTGCTGTGAACCTACAATAAGGTCTGGCAACCTTTCAATGTCGCCTTTAACATCCATGTGGATTATTATGCGGCAGTGAATTCCATCCTCGCTCCTCTTAACCCAACCCTCAACAACTAATATCTTACTAAGCGAGGAATCCATGTTAAGCAGGGTCATAGGCTCTCCGGACTTAATATCGGCGTATCCGGTGACTCCGAATCCCCTGCCGTGATAATCCCTTATCGTATACTTCGTTGAAGCCATAGATAGTGGTATTATATCATGCTCGATCGTGACTTCTCCCTCCTCAGCCTCGAAGCGGCCGGGCTCATAACCAAAGTTTCCCATTAGAACTGGTTGGCCGCTTACGGCGTGAAGCATCAGCGATGAGAGCATAGCTGTGATGTCTCCTTCACATGCGCACATTATCCCCTCATCTATTAGCCTATCAAAGGCCAGGCATGGAACGACTGGTCTTTCCTCCGTGAATCGACCGCAATTTATCGTTACTCCATTTGCATCTTCCCTTTCGCATAGGTATCTCAGCGTCAGATATACGCGAACTGCATTCATCAAATCCTCCTCGCTCGGCTCTAGTATCCTCTCAAAGTCTCTTCTCCACTTCTCAAGTTCCTCCTTTACGGCATCATCCGGGATTCTATCATAGTATCTGTAAAACTCGTTTGTCTCGACGTGTCTAACTCTAACTCCGAATCTCTTCTCGATCGCGTAGAAGTTCCATGGGCCATACGGAGCCGAGAAGGATGGGATCTCGCCAACATAAAGAAATTTGCTCTGCCTCAAAAACTTCTTCACTCTTAGAGCTCTTATGAAACTCTCCGTGGTCTCTCCCCTTATTATTGGCAATCCAATAAGCGACAGCGTATAAATCTCCAATGGGTTTCCACCCATTGATCCAACGAGTAGGGCGTCATCGTCGTAGGTGAGGATCTCTGGAAGCCGCCTTAAGTCCCTATGGCTACTTATGATGAAAGGCTCCTTGACATCCACGAAATCAAGCCTAATCTTCTCCTTGAATCTTTTGATGATCTTCTGGGCTTCCTCCATTATCTCCTGTAATCCTATCTTGGGAACTTGTGGGGTTCCCTTAACATCTGGAGAGCAGACACTTCCGTAGCGTTCACGGTAATGATATAAGCCTATATAAACGGGTTTGATCTTCACTATTCCCCTCGAATTCTCATCCAAGCTCACTTATCCTCCTCAATGACCTTCAATCCGAGAAGTCTCGCCAGATTTATTGCCTGCCTCCTCCAATCTCCATAAAAGGTTACTCTGTGCCATCCGAAGTCGACCTCCACATTCCAATTCTCAAGTATCCTCTCTGCATTCGTCTCTGCCGCTAGCTTCGTGCGGCAGGCTCTGTCATCCTCAATATTCGCGACTGTTATGCCCTGATGGATGCACATGGCCCTCGCCTCAACGCTTATCCTCAATGTGGTCACGGTCTCACCGAGTGGCATAAGCGACTGAACCGAGGCGCCCCTTCTATCCTCTGAATGTGAGCGTATAATGTATGGGTTGCTCAGTCCATTCGGCCCATAAACCCTATTTGGCGCCACGCAATGAGCATATATTATCTGGTTAGATGCCGTATCGATTACCGGATCGGAGACGTAGCCTGGCCTTCCAGTCAGGTATCTCATCATCAACTGCGTTATTGTTGAGTTTAGGTCGGCTTCGCATACACCAGTTAATCCCTCATTGTTAAGTTGAAATAGCGCTAAGCAGGGGTAGGCGGGGATCTTCCCTCCATAGCATAGACTTAGGCAATCTATAGTTACGGCGTCAGAGTCATTATCTTGCATCGCCCTCTTTATTGCCAGATACATCCTTGCGGATCTCACGATCTCCTCTCTTGAGGGCTCAACTACCTTCAATGCTTCTCTTATCCATTTATCCGCTATATTTTCAGCCACAGCCTCATCGGTCTTTTCATAGTATGCATTCAGCTCATTCGATGTCATCTTTATGATCTCAATGCCAAA
>QMXE01000178.1 GCA_003661975.1 Candidatus Bathyarchaeota archaeon
GGATGATTGTTAATCTCCTTTTAGGATCTGTTTCCTAATAATTGCTCTTTTCTTTTCTACAGCATTAATCCCCCTTACCATTAAAAAACAATTGGCAAGGTTCTACTTAGCATCTTAGTGACGATTCTGGATATTTTGCCCATTAAAACATAACCGCTAAATCTTCAGGCATGTTGTCAGTATAGTAGATGCAGAGATCCTTCTTTATTTCCATCTGTTTGTTATAAATCTCTTGCCTATCCTTACTATGGGCAACAACAACACCCGATAAAGGCTCGTTAAACTCATCCAATTCGCAGTCGGAGAGAAGCACCCATTCATCCCTATGTTTTTCCTTTATGCTTTCAATATCTTCTCTTTGCATATCTTCCCTCCATAAAAATTGTGCCTTCTATTTTTTAGCACGGGATGACGGAAATATCAACGAAAAGAAATCATAGGCACAATATTCGGAAATGAATAAATCTAAGTACCCGCACTTACCCATATCAGACCATCCACATGGTTTCCCAGACTAACCAAAGCTTGATAACAAAGTCTTGCAGTTGTCCCGGAGGTTATGCAGTCATCAATAAACAGGATGGAACTTCTTTGGATGTTCCAGGATTTGAGCAGCTCTGGTTTTGATTGGGCAAGGCTTGCAAACCGGCCGTGATGCAATTTGTCTGTTTTTTGTGCGAATGCAGGAACAAACGGAATTGTAGTGAGTCTCGAAATAGCACTTGCCAGGTCATAGACGCAGTAACAGGAAGGATTTCTCCTTCCAGATGGTGGTGCTGTAGTTAGGTAATCGTAATGGTTTCTGATGAAGGGGAGAAAGTCCCTGGCAATCTGATGGGTGATGGAGGGAGATCTTGTTTCCTTCCATTTTTTGAAAAGCTCCCAGTTTATATTCTTCTTCAGCCGGAGTGAAAAGCAGCCCACAAAGGCCCTTTTCTGATGGCGTAAGGTTACCTTTTCTTTGCCTTCAGGGATCAGCCTCTCCCTTTTGATCCTTTGCCGGGGCCAGGGGATGATCAAGGGAAGATGCGCGGTATCGGTGGCAATTGAAAGCAGGTTTGGGCTTATCATGATCCCTCCTCGACCCCTGAGAGTTTCTTGAGTTTATTGAGTTAATAGAGTTCCTTGAGTTGCCCTACAACCCACCCTATGAACTCAAGGAACTCAATGAACTCCGTTACTCCTGGAGTTGATGATGATTTGTATGTCCGTTGCCGTTTCCGTTGGGGGTTGGCAGGGATTCTGAGACCATTTCCCTTAACTGGGAGTCCAGCTGAGAGATGACCTCAGTGAAATGTTCTTCATCCTCAACCTCGGCCGTGGCCCCATAAGAGAGGCTCCAGGAGCAGAAGTTTTTGCCTATTTTCTTGGATACCAGAACGCTTACCTGATTTACCTTCATTTCTACCTCCGTATTGAATGAGGGTTTTAGGGAATCAAAGGATATATCTTCATTTAACTTTTTTCTGGTTTTAAAATAACAGTTCTGGCAGTGGGATTTGTCTTTGCAGCTTTCGCAGACTTTTTCCGGGTCAATGAGGATATCCAGGCTATCGAATAGAGCAGCAAGTGTCTTAGTCATGGGCTTTCCCAATGCCCAGGCTACCCTTCTTAAGGTAGCGGAATGATACTGAGGGAGCTTCGGTGTATACGCCAAGATAATCACCTCCTACTTAGACCGTTACAGCAGATAACTGGAAACCAGTAAGTCTTTTCGTTTTCACCGTAGCGGTCATTTACTGCCACCGAAAGCCTTGCCACCGCCTTTCCAGTCGGGGTGTATCTAAGTTCTGGGTCTTGCCCTAACCTTCCAATTATGTTTACCTGGTTCATAGATACCTCCTTTCTTGGGATTAATGGTTACGGGGCACGGGGCAAGTGGCAAAAGAAACTTACCCCTCGCCCCTTGCCTCTCGCCTCTCGCCTCTTGCCCCTTCACCTTCATTTCCTTACCGGTTTGATAGAATCTGCTTTAACAATCAAAAGGTTACCTTTCCTTTCGATAATCCCTGAGACTATAATCTTTTGAGTGTCGGGAATGGAGGATGTAAGAACGCAAATCCTTCCGTTTATGAGCTTAACCCGGATTCCTTCTTTCTCGATCCTTTTGGGGATAAAAACAAATTCCACTTTCCTTCCCAAGAAGCACTCGGGAGAGTTGGCAAACACTTTTCTCTTTAACGACTCTACGTAGTAGTCGGTTGCCTTTCCAAAGGCCCGGTAGGAGAAAAAGGCAAACGGCTGAAGCCAGCCCACCGAGTAGTTTACTGCTTTCATTGCCTTATTGATTGAGCTTATGGTGTCTAAGCCTTTTAAGACCAGCATCCAATCTCCCGTATCCTGGGCTGGCCAGGTGCCAAAGGTTGCTATCTGAATCGACTCTTCAAAGATGAAAAGAGAAAAGGTTATGATCCCGAGGATGGAAAGGATGATGACCAGCTGGGAAAGGAACCTTTTGACTCGGAAAAGTCTGTTTTTTAGGTTTTTCATTTTTACCTTCCAGGTGATTAGGGATGTAGGGATATAGGGATTAAGGGATTAGTTTTTTCCCACTTCCTCCCTTCCTCCCTAACCCCTTCTTCCCTATCTTTAGCGGATGATTTTTAGGATAATATAAGAGGTTCTTCCAGCTTTCTCCCTTTTGTCACAGATTGCCTTCAGGATTTCTCCTTTCTTCAGGGCCTTTGCCTCTTTAACCTGGCTTCCAAAGGCCATAACCGGAACTCCCACTTCGTAAGCGATTCCCGCAAGAGTCCTTTCCTCGTTTACAATAAACCGAACATACTGCTTTCCGTTCTTATCCAGAGCTACGGCAACATCCTCGATTTTAGCAGTTAGAAGCACATCCTGGGAAAAGGCGTAAACCGGAAGAAGAATCAGGAAGATGACTGCTAAAAGCTTAACTTTCACGTGGTCTCACCTCCTTTCTCTCCTGATAGGCTTTCCAGATAAGAGTCCACTCATGCTTTGAGGGAGGGTTAGCTACCTTGATCTTTCCCTGCTGGACTTTGTAGAGGTAGGCACCGAGGCTTGCGA
>QMXE01000179.1 GCA_003661975.1 Candidatus Bathyarchaeota archaeon
ATGGAGAAGAGGGAAGAAGCCCGGGAGATAGCCGAAAAGATGTTCTATGTGGATCTGCTTGTGGATCCAATGTTCAATGATGCATACTCAGAGTCAATATATATTCCAGGAAGCAAAGAGTTCTTCCCGTCAAGCGGCTTTTAAAATCCGATTCAAATCAGAAATGTAATTGCACTTGAGATTACAGTGTAGATGAGGGACGATTATGGGATCAGCCTACACAGCTTTCCAATCCAATAGATAACTCTATGCTAGATCCTATTCCTCCTCTTTTGGAGGCCATTTGCTCTTTAAGAACTCGGGTATTCCAGATGAGTCTTTCGGTCCAACCAGAACTCTCCAATCTCCTCCTAGAGCCTCCTCGGTTTCGCCGCTTAGCCTAGCCGCCAAGCCCGGTATAATCAGATACCTATGATTAACCTTCTTTTCTATGCCAGTCTCCTTTATAGCCTCCGCTATCTTATCAGCCGTCAAGTATCTCCCTGCAACGGCGCTTTCAACGCTTATGCCCTCAGTATCAACGACGATCAAGTAGCAGTCTATATTCGCCTTTTTAATGTCAGACTCAACTGTAAAATATGTTAGTGCATAATTCGTCGTGAGCATTACAGGGGAGTTCTCGTCGGGAGAGCCGAACACTCGAAGTCCAGGCTCGACTGAAACGGGTTTCCTCGGATCAGTGTAAATGTTGAATCTCCAGATTAGCACTGGAAGCTGAGCCCATCCTTCTAGGCTGTGCATTATGAGCAGATCGCAGTATCTCGAAAGCAGCATCGCTGCAACATAGGATTCCTTGAAGGCCGCTTCTTTTGGATCTCCACCGTTTATCCAGGCGGTGATAGGCGCGCCTATCAGTGGGAAGCCCAACAGTTTATCGCCGCCTTTAATGGCATTCCGCCTGATCATCGTGAAGATATTAATAGTATCTGAAAGCCCCTCATCGGTGAATGTTCCTGGATCAAGCATTAAGTCCTGAACTCCATAATCGATTAGGGTCTTTGAGAGCGACCTAATTAGCTCAGGGTCTCCGGGAGCGAAGACGGCTAGGGGACATTTATACATCAGCGCCAGCTCAGCCATCTCTCTCCAATTATCCCTAGTAGCAGCGTATATTAGGGGTCTCCGCTTATAAGCCGCAACAAGCCCCGCCTCCATCACGTTTGGATCGAACGAGCAGAGAATCAGGGGTAACTCCGTCGCCTTCACGATATTCTCAACGGCAAACTTGAAGGCTGAGGGGTCATTCGATGTTGATCTTATGGCTATCATGTCGAGGCCTAGGCTTCTGCCAATATAATTGTATGAGAAACCCTCGATTCTTCTGATTCTATCTAATAGGCCCTCCTCCCCATCTGAGCCTTTCAGCGGCATCTCATCAGTTACGTCGATCGCTATGGGAGTTGGATTGTGATATGTGAATTCATGACGGTACAAGACGAGTTTACCGCCGACCTTAACTGCGCGATCTCCAGTTCCAATGGTGATCTCCTTGATGGGTGGAGCCAAAAGTTCCTCTAGTTTCCTACGTGCATCCCCATATTCTTCCTTTTCAAGTTCGGGGCATTTATTGAGGCTTGTCTCCCTATTCACTAATTTCACGGCGAATGCCATGCAGTTTTCTTCCCCGCACTTCCTACAGTTCGTCTTTGGAAGTAGCATATAAACCTCGATTGGGCTGAGTTCGGTTGCGCCTCTCTTAATCTCCCTCTCAGACATTCAGTGAGCCTCCGATTAGATCTTCATGGAGACCCAATCGGATATCTTCTCTGGCTTGGCCTTCCCCATACTCGAGAACTCCTCGATTATCCTCTTCATCGTCCTTATCGCGTATGGATGCATCATCATGAATATGTCTACTCCAGCCAGAAACAGGCTGAGTGCGGTGACAGTCTCCCATAATGGCCCTCTAAGCTCCCTCGGCTCCCATTCCGGCGGAAGTTTCATCCACGCTTCACGTGCAGCCCAAGCATTCGTTGTTCCAGAGAGCGTTGGATGCTGGAGCTCCTCATCTCCCATTAGAGCCGCCATCCTCGCTCTCTCATGGATGCTGAATGTATATTCAAGCCCATATCCAAGAGCCGCCGTTGTAAGATCCATTATTATTGAATCGGCTGGAACGTATGAGTAGAGCTTCCTATTCAGCTCCTTAGCCCTATTCAGATCCAGAGCCGTAAATGCTAGGACTGCATGTCCATGCTCGCTCGCCGCCCTAGCGACTTTCTCGAGAACCTTAGCCTCATCCATGTCTAAAGTTAAGGAGCTCAATAGAACCCTCTCTCCATGAGCCACCTCAGCCACCTTGATGAAGACCTCCGCATCCTTTCTTGGATCTCCGCATCCACCCACGATTATTGGGACATCAACTGCCTGCAATACCTCCTCAACTGTCTTAGCAGCCTCCTTTGGAGGCGCATCTTTAATGAGCGGGTCTGTGCTCATCAGCTCAACGGTTACTAGGTCAGCTCTAAACTTTTCAACTGCCATTCTAGCCCATTCAGCTGGGTCTCCCATAACCTCCTTCACGTAATTCTTAACTGTCTTCGGCAGGGATATTGGTATATCGAATACATCGACTGAGATGACTGGTGGATGAGGGGGAGCTCTCTCAAAGAGGTAGTATGACGGAGAGTTTTCGCCTCCAACGATCACCGTCTTCCCCCGGCTTCCACCCTCGCCTTTCGTAGCTCCGAGCTTAACCTCCCTTATTCTCCCCGGATACTCCTCAATTAACGGTTTGAATGGGGCTTTCAGGATCTCGGCTGGCTTAGCCGGGGCCTCTGGCTTTGCAACTGCGGCTTTAAGCGGCTGAGCGGGGGCTCCAGTCATCGGCTGGAGCTGAATCTCCAATTCTTCAACTTCGATCTCTACATCCTCGAGTTCCATCTCGCCGAGCTCACTTAGAAGCTCCAATAGTTTAGGCCCAATCTTTATTGTCTTCCCCTTCTCTTCATCCTTTTTCTCCAAGATTATTTCCTCCTACTCTTTATACGGAGTTTCTTAATGTGAATCTTAGCGTTCTTGAGTATTACC
>QMXE01000180.1 GCA_003661975.1 Candidatus Bathyarchaeota archaeon
CACACTAAAATATTTATTCTTGATCATGTTCTGGGCTTGAAGTTTTTGCTTAGAAGCACCTTTCTCCTAAAGTGAACGGTAAGCCCACATTCATCAGAAAACATTCAGATCTAACCAAAAAAGATGGGGGGTAATGGTTATGCTTTGATTAGAGGAGTCCATCCCCAGAATCTGAACTGGTATAGTATTGGGAATATGATGTACCAATGTATAAAGCTGCCGAAGAATATTCCCATTGCTATGGGCACCATGACATTCTCGTAGACCTTGAGGCCTCCTATCTTCAGCGTTAGAAGCTTCCAAATGAATGCTATGAATATCGTGAACATTCCGAATGCCTGTGTCCATATTAGAAGTGGAACTCCAACGACGTTTATTGGGAGCCATGGGAACCTCATGCGGAGGTACATTAGGACTATAGCCTCGATAATGCCTATCGCTCCCCAGGTCATCGTGGGAACTGAGAGCGGCTTCTTCGTGAAGCCTTTGCCTTCAGTAGCCCAGACTGCTTGTCCCATATTATTAAGAGCTCCGTCCCAGCTAGTAGTCCAGCCATGCGACCAGTTACCAACTCCTCCTGTCCCCACAACGAGCCAGCCGAAGACTGTTGCCAGTATCATGCCCAAGATCAAAGTTGGCATTTGAACCTTAAAGACGTCTCTTGGACTCGTCTTAGTCTCGGCGGCCATCTTATATGAGTATATTCCCGCCACATCCGGAGCCCATGGCTGATAGCTTCCACCTGCAAGGGGCATTGTCAACACGTATGCGCTTCCAAAGGCAGTTAGGGAATTGGCAGCCTCATCTATTGGCATTCCAATCACTGACCCAGTAAGCCTTATTGTGGGCGCAACCGTATGCTGAGTTCTGAAGCCCCATGCATCTATGGGATCTCCGCTCCAGAGCTCGCCTCTCATTCTCATCAACGCGATCTGCACGAGTACTATGTATACCACGACGACTAACGACATCCATGGATGAATGCCGCTTGCCACCATCCAAATGAACAATCCAACGCAACCTGTTAGGAAGATCAGCCACATCGTTCGGTGAGAGCATGGCTCGCTTGCTTCAGCGCTTCCGCCACGAATGAATGATCTGAAGGACTCTATCCAGTATCTTCTAGTCTGCCATAGTGTGAACAGGGCTATGCCGAGCCACATCGTTAGGAATTGCATCTGATACGACTCGGCCCACGTTGATCCCCAGACAGCCGGCCAGCAGACTCCAAATCCTCTAACGTTCTTGCCCGCCGGATACAATCCGGCTGACACAAGCGCCCATGGAACAATCCAGTGCCAGATCACGAAGAATAGCAGTCCAGTGAAGAGTATATCCAATGGGAATATGAAGGCTATTCCCACATACCATATCACATTCCAGAAGTTCAGGAATATTGGTGCGCCTCCAGGCGGACCAATAGCTCCACTTAAGTCTATATCAGCCCTCCATGGAAGCGGATTTTTCTCCCAGAGAAGCCATGCGGTAACCCCGCTATCATTGAATAATTCAAGTATAAAGACTACGAAGAATGCTATCCAGAAGTACATCGCCTTTCTGCTGAATATTACGGCTCTCATGCCTGAATGTGACTCAGCAGGGGTTGTAACCTCTTCGACTAGGAAGAGGTTCGGGTACATCCCCGGAAACGGTAGCTTCTCTATGTCCACGAATGGCTTTCTGAAGATAAGTGACAGTCCATACGTCAATAGACCAATGAATATGCCGAAAAGCGTCCAAACGATCAATGGAACAGTCCATGCTTCTGCATAAGGAACCTTATAGATCGGCCAGTATCCGAAGATCAATTCGTAAGTGTGCCTTTCATAGAAGGCCTTCGCGATAACCGGATCCTTGACCGTCCAAGCATCAGGGATGTACTTTACTATTCTATCCCAGCCGTGAAAGCCCGCTGGCGGAAGGGCTACTCCAGCTGCCCATGTATAGATGCCCACCCAGAAGAGCATCGGCCAGATCATGGATAGAATCGCAAATACGATCGTCCACTCCTGCCTTGTGAGGCCGATCTTCTTGTGTAGGAGCTGAAGTACCGCTATTATCAGGATCAATGGGAAGAATACTGTATTCCAGCTGTATCCCCATCTGGAGCTGAAGTATACGGTCCAGTGGAACCACTCAAAGTTTCCTCCGGGAATGTTGTGAAAGCTCAGTGCCAACACGAAGATGGAGAAGACGAAGACGAGGACGCCGACGATAATGGACCTCGCTGTTATACCCCGACCAACTTCCACTTCCTTTCCAGTTGACATGTGCTTCACCCAGAATTTCTAAATCAGAATTTATATCTATCTATATATAAGATTTTTTGGTTTTCTGAAATTATCAAATTAAGGATTTTTGTTTTGAATATAAATACACTATTAAATACCACTCTTGAGTCTCTATTTGATTGAGTTTTATGCGATAAAATAACCAAGTCGATTGGGGAAAACTAAAGGTCACATTTGTGGGGGCCTGCTTGAAGCTGATGGATTACAGCATCCATCTCCCAATCTTAAGTCGAGATCCCGCAAGAATATCCATAAACGAGCTGAAGCATCGTGCGATTGTTCCAACGGTTCTGTTGCTTGTCTAAGGAAAGACAGTTATCCATTCACAGAAAGTCATGTCTCAGGAACATTCATGGGAAGATGACGCTTATGTGGGCTTCATAGGTGCCTGCGGCTCAGCCTATCAGAATTCCGTCATGTGGCTCTAAGGAAGGTTCTGGCCTCGCCATACGCAGATTTCATAGCAAGCCCATACTCCTAGGGATTCAGGGGTATGCGCATGTTAGGAATGGCGTCAAGGAGTATCCGGAGTGGAAGTTCATCTACATTGGGGCGCCGATATTCAGATGATGCGCTTTATGCTGATAGAAACTTAAACTGCATCCATGCTGTTAAGCCGGGTGAAAAGCGGATTCTTTCTTCCGAGGAGAGCGGACGTATATGAGATCTCCAGCAGATTAATAGCAAGGGAGACGGTGGAGTTCAAGGATACCTTAGAGGCTG
>QMXE01000181.1 GCA_003661975.1 Candidatus Bathyarchaeota archaeon
GGATCTGCTGTGTAAATCTTAACCTTCCTTCCGGAGAACGATATCTTTGATATTTCGCCTCCGCTCAAGAACTCTTTTGAGTCCACAGGCATATTGAAGGTTATCTCTACGCATTGAAGCTCCATACTCTGCGCTCTAAGCCCTTCAGGAGTATCTATCGCCGCGATCCTTCCATGATTTATTATTGCTATTCTATGGCATAGCCTTTGAGCCTCATCCATATTATGCGTTGAGAGGAATATGGTCTTCCCATTCGCATTCTCCTCGCGGATCCTATGCCATACGACCCTTCTACTCTCAACATCCAAGCCGCTTGTAGGTTCATCCAAGAATATTATCTCCGGATCGCTGATGAGCGCCATGCAAAGCAGAAGTCTCTGCTTCATTCCCCTCGAGAATCCCTTAACGATTCTATCCCGTACATCATAAAGCCCAAAATCTTTTAGTAGCCTTGTAGCCCTATTCATCCGCTCGCTCTTTGGAATGCCATATAATTCGCTTATGAACATCAGATTATCCCATGCTGATAAATCGACATAGGCATTAGAGACCTCGGGAACAACGCCTATATGCTCTCTGACACTTAATGGATCCTTCACGATATCGAAGCCATTAACTATTGCTGAGCCTTCATCAGGCTTCAAAATGCCAATCAGCATCCTTATCGTAGTAGTCTTTCCAGCGCCATTCGGACCTAAAAAACCGAAGGTCTCGCCATCTCTAACTTTAAAACTTATATGATCAACGGCTAGAACACCGCCGTAACGCTTCGTTAAGCCTCTCACGTCTATCGCAACATCCATAACCATCCATAATTTGCAAACGAACTGGAAATATAAGCTTTTATGCAGAGCGTTTCACTCAGTTCCCATCTTTTTAGCCTTTTGAAGCATTTAATGAAAATCAAATTTAAATATTACTTCATTTTAATTGGATATGTTTAATAAATAATCAATTTGTGATTCAACATGAAGATTGACGATGTGGACAGAAAGATAATATCGGAACTCCTCAAGGATGGCAGATCATCGTATGTAGATTTGGGGAAGGCTATAGGCTATACGATAATGGGGGCCAAGCGGCGAGTTCAGAAGATGCTCTCCTCGGGATTAATTAGGGTCTCGGCTGATATAAACGTCGATAAGCTTGGACTCCATGCCGCTCTGATTCTACTTGAATTTGAAAGCCGCGAAGCATTGAATCGGTGCCTAGAAAAATTTAAGGACTGCCCGAGAATCGTAAATATGTTTACGCTCTTTGCAGGTTATAACTTGGCCGCTTTGGTCATTGCCGAGGATAAGGATACCCTCGAGAGCGAATCAATGGAGAAGTGCAGCCTAAGGTGCAGCGAAGGCGTTAGAAGAACAGAATTCTACCCGATAGGAACGATCTTCTTCTCGCCATATCTGAAGGTGCGAATGAATCTTGTAACTAAAGATAAGAAGATCACTCCGTGCAGGGTTAAGTGTGATACATGTGAGAGATATAAGGCCGATAAATGCGTTGGATGCCCAGCTACAATATACTATAAAGGACCTCTTTAGACAAAATTGTGAAGCCATAATTCGGATACTAATTGATTAAATTTTAAGCAAAAAGGTTAATAAATACTGCCAAAAATTGAGTAGAGGAGGTAAACGATTACGGAGGATTCGAACTCCGCTTCTGTTAAAACTTTCCTTTCAATACTTGATAATCCAATACTCCGCTTTATTATCCGCTTTTCAGGAGACCACTACTTAAGAGGCGGAGAGAGCTACCTAGAAGCTGCAATTAACGATTTTATAGGCGAGAAGAATGGAGATCGCCCCATTAGCAGAATAATATTTTCGGGCCTAATCAAGAATGCAATCAGAATTGGATGTATGACATTTGATATTGATGAGGAAGAAGTTGTAAGCGCTCTTAAAGTTCCATATTTTAGGAAGGGCATAATCAACGTTTTAAATGGCATAGGGAGATATGGAGTAACAAGACCATATATAACCCCAGCTCCATTCCTTGTAGTATGGAACTATACTAACGCATGCAACCTAAAATGTAAACATTGTTATCAACGTGCTGACAAGCCGACTCCAGACGAGCTGACAACCGAGGAAAGACTCAAAATCGTGGATCAACTCGATGAGAATAACGTCTCGGCCCTAGCCTTCTCAGGTGGTGAGCCGCTGATGCGCGGGGACTTCTATGAAGTTGCAAATTACGCCTATGAAAAAGGATTGTATATTTCAGTCGCAACGAATGGAACGTTACTGACGAAGAAGACAATCGTGAGGATGAAGAGATCCGGAGTTAAATATGTTGAGATAAGTCTTGACGGGGCGACAAAGGAGACTCATGAGTCCTTTAGAGGCGTTAAGGGATGCTTCGAAAAGACCCTGCGGGGCATCAGGAACGCCGTGGAGGCAGATCTATATACGTGCATAGCCACGACCGCCACGAAGCATAATCTAAAGGAGATCCCGAGAATAATTGATCTGGCAAAGAGACTAGGCGTGAAGAGGGTTGTAATATTCAATTTTATACCGACAGGTAGAGGAGAGAAGATAGTTCATTTAGATCTCTCCCCAACTGAAAGGGAGAATCTGATGAAGTATCTCTATAGGGAGCTGGTTAGTGGAGGTATAGAGGCTCTCTGCACGGCTCCTCAATACTCAAGAGTATGCCTTCAACAATCACGGATTGAAGGGAAAGATATGCTCTCACCAACGCATTTTGCAGCGCTGGAATTTCATGGGAAAGCGAAGCAACTGGCCAATTTCTTGGGAGGATGTGGGGCTGGAAGACTCTACTGTGCAATACAGCCGAATGGCCTGGTTACCCCATGCGTCTTCATGCCCATTGTCGTAGGAGACCTCAGAAGGCAGAGTTTAAGGGAGATATGGTTAAACTCTAAGGTTCTAAATGACCTTAGGGATCGCGATAGACTTAAGGGAAGATGCGGCCGCTGCGAATA
>QMXE01000182.1 GCA_003661975.1 Candidatus Bathyarchaeota archaeon
AAATGTCATCATTGATAGAGGGGTCTTGAAGACCTATCTACATAACTCGACGACCGCTAAGAAGTTTGGAGCTGAGACCACCGCCAACGCGGGGCTCATAGTCCCAACACCATTTAATCTAATTGTCGAGGGAGGGGATAAGAGCTTCGAGAAGCTGCTCTCAAGCATAGATGATGGAATCTATGTGACGAATGACTGGTATCTAAGATATCAAAACTATAGGACCGGAGACTTCTCAACGATTCCGAGAGACGGCTTATTCAGGATAAAGAGGGGGAGCATAGAATCTTCGATAAAGGGGCTGAGAATAAGCGACAACATGTTAAGAATACTGAGCGGGATAAGAGAACTTGGAAGAGAAAGATATTGGATAAGCTGGTGGGAAGTAGAAACCCCGGTCTACGCACCACACGCAATAATAGAAAAAGTAAACTTCACCAAATCAACGATCTAAAAATAAATATAAAACCAGCAAAAGCCCACTAAAGATAAAAGCCCCGGTAGCTCAGTCTGGTAGAGCACCGGCTTGGTAAGCCGGTGGTCCCGGGTTCAAAGCCCGGCCGGGGCTCCACCTAAACCTTAGCTGTCATCTCCAAGTATCTTCTCTCGTAGTATATCGGAACTCACATATTTACATAGATCCTTCGTATAGGATGACCCTTGTGTTAAGATATTCTTCGTATAATCTGAGAACCTCCTTTTCCCTTCTCTACCTAAGTAAGGCTTCATTAGTCTTCCACTATGATTATGGAATAATATGATGCAATAATCCCAGTCGCCGCTAAGATATGCGAACGAGGCCTTGGCGAGAGCCATCTTGAACCTCGATCCGGCTGAATGACCTGCACCAGAATGATCCAATTCTATCGCAATTCTCATTGGTTTTAAGATGGCGATATCAGGATAGACCCCTCAGATCCAAACAGATTATACGGCCTTCTCCACGCTATTGGAGTACCTTGCCCCTCAACATAGACTGCCTCCTTAAGTCTACCCTCGGGAAATAATTGATTGTAAATCCTTCTCACGACGTCTCCAATAATCTTCCTCGCCACCTTATCCCAAGTCTCTCCGCTCTCCTCCACCTTCTTGATTATTTTGTTAAAAACTTGCTCACGTGCTAGGCTAGTTTCCAAAAGATGGATGAACTTCTTCATCGCCTTCTCATAATGAATTTTTACCATTGTCAATAGATCCCGACCTCACCTTATATCTTAATCTCATAAGCCATACCTTTTTACTACTATCTTCGCAAGAAGAATCCTATAAAAGAGCTTTAGATAGTAGTCAACGCGAAAAAGACGTAAAGGCCGAGAATAGCTCGGGAACACCTAGGCTCCATCTTAAACTTCAAAGCCCTATCATGCGATGTGGCTCTCAATCGTATGAAGTAGTCGACGATGGTCTAGACATGTATTTAGAGGGATTTCTGCTGAGTTATAGCTCTATATTTTTCTCTAGGATTGATGCTTCTCATCCTTTAGGCTCGTCATAGACGTAGGTGTTATAGCTTCTTCACTATTACAGGTAATACAGCTTTGGTGAGCTCGCGGGTGCTTCTAATATCGACTTTAGTGTATACTTTATCCACAATGTTGGGATCTCTCTCTACGCCGCTTATCCAACTTTCTAAGGCATCTATGGCGTGGGATGCTAGATTGCTGAATATTCTTGAGAGTAGCGGGTTCTTAATTCTTATCACCCTTCTAGCCAATATCTTGGAGTTGACGACGCTTAACTTGCAGCCGGCTATCATGCAGTCGATCGCCTCTTGCGATAGCTTAGCGATGCATGAACTCGGGAAATTCATTTTCTTCTCTTCTATTATGGTTCCGCCCATGGGTATCAGTAGTAGTGGGAAGGTCCATCCTACGAATCCTTCACTCT
Source organism: Candidatus Bathyarchaeota archaeon (assembly GCA_003661975.1). GTDB lineage: Archaea > Thermoproteota > Bathyarchaeia > Bathyarchaeales > DTEX01 > B63. The sequence continues at coordinate 1,888 of QMXE01000182.1, forward strand.
TCAATCTGTCTATCAATTCCGTAGTCGCTATATAGTCGTCTGGCGTGGCGTCGGGGAAGCCGATGATATACGTGAAACACGGATACCAGTATGAGTCATTGAATAATTTTGCAGCCTCAACCACGATGCTGGGCCAATCCTCCGGCTTCCAAGGATACGCCTTTCCTCTAAAGTACTTAGCGACGATCCTAGGACTGCCGGATTCCAAGCCTACTTGAGGAAACGTCGGCTCAACGTCACTTAACCCCTGGATATCAGTTATGTACTTGACAACATCTTTCAAAACCAGAGCCGAGGCACAGGACACGTGTGAGAAACCTATTTTGTCGGGAGCCCCCCATCTTCTTGCCAAGTCCACAACCACTTTAAACAACTTCTTAACGGCGTCGGAGTTTAATTTAAGCCCATGGGCACCATATAACAGCACATCCTCCGTAACAAGTGATATGTTTTCGATACCATTCTTTAGGTTAAACTCTATCTCCTCTGTAATAATGTTCAGTGGGAAAGACCTAAAATGCCACATAGTTGGATTGCAAAAGTGGCATTTCCTAGGGCATCCGCGGGTGATCTGAACCAGCCCGTTTCTAGAAGGCGTTATTATCAATGGAATCTTATCCAATGGCGTGGGCTCTCCTTTAACATATCTCGGAACCTCCTCGCCGTTGAGCAGTTTCTTGACGATTATGGGGAAGGTTAGCTCGGCTTCCCCATCGAATAGCACGTCTATTCCATACTTATACTCATATCCTCTTAACTGCCAATTTCCCGGCCCGCCTACAATCACCTTAAACCCATACTTCTCTTTTAACGCTCTTACGACGTTCATCAGCTTCTCAAACTCAAGCTCGGTACAGCTCTTACCGCCGCCAGCTAACGCCTTTAAGGTCCAAGTGACCGGCGCTAAACCCTTAGGATCGAGCACGTGTATTGCAACTATCTCCGTATCCCTGTCGATAGCCTTCGCAACCATGCGTGGGGGGACGATGAGGACATCATCCCTACTGAAGCCTGCGGCGATTAACGATGCCTCCACCTTACATATAGCGTAGGGAGCATAT
>QMXE01000183.1 GCA_003661975.1 Candidatus Bathyarchaeota archaeon
TAACTCTACCAAACGGCAGCAAGAAATATGATTTCAAGATAATTAGCTTTCGAGAAGGCAGCTATAGCGTCAGCATGTATCTAGTATCAGCCTCCTAAACCTCCTCACATCTTTTTTGCAATATCTCAACCCAAGGATTACCATGAATAAAGCTTGGGAGCTTCTTATTCTCTTTGGATGTAACAGCTGTTACACTCCTAATCTCTCTAGCCTCCTTAACCTCTACCTTCAAGCTTGATAGCCTAGAATTCAGCATCCTAATCTCTCTCAGAATCTGCTTTAGAAGCTCATTCTGAGACTGTAACACCTGTAACAGGTCGACCTGATCATATCCACTAGCATCCAACAATAACTCTATAACATCTGAAAAGCTCCTATTCTCTCCCTTAAGCCTCTTTAGCCTCTGATAAACGCTATCCTTAACCATCAGCTGCCTAGCCATCTCTAAAATAACCTATCGATACCTCAAATTATAGATCAATAAAGAAAAAGGGATGTAACAGGTATAACATCTATCGCTTCCTTCTTTCTCTTCTACTCGGCTTTCTAAGATCCAATAGGTGAGCCCTTCTAAAGAGCTGAATATCCTTAAACCTTCCTCTCCGATCCCTCACAGCATAGACCAAGGTCTTACCTTTGATCTTGAAGCGGTCTCTCCTTCTAGGCATCTATTCACACTCTCTTACCCAGCTTATCACTCCTATTTCTCCGAGTCTCCCAATAAACTCTCCCAGTCCTTGATCGCCTCTTACCAGGTGGTAACGCTTTCAAAAGCCGATCTCTAGGCGTAAAACTCGATCCAGTCTGATAATGAACCACTTTGATAATACGGCCTCTACTCTTCACTCTCCTTTTTCTGGCCTTAGATCGCCTCTTAGCCCTAGACCTCCTTCTAACCATTATCTCCTCCTCCTTCTAGAACGCCTTGATCTCCTAGAGATCGAATGCTTAACTTTATGCGGTCTGCCTCTAATGAATACCTTGACATGGCCTGGAGTCTTAGCAAATATTCCATGAATATGACCATAAGCCAACCATTTCCTATAAGCCTCTTTGCTTCTAAAATTCATCCTTTTACGCTTTAACCCCACCAATTATCACCTCCTCCCACCCGTAGCCGATAACAGTAACCCTAGCAGGCTACAGATTACGCCTATAACCATCACCAAGGGGACAAGCTGATTCGCTAAATCCGTGTAATAGTTAGCGGTTTGATTTCCATAGCTTGGAGTAACGGTCTCCGTAACTGTAGGCGTTAAAGTGGTCGTAACCGTTATTGTTTCAGTAGCCCATTCTGTTGTAGTTTGGCTAATAGTAGTCGTGGCCGTATTTGTAACAGTCTCCGTTATCGTCTGGGTAGCGGTCTCAGTCTGAGTAGTATAAACCGTCTCAGTTGTATAAACGGTATCAATTATAGTCTGAGTGATGGTCTCGGTCTGAGTCTCCGTTATGGTCTGAGTTTCTGTGACGGTTGTGGTGCCGCCAATAACAGTCTCCGTAGTGGTTACGGTATCTGTTACGGTCTGGGTCTCCGTAACTGTCTCTGTGATGGTGTCGGTAACCGTGATGGTCTCAGTTATAGTCTGAGTGGTGGTCTCTGTATAAGGCTCATATTCAATTATTAGTCTAGGCCATTTATCCGCCTCAGCATATTCCTTTGAAGCAACTCTCACCGTGTAAAGCCTATAAAACCTGAGACTCAATATCTTATCATCTTGTGTAAGTCTTTGAACTATAATATCCTTAATATCCATCTCGATCCATACATTATCAGTGGACACATCTTGGGAAGAACATTTTATAGAACTATCATAACTCGGTTTATTATTATAGGTTATCGTCTCCTCAGACCATGTATCATCTGAAACATAATATCCTTTGATTACACCCGTGTTTGAATGACCAAGAACATACAGCTTTAATTTCGCAGATATTATCCTTTCAACAGGCAGCGTGAAATTCGACAAATCAAATTTTATATATGCTGGAGTATGATCCGATATTTTAATCTCTGTGCTGAGACCGTAATTATTATCTGGGCTATCCTGACTAACATAAGCATCATCAATTGGAAAATACTCTACTGTGTAAGTAGTCTGAGACCGTGCAGGCAGGAATGAGGCTAGACCTGCTATTAGAAACCAAGCCAGTAAAAGCGTTACCGTAATTTTCCTACACTTAATTCTAACCTTCACTTTGATCACCTCCTCTTACCGAGATTTACTATCATCTGCATGATCGCTAGAATCAGCAATAGCGGCATGAATGCCATAATCAACTGCATAACCTCATGCATAGTCTTAACATACTCAGGTTCTGGAGACTCATATTGTTCATAAATTGGATTAAATCCTCCTTGATATGGCTGCAAAGTCCAAGGATTAGTGCTGTCTCCGTAAGGCGTATGAATAGCGGCTGGATTAAGCATATATCCGCTTGGAATCTGCACATACATCCATTCCCCATTAGGCAGTTGGACTAAAGCTCCCATAGGATTCTGTAAAACATTATCCTGACCTGGGTAGAATGTCTGAATACCTGGATACCATACTGGGATCAGTCTAGTAACATTCAGCCAAATAGTGCCATTTGGGAATCTTATCATCACGTTTTTAAGCCATTCTCTAACATCAGGCATGGTTACATTTACATGGCTGAGGTATTGGGCTAATCTATAATTGCTCTCATTAAAGAACTCCTGCAAGGCATTTAGCAACCCTATGTAATATGCCATAACTTCCTCTGGAGTCATGCTATAATTCTGTTCGAGATTCCAAGGAGTCGGAAACACCACGTCAGGCGGAACTACCAATAGATTATCTGGGACTTGATTCTTATTGGTGTATCCCATACCTCTAAGCATTTGATGATATGCCTTGGCATAGCTCCATGCAGTATCATAAATGCTGTCTATATAATTCATCACGTCCAATACATGCCA
>QMXE01000184.1 GCA_003661975.1 Candidatus Bathyarchaeota archaeon
ATCTCACCCAACGTCCACGCCGCCGCGGAACGCACACCTGAATCCTCATCCCTCTTGAGCGCCGCTATGAGCGGTTGCACCGCCTCTTTGCCTATTCCTATCAACGCCTCCGCCGCCGCGTAACGCACACCTTTATTCTCGTCCTTCAGCGCTTCGATCAGTGTTCCGACCGCCTCTTTCGCTTTCATCTTCCCCAAGGCTTCCACCGCCGCGGAACGCACATACGCATCCTCATCTTTGAGCACCGCCGCGAGCGGCTGCACCGCTTCCTTCGCGCCTATCTCCCCCAACGCATACGCCGCCGCGCAACGCACACCTAAATCCCCATCTTCTTTGAGCGCCGCTATAAGGGGTTTGGCCGCTTCCTTCGCGCCTATCCCACCCAACACATACGCCGCCGCAGAACGTACACCTTTATTCTCGTCCTTCAGCAGTACGGTCAGAGTAGCCACTGCTTCTTTCAAACCCGTCCCGCCCAGTCGCTCGGCCGCTTCCTCTCTCTCATCCAACCACGGCGAGGTCAATAACTCAACAAGACCGGGTATCCGCTCGAGCAGCGACCCCGTCAGGTGGAACTTCGCAAAAGGCAGCAGGGGTTTGAGCGACACCTTTATCTGAACGTCTTCACTCTCGCCCATCCTCCGCTTCAGATGTTCGTACGCCGCGTCGAAGTCTTCGGTCCTGCGCAATCCCGTTATGAATCTTTTCAACGCTTTCGCGGCCCTCTCGCGCGCTTTGAAATCGTCCGCCGCCAGTCCGGGGATCAACTCGTCCATCTTCCGTTCGAGTCGGCCGGCGGGGGGTTGTTTCCTCTCCTGCGCCAGCACCACGCCGCAGCAGACGAAAAACAACACCGCCCGGAGCAGAAGTCTTTTCATCGCGTCGCCTTCTATCGCGACCTCTTTTTTTACCCGCATCATTCAAAACCATTCACCAGGTGGTAAGACCACACCTTCTGCATTTGCGTCCCGACCCGGCGGCAGCGTTCGGGTTACCGGTGGACTCGGTGTCCCGCCCACAGCAGGGGGCAATGGCCCCCAACATCTGCATTTGCGTCGCGACCCGGCGGCGGAGTACGGACGCAATGTGCCCGGGGGCAATGGCCCCCAACATCTGCATTTGCGTTTTGACTCTGCATCGGAGTACAGACACAAATGTGCCCGTGGCGCGTGGGTGGCCGTGGCCACTCCAGCACGTTTGCGTTGCGGCTCGGCATCAGAGTATCGACGACAAATGTACCGTTGCAGGTCGTTACCTGCCCACTCCATCTACACTTGTGTCCTAACTCCGCATCAGAGTACAGACGAGAAATGCACCCGTGCATATTGTCACCGGAATGCATACTCTTCTTCTTTTGACGTGCTTATTCCTGAAAGAACCCTTGCAAGTGGAACGTGAGCCGGGTAATTTATTGCGTATCCACTACCCCCATAACGCAGCGCGCGGTTGCGCCGGCTTCTCCGGAAGCCGGCGCAACTCGTTCGGGCGACGAAGCGTTATAACCGGACACCGGCGCGCGGTCGTGGCAGGAGGCCGAACCCGGAGTCGCGATGAACAAACTCTATCCGGACAAGAAGCGTCCTTCCCGCGTCACGCCGCCGGTCCGTCGCGCGCCGCGGAAAAGCAAAGAAAAACCTACGCAGGAAAAGAAATAGACACACCTCAGCCGGCGGAGGATTACTTGACCGGCTCCCATTTGTAGTCTTTTTCCTTGCTGTCGTACCACAACTTGAACCGCTTTTTCGTCGTTATGTCTTCGACGACCGCGGTCTTGGTGGCGTCGTTGACGTCTATGATTCTCATGCCGGTCTTGACCTGACCGATCTTCTTGCCGTTCTCCCACCTGTCGACCACGGCCTCTTCGCCTTTCTTGAAGTACTCCTTCTTGCGGTGGAGGCTCTCGTCGAAGTGGTTTATGACGTCGAGTAGCAGTCTTCCGTCGGGCAGGGTCCAGTGGACCTTGATCCGCCACGGGAACTGCGTCTCGCCCGACTGCTCGGCCGAGGAGAGGGTGATTTCGCCGTTTGTGAGCGCGCCGGTTTTCGGGTCGCGGAGGTTGAAGCCCTTGTGCGGTCTGGCGCTGGAGTCGACACGATAGGTGTACCTGGTCAGCGGATTGAGATCGTCGTCCTCGTACGAAGGCGTGTCGCCGGCGCCGAACTCCTTGAGTTTTTCCCAGTCGCCTCCGTCGACCTTGCGATAGAGAACGTAGCCGGTCACCGCCACGTGATCGTTTTCCGGACTGTCCTGCCACTTGAGGGACGCTTTGAGTCCCTCCAGCGTGAGGGTGAGCGTGGGACGCTCGAATTTGGCCTCCTTGGGCAGTTGCTTGCGCCACTCCAGCGGCACGAACGGACGCTTGTACGCGAACCACTCCGCGCCGGGCGAGGCTTCCGGCGTGTATATCAACATCCGTTTGCCTTCGGTCGAGTACTCCGGGCTCTGCTCCGGCGGCAGCCAGTCCTGTTTCTCGTCGGCGATGCGGTTCTCGAGCGCCTGCAGCAGTTCCTTGCTCTTCTCGACGCGACGCGTCACTTCGCCGCTGAAGCCCACGATGAGAAGATAGAATATGATCAGCAGGCCGATCGCGCCCGCCGCCACCTTCTCAGGATGCTTTCGCAGAATCTGTTTCAACTGCTCCATATTCATCCGACGACCCTCTATAAATCGTCCTCACGGGCGCTTGCCCGGACGCCTCTTCGGCGACGCCGCCTCCCTGGTTTTCGTTATCACGTCGGTTCCGCCCTTTTCCGCCTCCGGAGACCAGCGGAAGTCGAGCACGACGAACTTCGCCGCGACGATGACCGCGGGCTCGCTTATCAGTTCGTCCTGCTTCAGCATCATCTTGCTGATCTTCTCCGGCGTCAGCGTCTTGAGGTCGAAAGGCATGTCCGGCTCCCTCAGCAGAAT
>QMXE01000185.1 GCA_003661975.1 Candidatus Bathyarchaeota archaeon
ATTCCGAGGAATCTGGGGAGGCCTGCTCCTGACCCGATGAAGACGGCGTCATAGCCCATCTTGAATAATTCATCTATCTTTATCATCTTCCCGATTATCACGTTCGTCTCGATCTTAACTCCTAGGCTCTTGATGTATTCTATCTCTTCCCTCACGATCCTCTTTGGAAGCCTAAACTCTGGAATCCCATACATTAAAACTCCTCCGGGTTCATGTAGGGCCTCGAATATCGTGACTGAATGTCCCATCTTTGCAAGTTCAGCGGCAACTGTTAATCCTGCAGGTCCAGAACCGACAACGGCGACTCTCTTTCCTGTTGGAGGGGCCACCTTAACCTTCTTTCTAACCTCCATTCTGCTCTCCTGATCGGCGACGAACCTTTCAAGCCCGCCGATATTTATCGGTTCGCCCTTCGCTGCCAGTGCACATTTACCCATGCACTGATTTTCCTGCGGGCAGACTCTCCCGCAGATCGCTGGCAGACTATTCTTTTCCAGGATAACCTCGAGAGCCTCTTCAAATTTACGCTCCCTAATCTTCCTTATGAAGGCTGGAATGTTCACGTTTACTGGGCAGCCTTCAACGCATCTTGGAATCTTACATTGTAGGCATCTGTTTGCCTCGGCTATTGCTTCATCCTCGCTATAGCCAAGTGCAACCTCATCAAAGCACTTAATCCTCTCTTTAACGCTCCTTTTAGGCATGGGCACCTGCGGCCTAACCATATGGATTCCCATCCTCGATGAGGATTCTTTAATGGCCTATACTTTAAATGTTTACTGACTTATATCTATGGAGTTTAATGGATCTCCGCGAAATGATACGCTTAATCGCGGATCATGTAGATTCTAAAGTGAAATCAGTTATTAAACAAAAATGCAAGGGGGATTATTCCCTGCGGGTCTATTGCTTCTCCTCGGTTAATCTTCTTCCAGCGATCTTCTCCATTGCGACTATTGCAGCCTGTGTTCCTTTATCTCCAAGCCCCTCAGCCTCGACGGATCTGAACATCTGCTGAACCAGAGCTGTTCCGGGAAGTGGTAATTTGAGTTCAGATGCGAATGAGAGGACCAATCTTAGATCTTTCTGTTGATGGCTGATCTTAAATCCAGGCCTAAAGTCCCTTTCTATCATTTTAGGCCCGAGATTCGAGAGCATCCATGATCCAGCGGCTCCTGCCGTTACAACCTCTAGGAGCTTCTTCAGGTCTAGCCCGGCTGCGGCTCCGAGCATTAAGCCCTCGCATACGGCCTGAATGTTTAGGGCGCATATGACCTGATTGCATAGCTTAGTAGTCTGTCCCATCCCGCTTGGACCCATATAAGTTATCTTCTTCCCAAGCACCTTGAATATTGGAAGGCACTCCTCGAATGTCTCTTTTGGCCCGCCGACCATTATTGAGAGGGTTCCCTTCTTTGCTCCTATATCTCCACCGCTTACAGGAGCATCCAACATCTTAACTCCCTTCTCAGCGAGTTTCTGGGCTATTCTCCTCGTGACGGTCGGGGAGATAGTGCTCATATCTATCACTATTAGGCCTGGATGAGCCCCGTGAATAACGCCGTTTGGGCCGAGTATTACCTCCTCAACATCCGGCGAATCAGTAACCATCGTTATGACTACATCTGACTTCTCAGCGACCTCCCTTGGAGAGTCAGCCCCCTCAGCTCCAGCCTCCAAGAGGGGCTTCATCTTGGATCTCGTCCTATTCCAGACGACCATTGGATAACCAGCCTTCAGAAGGTTCAATGCCATAGGTCTGCCCATAACTCCCAAACCAATAAACCCAATCCTCTTCTTTCTCTCAGCCAACAAAGCCAACCTCCAGCAATATTGAAGCAACAAGTAAAATTAACTCCCACCAAATAAAAGAGCTTCCCAAATAAGCCAGAAGCAAAACACTTAAGAACCACAACAAAAAATAGCTAAAATAGCGGTTGGGCGGGTAGATCAGCCTGGAATGATCGCGGCGTTGGCATCGCCGAGGTCGAGGGTTCAAATCCCTCCCCGTCCACCAAAATTCGTATCGTTTTAGGCCTATTTTCGGCTTACTTTTGCAAAAAGATTGCGTAAATTTGATTTTTGTATTCCATAAGCGTTCTCATTTCACTTTAAGGTTTGCATTTCTCGTTTTCTTTTTGTTGGGATAAAGAGATCTTAGCCGTTATGAGTGATTATAAGCCGAAGAGAGGTTGTTAGGACTAGAATAATCATTATTACATCAACATCCCAAATATTATTGCATTGATTATGATATTTAAATGAATAAAGGAACGGGTTTACGAAAATCGTAAACTATGAAGAAAATGTGAAAAACAATAAATGTTCAGTATTAGTATGCTTTTGAAAGAGAATTAGAAATGTTTAAGCAGTTTCTTTCAAAGTACGCGAGAAAAGCCAAAAATCCCCATAAAGGGAATTGAAAGCTGGAACCTTATTCACGCGCGTTTGGGATAGGCTTATAGAGCCGTAGGGATCTCTTGACGACAATCACATCTCCATTCGGTAGCTCTACGTGGAGGCGAACGAGGTCCCCTGAGTATATAATGCTGGTCATCTTCCCGGCTAATGCGTTCTCACAAGGCCTTCCTAAAGAGGCGAATTCAGGCCTGAAGGCTACAACCATACGCTCACTCATCTACCTGCTCCTATCCCTTGGCGAGGATCTTCATTCCGTCTCCGAGGTCTATTATGGAGCCCTCAACAGCTGATCTCAGCCTCATGCTCCTCGACGAGGAGAACATGGCACGTTTTCTTAAAGGTCAGAGTTTCACCCCATTGGCTGAGCATAGAGGCTTCAGCGGCGGCGTAATCCTC
>QMXE01000186.1 GCA_003661975.1 Candidatus Bathyarchaeota archaeon
GGCAAGCCTCGACTGGCGACCCTCCTTCACCTATGGCGGAAGAGAGACATGCGCAAGTGACCATGCTCATGAGCGTATGCCGTAGGAAAAGGTCGATGACTTCTTCCTCGGATTCCGCTCCATAGAGCCTGTGAAGGATCTCCCTATATGAGAAGAATTATGGGCTGTCCGCAATCTTCTTGTCCTCAAATAATTCCTTCAATAGCTCGAGGTCCACCTCCAATGAGCTGAATACCTCGTAGATTTTATCGGACGTGGGAGGGAGCCCGCAGTACGTCGATAATCCTTCCGTGAAGATCTCTATGATCCTGCTTCGAATCCCTTCTGGGGAGCCTTGCCCACTTTTGGTGAGTCTTCCCCCTTCAACTTTGTAGATTATGTAAAAACGTCCATCCGTGACTAATGCATATCTAACGTTGGCATAGCATGGACAATAATCTTTTTCGAGTTTTCTCCGAGCTGCGTCAAATTCTGCTGACTTAGACTTAACCTCAATCAGCATGAAGCCTCCTAACACTTCTATGTCTGGAATGTTCTCGTCGATCCTCCTATGGTTTACGAATATCAGGTATTCTTGCTTGCCGCCATCAATAAGGCTGAGTAGCGCTTTCAACCTGTCTCGGACAATCTTGTCCTCCGCTTCCTGTATCATTGAAGCAAGGGTCTGTTTCATGCAGTCTATCAAGAAGTTCAATACCGCGAATCTGGCTGTTTCATGATCCCAGTGTACGCCCATTTTCGATAAACTCGGAGCTCATCATCAAGATAAGGCTTTCCCAGCCTCATCATCGACGGTCTTGCAGAGTCATCTCAGAGTTTTAGGAAGTCTCTCAGTAAGTCTAGGTATGATTTGCCTCCTCTAAAACCTCTGCCATCTTGTCCATGAACTCGACACTCTCTAGAAGTAGCCTGACTCGAGCGTCTTCATCGCCAGCTCCTTCGAGGCTAGCGTGGAATAGGGCTGGAGCCCTCGCAAATACGCCTAAGACGGACCAATGTGACAAAGCCTCTACGACAAGCTCCTCAAAGTATCCTTTGTGGATCCTATTCCTTACGAGCTTCTCAACGTCTCCTGCAGTCACGAAAGCGTCCCCTATCATATTCTGAGAACTTCTTGGACAAGGTTGTGGAAAGGGCCAGCCCGTCAATGGCTACCTCTCTCTTAAGCACCAAATCTGCACCCAGCACCACTACTCAACAAAAGCTAAGAATAAAGTCTAAGAAGGTTATTCCTATACATATCGAGAACTAAGATTATTCTTTAGAATAGCTATAGAATAGTTAACAGACTTGTAATCATATTGTGGCGTCACTGATATGAAAAGTAGGTCTGGCGACAAATAGTTTCTGAAATTTTCTAGGACTTTCAAGTATGGTTTAGGATGATCGTTAAGGAGCGATATTACTATAATCATTTCTACACCGGATTGAGGTCTTTCCTCATAAGTAACTTGTGGTAGTATTCAAGCCCGAAGGTAAAAGAATTTATAATGATTATTCCTAAAAAGATATACAAGTCGGGGAGGTTATTCAATGTCTCAGAACCTGCTTAATATCAGTTTAAGTGTGGACAAAGAGGAGTTACGTGAACTCATTAAGAAAGTAATAGAAGGCGAGTGGCGATTGTATTTACCTCAATTTCAGCGTGATTTTGAATGGGATGAAGAAGATATTCGTTACTTCTTCGACTCCATCATTAGAAATCTCCCAGTAGGTAGTATCATTCTGTGGAAACCATCAAGGAATATCGAAGAAGATCCTTTCGCTGTTCCATTAATTGACTTAGATATCGCAGAACAGACAGGAGAATCGTACTACTTATTAGATGGACAACAAAGACTAACTTCACTACTATTGCTTTATAATAACTGGAGCATATATAGAATGAAAACCAAAATTTCTCGGAGCATCATCTCTTATGTACCAACTCAGAATAAGCTAATCCTAGGTAAAAAAGGAGGCGTGAATCTCTCAGAACTTTTCAGAGGATATTTAGATGGAAGATTTGATAAGGTAGTAGCAAATTATCCAGCCTACAAGAACACATTAGAGAAAATAACCAGAAGAATTATTGAATATAAAATACCAATCTATACGATCAAAACTCTTAGCGAGGACGACAATGTTGTGACGGAAATGGCCGACGCCTTCGTAAGAATAAACAAGGCGGGTGTTAGAATAGGAACAGTTGAACTGATGCTCTCCTTCCTAGCTGGAGTCGTTAGTGGAGACTTTAGTAAACAAATACGAAGCATACATAGGGAACTTGAGAACCGCGATTTAGACTTAAACACACTAATTAGATTCATACTATCAAATTTTGGAGTTAAACAAACGGTCTTTTCAAATGTAAAACGATTTAGAAGTAACGTCGAGAAAATTAAGTTTAGTGGAGAAATTTTAGAAAGATCTAAGAAGGCCATTAAGTTTACAATGGATTTCTTACATGAAGAACTTGGATTAAGTACATGTAAGATAATTCCTTCTAAGGTCTCAATAATACCAATAGCCAAGTATTTCTATCAGCAACAGATATTTACATCTGATAATCTAAGCGAAAATGAGAGAAAGGATATCATAAACTGGTTTATGATCGTTAACATGAAAGGCTATTATTCATCAAGCACGAACTCGAAATTGGAAAAAGATTTAAAAATCATAGCGGATAGTTCAGGAGCTTTCCCTTATACTAACCTGTTAGACAACATTGGTGAAAGATATAAAATAAGGAAGGCTGACATTGAGAAAGGCGATGGTGTGAATGTTCTGAAAAAACAAGGTCTTCAATAC
>QMXE01000187.1 GCA_003661975.1 Candidatus Bathyarchaeota archaeon
CCATAGAGACGCCTGACTTAGCTAAGGCTGTTAAGGAACTTACAAACCTTCTGAAGCAGCCGCCTCAGAAAATCGAAAAAACTGAAGGAGAATTCGCCAGCCAGCTGAAAGCGTATGAAGAGAGAATCAGCGAGCTTGAGAAGTCCTTGAAGAGGGAGAAGCAGCGTAGGCTTGAGCTCACGGCCGAGAATGAAGCCTTGAAATCGGAGATCTCCAATCTAAAGGCAAGGATCCTCACTTCTGAGGAGCGATTGAAGTATGAAGCGAGGATCAAAGCGCTCGAATCCGAGGTCTCCAGCCTGAAGGAGCAGCTGGAGGAGGCAGCAGAGCTCGAGGCCACACTTGAAAGGATGCGTGAACTCGTCGAGTCATGGAAGGGTCTCATCCTAGAAACAGGCAACATACTAGGCCTAGAGCTGATCCCAGACGACATTCAAGCTCTGATGCAGGAAAGGGATGAGCTGCGAAGGAAACTGGAAGTTTACGAGAGGGAAGAAGCCCTGAAGAATGAGCTTGTCCGGCAGACCTTAACTGATCCCGCGGTGAAATCCTGGATAAGGGACGCAGAAAATATCCTGCAGCAATTCTGTATGAGGGGACAGGCGGGCGAGGCGATCCTCAAGGCCGCACTGCGCATGGATCCCGAAGTCTCATTCCTGCCGGAGGAGATCGAGACTGGCTATACTCAGGCAACAAACCTGAACTACCTGAACGCCCTGGTAAGCCGGGGGCTCCTCTGGGAAACGCGCAAAAACGGAAGAAAGGCGTTCAGGAACCGCCTATACCAGTGGGTAGCCGAGAATGTTCGAAAGATAAGGCCCTCGGCGCCGGATGAGGCCGTCAGCAGGATAGCCGAGCACCTGAAGGGCCTCGTTCTGAGGTGAGGACGGGGAGAATGCAAAAGCAAAGTGAACACTCACATATAATATATTATACTACTACTTCTTCTGTCTCAAAGATACGAGGATTCACTATCGACGTTCTTTACTGCCTGAAAGATCGCATGTTAACTTCTTCTGACATTGCAGAAATAACCGGAAAATACGGCGGTTACGTCAGAAGATACCTGTATAACATGCAGAGGTATGGTTTAGTTGAGAAAAGCGGTTCTTTCTGGAAATTAACCCATCAAGGGTTTTCTTTACTCCTTTATTTAGAGTCCCTCAATAAAGATAACAGAATAGAGCGAAAGAAGAGTGAAAGAAAAGCGAAAGAAGAGAGAAAGAAGAGTGAAAGTTGTATTCAAAAATAAGCCTAAACAGTTGAGCATTCAGCTATTCATCAAAAATTCTCACAGATCGCTCAGCGACATCGAAGTAGAAGTGGTAGATATATTATTAGATCACTACAACAAGACGGGTTCAAAGTGGATCTACGCACACGCTGGACTATTAGGCTTGGCCGAGCATCTGAGAGTCGACTATGATAGCCTGGGGAGGGCGCTACTGAACCTCAGGCAGGACGGGATCATCTACACATGGCCAAAGCTATACGAAAGGCAGACGTTCAAGCTCGGCCTGAAGAGTGCCTTCTTAAAGAAGCTGGAGGCCGCGGCAAAGGGTAGCCCATGAAAACCGAGAAATAACGGCCGCGCCGGAGCTGAGCGGAGTTGCAGGAGATCAAGTGTCCGCACTGCGGCTCCAAGAGGCTCTTCAAGGACGGAAAGCGCAAACTTAGCGATGGTTCTAAGGTTCAGAGATACTTATGTCGGGACTGCGGCTATCGCTTTACGGATCCGAGAGTGCGGCAAACCTTAAAGGCTCATAGCGGCATAAGCTTTAATGCCGGAGAGATGCTCCGAGCCTTAAAATTGGAGGTGGAAGAGGAAAAGTCGGAATCGGGCCCTCAGACGCGGGAGACCACAGTCCCCCTGTCCGAGATGACGGTCAGGGGCAAGATTATAGAGTTTCTATGGTGGATGAAAAAGCAGGGCTATGCGGATGAAACCATAAAGTCTCGAAGCGAGATACTCACTAGGCTGATGCGGATGGGCGCCGACTTATTTAACCCCGAGAGCGTTAAGGCGATCATCGCCGAAGAGGACGGATGGAGTCCAAGCAGAAAAGCAAACGTTGTACGTGCCTACAGCCTGTTCGCCCGATGGGCCGGGATCAAATGGTCCCCGCCGAAGATAACAGTCCCGGAGAAGATCCCCTTCATCCCTCTCGAAAGGGAGATAGACGACCTGATAGCCGGATGTAGCAAGCATATCGCCGCGGCCCTCCAAATAATGAAGGAAACCGGCGCAAGATCGGGTGAGGTCTACAGGCTCAGATGGAGCGACGTAGACTTCGGGAACATGAAGATCCGAATCAACAACCCAAAAAAGAAGAGCCACGCCAGAATATTCAAAATAAGCAGCAAGCTGCTCGGCATGCTGAATAGCCTCCCACGCGAAGGCGAATACATCTTCAGCCGCTACAGCTCAGTACGAAACATGAGGAGCGTCTTCGCTAGACAGAGGAGGAGAATCGCCCATAAACTCGGAAACCCAAGACTGCAACAGATAACCTTCCACACATTAAGACACTGGAAAGCCACCATGGAATACGCGAAGACCAAGGACATCCTGCACGTAATGCGGGTTCTAGGCCACAAAAACATCAAGAACACCATAAAATACACGCAGCTCGTAGACTTCCAAGACGAGGAATACATAGTCAAAGTCGCAGCGACAAAGGATGAGATAATTAAGCTGCTGGAGGCAGGCTTCAAATATGAATGCACAAACCAGAACGGCCTACTCTACTTCAGAAAACGAAAATGAGAGGAGAGG
>QMXE01000188.1 GCA_003661975.1 Candidatus Bathyarchaeota archaeon
AGTTATTTATTTTGAAGGCGAAACAACGAAAAGCGGATATACAGTTAAGCGGGGAAGCATGGTTGAAATCCCAGTGCAGTCAAAGACCCGTCCAGAAGTAAAATACATCCTTACGAACGAAAGAATTCTCGCAGAAATATATACAGTCGCTAAAGGTGACCTTATCGGGAAAACCTTCCATATAGTTGTAGATGAAAATGGTGGTGTAGTAGTTGAGGTCGTTCCTCAAGAAAATGTAAATAAGGAAACTTCTTCCGCTCCAGAACAGAAAGGAAATTCGGGATGGTTTGAGGAAGCAAGAAATTTAATAATTGCTCTTAATCTCATAAAGGAGGAGGATATTCCTAGCATAGCGAATGTGCTCATGGCTCGTGGGTGGGCCTCTGATAGAGACGATGCAATGAAGAAAGCAAGAGAGTTGTTGATGGCGAATAATTTGATTTCAACTCAATAAATAACAAATTAAATTAGGAGGAAGAAAGAAATGTTTGAAGGACAAATAGAATCTCGTATATTAAAGAATTGGCTTAAAGCTATTAAAGCGGTAACTAATGAATTCCGAATGGAAATCCAAAATGAAAATGGCTGGCTGATAACAGCTATAAACGATGCCTATACCGCCTTAGTGGATATTTCTTTGGGAAAAGATGCATTTAATAGATACGAAGTTAAGGAAGACTTTGAAGTAGCATTAGACTCCGATCTGTTAGAACATATAGTAAAGGATGCACGAGGAAATATTGAATTGGAAATCACAAAAGAAAAATTAATTGCTAATACGAACAATACAAGATTTGAGATAAGATTGCTCTCGCCTGAAACTATTCGGAAGCCATCAGTTCCATCGGAATCAGACTTTAAAGCAAAGATTTACTTATATACTGAAGATTTGCGACGAGGCTTGCAAGCAGCAGAGAGAGTTAGCCAATGGGATGAAGTTGTGCTAGCGGTGAAGGACAATCATTTCTTTGTGAAATCAGTCGGGGAGAGCGAAGTGATGGAGATGATGCTTTCGTCGGATGATTTGATAAAATTGGAGGGCGAGAATTGTCGCTCTATGTTCTCTCTAAATTATCTGATGCCGATGATAAAAGCAGTGAATACAAAATCTCTTAAAATTGAGCTAGGAACGGATGAACCCGTTAAAATTGCATGGGAAGACGAGAACATGTCTGTAATGTATCTTCTAGCACCAAGAGTATCAGGAGATTAGGATGGTCCATAAGCGATTAATCGCTACGCACTATTATGGTGGGAAATTTTATCTTCTCCCTTACTTATTAAAGGTGATTCCAAAACATATCTGCTATGTGGAGGTATTCGGAGGCGGAGGTTATCTGCTTTTAAATAAAAAGAGAAGTAGAGTTGAAGTCTATAATGATATAAACGGAGATGTTGTAAATCTTTTTAGAGTGCTTAGGGATAATGGAGACGAATTAATTAGGAGATTAAAATATACGCCTTATTCAAGGGAGTTGGTGGAGGAAATCAGAACGAAAACAGAATTCTCTGACGACATAGAAAGAGCGTGGGCATATTTCATACTGCTCAATCAGACCTTTAATGCAAAAGGACGCATAGGTGGCTTTGCTTATGCACGAGTAAAGAATCATGCTTCAGCCTTCAAAAATATAGTCGATAATCTTTATCGGGTGGTTGAGAGATTACGAGGAGTGGTAATAGAGTGCCTGGATTGGAAGGAATGTATGGAGAGATACGAAAGCGAGGACGTCTGGGCGTTCCTGGATCCACCGTATCCACAAGATACTCGTAAGGATAAAAATGTCTATGAGTATGAATTCACTATTGAAGACCACATTAAATTGAGAGATTATATAAAAAATTGGTCCGGCAAAATCTGTCTTTCAACATATCCTTCAGAAATATATGAAGAATTAGCAAATGAAGGCTGGCATAAATTAGAGATAAAAGTGTCCAAATGGTCTCGTGTATTGAGAGCGGACCACTCTGGTAACAGAAAGTCAATAGCTACAGAAGTTCTGTGGATGAATTATGAATTGCCGCAAAGAAAATTGGGTGTATAAATAATGTCTGAAATAAATCAATTTGGGAATGAACTGAAAGAAGGAGCTCAATTATTATCAAAAGGTGATTTGGCAGGCGCTGCTGTAAAACACTATAAGTTTATGCACGAAATAATAAAATTCCTCGCACAAAAATACGCTCCCGAAGTATGTAAGAAAGCTTCAAAATACGGACATTGGGGATACTGGAGAGAGGAGAAAAGATACGGATATGACATCGCTTATCATATAATCAGAAAGAAATTAGAACAACAGAGCAGAGAGAATTTATCTCTTTCTTTAGCTCTCGCTTGGAAATCTGCCAGAGAAATTCAGGAAGAAATGCGTTATCATTTTCATGGCTCGGATGAGGAACTGATTAGAGAAGATATTGATAACATAAGGCGCTTCTGGAATAAAATCAAAGATTTTATAAAGGAATGAGAATACATGCTCACCACGACGCAGACGGCGTCTCTGCCGTCGCTATGTATATTTTAGCAAATAACTATGTTTCTTCAGAGGTTGCATTTCCTGAAATCTTTGGTGAGTTTGCCGAGGATACCAAAGTAATGATAGATATGTATCCAAACAAGCCAGATTTTGAAGGTCTAGTGATAGACCATCATCCTGACATTTGGAGAGAGAAGAGATTTCAATTAATCCATTCTGATATAAAGCCAGCATCTCTTCTTGTATATGAGTTGTATAAGGATAGAATACCGCAGGAACGATGGTGGTATGTCGCTAT
>QMXE01000189.1 GCA_003661975.1 Candidatus Bathyarchaeota archaeon
ATAGAATACAAAATAGCTAGAGGATTAGAAAAAATTGAAGATATCATAGCTAAGAGGAGACTTGAGGCTTTAGCTTGGATGCTAGTCAATGGTACCCTCGAGATAAAAGTTGCTATACCTAAGAAAACTTTTCTAGGTTTAGGTAATGGCATTTTTCATGAGAAGTTACTCATATTTAGAGATGAAGATGAATGTATAGTAGCTGCTTCGGGAAGTGCTAATGAAACTAGATATGCATACGAGCTTAATGGAGAAAATCTTACTGTTCATATGTCTTGGCGTGAGGGACACATGGAATACATTAGGCGCTACATCGATAAATTTGAGTCACTATGGACGAATAATCATCCAGACTACTACATATTTACACTGCCTGAAGCCATTGAGAAGAAGCTTAAGGAAAGGTTTTATCCCTCATCTCCTCCTGAATTAGACCCATTAGAAGACCCACAAATACTAACCAGTTTAAAAGTCCCTTCTGTGAGCATGTGTGCAAAACTAGTTCCCGTAGCTAGACTGATTAAGGAATTAGGATCAATCAAGGGATTAGCTCATTTAGGATTAGGGCCTGTCCAATTATATCCTCATCAAGCCTATGTCGTAGATTTTGTTATGAAAAGATATCCCCATAGAGTTCTTTTGGCCGATGAAGTTGGCTTAGGAAAGACTATTGAGGCTGGAGCGATAATAAAGCGGCTCGTAGATTCTAAAAAGGTTCAACGCGTTTTAATCCTTGCTCCTAAGAATATTACAAGACAATGGATGGAAGAAATGTGGTTACACTTCGGGCTAAGGTTCTGGCTATACGATTCCTCAAGAAGGAGATTTATAGCACCGGATGGCTTCATGATTCCTGTCGATAAAAATGAAAATCCTTTCGATAAGGCTGGAATAGACTTTATAGTTGTCTCGTCGCAGTATGCTCGTGGGAGCATTAGAAGAGAACCAGAAATATTGTCAGCTAAAAAAACTTTTGACCTGATAGTTATAGATGAAGCTCATGCCGCTAGAAGGCGTCGTTACGGAGAAAAACTTGAGCCTACGAGGTTGTATACTCTTGCGTCTGAACTCGCTATAAGTTCCCCAAACTTGCTTTTGCTAACAGCGACTCCTGTCCAGCTATATGCAGGGGAGGCCTTGGATCTGCTAAGATTACTTGGTCTTGGAGGACCATGGGTTCATGAAGAAAACTTCGAACAATATTATGAGTCTTTAATATCTAGAGTAAATGATGTGCCAAGAGAGGTATGGTACAGAAATCTTGAGTTAGCCATGTGGATCGCTAGGAACTACTATAATATTAGCGAGTTAGTTAATTTGATAAGAGGTTTAGTAGATGACGAACAACTTCAACGAGTTTTATTGGAGTCAGTAAATGATAGGTCTAGAATAGAGCAGGCGGTAAATATGATTCTTAGAAAGGATCCGGAATTATTAAAGAGGATTTTGATCGCCTTTAGTCCTATTCCATGGTTCATGATACGGAACACACGTGACAGATTGAAAAAATACGGTTACAAGTTTCCGGAGAGGATTGTAGAAGAAGTACCTATTGAGCTTAGCACTAGACATAAAGATATTTTGAGGGCATTAGATGAATACCTAAGAAGGGAGTACGGATTATATGAAAGGATTTTGTCGGAACATCATAGGAATGTAATAGGATTTGTAAGAACTGTTTATCATCAAAGATTTGTGAGCAGCTTCACAGCTGCTTATGAAACTATAAAGAACAGAAGGGAGTTTTTAGAGGCATTATTAAGAAATGATGAGGAGGCATTACTAAGAATGGCTTCCCAGTTACTTGAGGAAGAAGAACTTGAAATGGATGAAGATGAAATGATAGATGCTATGAAAGCTTTACTTAGAAATCCTGAGGGTAGGGATGCCATTCTTAGGGAGCTTAATCGAGTTAAGGAACTTGAAAGAATGTTACATCCTTATTCTCTCGATATTCTAAGTAGTGATGACCCCAAGCTGATGAAGATTGTGGAGATAGTAGATGATATGGTTTCGAGAGGTCATCGTGTTCTTGTATTTAGTAAGTATACGGATACTGTTAGGGCTGTGGTTAGTTTTATTATAAGACATAGTAGGGTGCTATCGGAAAGAGAGATAGGCGTATATACTGGGCAGGGTGGTGAAGTTTACGATCAAGACCAAGGAAGGTTCGTGAATGTCAGTAAAGAAGATGTTAGCAAGCTTCTGCATAAAGGCGATATATTAGTGCTTGTATGTAGTGATGCTGCCAGCGAAGGTATCAATCTCCAAGCTGCGGATGTAGTAATTAATGTAGATTTGCCCTGGAATCCGGCTAGAGTGGAGCAGAGAATTGGAAGGGCTGATAGGCTCGGTCAAAAGGCAGAGAAGGTTATAGTGAAAAACGTGTGGTATCCTGAAAGTATTGAAGCTGAGATGTATAGGGTGCTGTTTCAGCGAAAGGAGCTTTATAATTTAGTTGTCGGACCGGCGCAGGATATAGTCAGTGAAGGGCTTAGGCGGGCTTTTGATGAAGGAGGAACTCTTCAAAGAGTTAGAGAAATTGTAAGGGAAACTATTAGAAAAATTGAGGAGGTTAGAGAAAGATTAATCGTTCGGGAAGGAGCATTACTCGGGTCTATGTGGGATGGAAGAGAGACCAAGGATGCGGAAATCATACAATTGGTTTTGAGATTTGTTACGAAGGCATGTGAAGCATTAAATCTCAACTATAGAATTGACGACGATAAGCTCTTC
>QMXE01000190.1 GCA_003661975.1 Candidatus Bathyarchaeota archaeon
ATATAGTATTTAGGATATGGGCTAAGGCTGTAATAAATGCAGCTATAAATCCTATCACAGCTCTTTGTAGGGTTGGAAACGGCGAGATTGTAAAAAATCCAAACTTGTGGGGTGTTGCCGAAAAAATTGCTGTTGAAGGACAAAGGGTTATGGAAAAGATGGGTTTTCAGTTCGATGCTCCAAACGAGGTTCGAAAAGTTGCTGAAATGACCGCTAACAATAGATCTTCAATGCTCCAAGATATTGAAAAGGGTAAGAGGACAGAGATAGATTACATAAACGGAGCAATTGTTAAAAAGGGAGAGGAACTCGGCGTTAAGTGTACAGTAAACGAGGTTTTATGGAGACTCGTCAAAGGTGTGGAACATGGGCATCATTGAAGTGCTGATAATTTCGGCAATGCCTGTGAGCGAAATAAGAGGTGGGATTCCTCTTGCTTTGTACTTCGGTTTGAATCCAATTGAGGCGTACATAATTTCATTCCTAGGAAACATAGCACCAATACCGCTACTACTTATTTTTCTCGACAAATTCATTAAAATAGCTTGCAAGATAAGCGTAGTAGACAAGTTCTACGGAAAGATTGTTCAGCACGTTAGCAAAAGAAAGAGGATTGTCGAAAAGTACGGCTACATTGGTCTCACAATGTTCGTGGCTGTTCCCCTACCAGTAACCGGTGCTTGGACTGGAGCATTAATAGCTTTCCTTTTACAACTTAACAAGCTAAAATCATTCATTTACATAACACTAGGTGTATTAGTCTCAGGATTAATTGTTCTGCTCACATCACTAGGATTTCTAAAGATCTTATCGTGAATTACCCCGCCCTTCGCAAGGGGGTTGTAAGCAATGGGAAAACAAATTCCGGATTTTCAATTTTCAACCCTTTGCTATCTTAGAAGAAAGCTTTTATAATTCCCAGATGAACCTAGATCATGCCAGGAATTGTGCCCCATAGACACTGTGTTGTGTGTGGAAAGGCTATCGAACCAGATCAAATCTACTGCAGCGATGAATGCGAACAAGTTATGAACAAAGAGAGAAAAAGGCAGAGAAATATGATGATTCTGATGTTTCTGTTTCTCTTCGCATTGCTGATCTTAATCTGGCTCCCAAGGTTCTAGTTCGCAAACCTCCCCTGGAACTTCAACAGGATATCTTGCTGTGAGACAGGCTAAGCAATACCCATTTTCTCCCCCAGCATTTTTTATTGCAGTAAGCAGACCCTTCAAAGTTAAGTAGGCGAGGCTATCAGCATTAAGTAATTTTCGGATTTCTTCGACCGAATTGTTGGCAGCTATAAGTTCTTCTCTTGTCTTCATATCTATACCAAAGTAACACGGAGCTATAATAGGAGGGCTTCCAATTCTGACATGTACTTCTCTAGCTCCACAACTTCTAAGCATATCAACAATCCTTCGAGAGGTCGTTCCCCTGACTATGCTATCATCTACGAGGATTATCCTTTTTCCAGCAACGTTCTGCTTTATTACGTTCACCTTAAGTCTCACAGATAACTCTCGAAGACTTTGTTCAGGCATTATAAACGTCCTTCCAACATACCTGTTTTTTATCAGCGCCTCTTTATAAGGTATACCTGAATGTTGGGAAAAGCCTATTGCAGCAGTAATACCACTATCTGGAACTGCCGAAACAAAATCGGCAGTTACAGGGGATTCCACCGAAAGAATTTTTCCCATTTCAATCCTAGCTTCATAAACGCTTACCCCATCAATTACTGAATCTGGTCGAGCGAAGTATATGTACTCAAATATGCAAAAAGCTCTTCTCTTTGGTTTTGAAACATCTATAAACTCCAATTCACCGTTTTTTATTATCACTGCCTCCCCGGGCTCAACATCCTTGATGAATTTCCCACCAAGAGCATCGATCGCGCAGCTCTCGCTGCATATTACGTAACCGTCTTCGAGTTCGCCAACACATAGAGGTTTGAAGCCAAGCGGATCCCGGTATCCTATTAGCGTATCATTGATCAACATTGTGAGTGAGTAACTTCCGACTAGTTTTCTGTTGAGCATTTCTAGAGATTCCACTGTATCTTTCTTCATCAAAAACCTAGACATCAACTGGGAGATCACTTCTGTGTCCGAATCTGACGTGAAAACACTGCCTTCGTTTTCCAACTCTCTCCTCAGCTCAGCGTAATTTACAAGATTCCCATTATGACAAACAGCAATGTAACCTGCTTTAGATTTAACTACAAAAGGTTGTGAATTTTCTATTTTTGATAGTCCTGTAGTAGAATACCTAACATGCCCCACTGCAACGTTTCCTCTTAAATAACTGAAATCAGATTCATCAAACACTTCCGTTACTAAGCCCATTCCTTTTTTGTACGTCAGATACTTATCAGTCGAGGCAGCTATTCCTGCAGACTCCTGACCTCTATGCTGTAATGAGAAAAGAGCATAATAAACGAGTTTAGAAGTAATAGAGGGATTGCTACAATATACCCCAACTACGCCGCACATTTAATTTTGAGATTTTTTCTTTTTTACCCAATTATAGCTTCTAATCTTCTTACTTCTACCGAAGCCACATGCTGAACAGTATCCCTTTCTCCTGTGGAACGATGCTCTACCGCACCTCCTACATTTGATATGTACTATTTTTCTACCCTTTTTACCCATTGCAGCAGTCCCATCAGACATTCAGATCACCTCGGAGCTGGTGATACAAAAACTACGGTGTCTCCCCTAACTACAACGCTTCCC
>QMXE01000191.1 GCA_003661975.1 Candidatus Bathyarchaeota archaeon
AGTAATTAGCAATATCTCCTTAAATATAGTATAAAATTTGATAAAATTAAGTAAGTGTTTAAATATAATGTTTTTGTAAGAAAAACTCAAATAAGTTGATATAAGGAGTGATGCCTTCATGGATTATATTGTAAGGCTTGAGAATGTTACATTTACATACCTTCATAGGAAAACTCCTGTTCTTAAAGAGATAAATCTTGAGATAAGACCTGGGGAATTCGTTTCTCTTATAGGACCCCTTGGTGCTGGTAAATCAACACTGCTATACACAATGAATGGCGTAATACCTCATCATTTTCCAGGAAAACTTGAAGGTAATGTACTTGTAGAAGGACTAAACACAAAAGAGCATACAATCGTTGATCTCGCAAAGCATGTTGGTCTTGTAGTTGAAGATCCACAGATTCAAATTTTTAATATCACTGTAGAGGATGATGTAGCTTTTGGTCCAATTAACTTAAATTTGCCAGAGGATGAAATAACAGAGCGTGTTGAATACGCGCTTGATGTCCTTAGATTGAAAGAGTTAAGAGATAGGCATCCAAGAGAGTTGTCTGGTGGACAGCAACAAAGAGTGGCTCTTGCAGGCGCTTTGGCTATGAGACCTAAGTTGATAGCTTTAGACGAGCCTATCTCTATGTTAGACCCAATAGGTAAGAATGAAGTTCTCTCTGCAATCAGAGAACTAAATAGAAAATATGGAATTGCATGTATTATCTCAGAATCTGGATCTGATATCGAACAAGTAATTGAACTATCTACACGAGTATTAGTAATGGATAATGGAAAAATAATTCTTGATGGTGATGTCCACGAAGCTCTAAAAGACGAACTCCTTCAAGAACTTGGTGTTGGTTTACCTCAGGTTTCTTATCTCTTCTTAGCTCTTAAGAAAAGATATAATTTAGATGTTAGAACACCTGCTACTGTAGAAGAAGCTGTCGAAGCTCTTGTTGATCTGATTGAAAAACGGAAGTTAAAAATAAAGAAAGAGGCTATTGAGGCTTTTACCAAATATACTTCAAGCGGAGGTAAAGAAATAGGTAAGGAAGGAGAATCTAAGAGTTCTGGTAAGCCTGAAAGAAAGCCAATTTTAATTGCGTCTAATATTTGGTTCACATATCCTGGTGGTGTTACTGCAGTCAAAGGTGTCAGTTTAAAACTTTATGAGGGTGAACTTGTTGCATTAATAGGTCAGAATGGTTCGGGTAAATCTACACTAGCTTTAACATTAGCTGGGGCATATACACCTACTAACCATGACAGCGTGATTCTTGTAAATGGTGAAGATATAAAGAAAATGCCTTTGCACAAAAGAATACGATATGTTAACTATGTGTTTCAAAATCCAGATAATCAGCTGTTCAGCGCAAGAGTCTGGGACGAGATAATTTTCGCTTTAAAGATGGTTGGTGAAAAACCAGAGGTTATAAAGAAAATAGGAAAAGAAGTAATCGAAATCTTTGGTTTATCTGATATTAAAAACAGACAGATAGTGGACCTCACAAAGGACGAAAAAACTCTTGTAGCAATAGCAAGCGTTTATGTATTGCAACCAAAGGTTATGATAATTGACGAGCCAACTGGAGGCCTAGATAGAAAAAGTGCAACTCAGTTAATGAGACATCTTGTAGAGATGAAAAATCGAGGGCATTCAGTAGTTATTATAACGCATGATATGAGGCTCGTTTATGAATTTGCTGATAGAGTAATCGTAATGCACGAAGGAAAAATACTTCTGGACGGCAAACCTGGTGATGTGTTTTCACAATTTGATGTACTAAAGAGAGCATTTATAGTGCCGCCACAAATATCCCGTGTTGCAGCAGCATTGAAGGATTATGGAGTTCCACCAACAATATATAAGGTTGAGGAGATGTTAGAACTGTTAGAAGGGGGTTAATGAGATGCCTGTTTGGTTTGAATATGCTCCGAGAAATACATGGCTCCATAGGATGAGTCCTCTCTCAAAGTTGGCGCTTTTCCTTAGCTTATTTGTTACAATAAGCTTTGTTATAGATCCTCGTATATTAGCAATCTATGCCTTTATAGCAATCATCTTATATGCTACATCAAAAACTCCATGGAAATGGATGATAATAAGTATTCCATTTGGACTATATCGATTTATGGAAGCCGCTATATATGGCTTTACCTTAGCGAAGCCAGAGTTGTATAAAGTGATTCCATTTGAGTTAGCGAGCAAAAAACTGTTTGTATTAGGTCCAATCACCATGATTTATGGTAGTTTCTTGTTCTCTGTAGGATACATTTTCAGGATAATCATCGGAATGGCTTTAACTTTCACCTTTATCTACACAACTTCTCTAAATGAGTTAATAAAGTCCTTGCCAAAATTAAAGATTCCATCTCCTTTGATATTCGTCACTGTTATAGCTCTAAAGTTTGTTCCTGAATTGTGGCGCGAGTTTAACTTAACTTCAAAGGCCCAGTCACTTAGAGGTTGGGAATTAAAGACAAAAAACCCAGTTAAGCTCTTTAAGATGTCCGCGCCTATAGTGAATCCATTTACCAGAAAAATGATAACATATGTAGATAGGCTTACTTTAACAGTACAAATAAGAGGCTTTGGAACGAAAAGTGTAAGATATCCATGGAAAGTAAAATTTGACATAGTTGACTGGATAATAACAATTCTATCATTCGTGGCAACAGCATTTGTTCTTTACTTGGTCATCTTCTACAACTTTGGGCAAATTTAATAG
>QMXE01000192.1 GCA_003661975.1 Candidatus Bathyarchaeota archaeon
CCAGTTGCCTTAACTGATTCCGGAATCCACTCGGTTACCCCTATCAAGAATCCATCTCCGGGAGCCGTCTCTCTCAAAATATCAATTGTCACCTTTCTAATGGTTTCTTCGCCAAGATGCCAGACTGATCCCGGAAAATTCACTAATATCGCTTTTTCCCTCCAGGATTCTCTCGCCTCTCTTACATGCAAGTCTCCCATCGGCGGCGGAGTAAATGCTTCAATTATGTCAATATCCGTTTTGGCAATCAGATCCTTTAAGGCTCTTAACTTTCCGTTCATGTGAGCTTCAAAGAGCTTCCCGGCTTTATGCAGGATTTTTGTTGCATCATTATAGTAAGGCAATAAGAATCTCTCAAAGAGTTGTGGACTTGTAACTGCTGCATTAACATTATCGTCGCAGTGGACTATATCAGCTGGGGATTCAGCAATGATGGAAAATGCCTCCATGTACTTCTTTCTCATACTCTCCATAAGCTCCTGGAATTCTTTTGGATGAGTGTATAGGCCTAGTGCAAATCTCTTGTAGCCCATAAGGCGATATATGGCCTATCGGAGGGGGATTTCGGGCATCCAGCCTTTAACTATTCCATCATCATTCATCTTTTGCTCCTCGGTAATGAATAATTTATAGTCTGGCTGATACTCTGTATCCTCAATTATAAACTTGAATACTTCATAATCCCGTAGACTCTTTATTTGATACTCCATTCTCCAAGTAATTGAGCCTCCGGGAAAATTCCGGTTCTCCTTATCTTGCATTGTAAGGTTACCGATAGGAGTCTGAAACATCGTAATGAAAACATTTCCCCTTCGTATATTCTTCACTTTAATATGCGGCCGTATTGTCCTATAGACTGGCATGCTTTTTGATAAGTCGAGTCCTTTAGGTCTAAGTTCACGCCATAAAGGGAGATTTCGAATAGAATCTAAATCGGCTGGGAATGGTCTGGCGAATGTAACGGGGTATATCAGCCATGGGATCCCGTCGTGCTCCCCGCCTAGAATAGCCGCCATTGCTCTTTCCTTAATATTTCAAGGTTCTCCGCCATCAACAATTCATAAAGGCTCTTACATGAATAATATTCTTGACTGCTGATGTTAGAGCCTATCTTATCAGCCGTAAAGATTCTTCAAGAATAGATCTAACCTTCTCTCTAACCTCCTTCTCTATGTGAACTTGAGGTTTAAGCGTTTCCAAACTCCTCTTGATGTTTAAGAGATTAATCTTCTTCATGTCTATACATATCGCTCTTGGATTTACTGGCATTATCTCCATGTCTGGATGGAGCCTCTTGGCCCTGTATGCGAGGCCCTCCTCCGTTCCCAGAAGGAACTTTCTACCTCCAAGCCTCTCAATGGCCGCCAACATCTGACTTGTGCTCCCAACATAATCTGCAACTTCTTGGTTCTCAGGAAGCACTTCTGGATGAACAAGAAGTTTAGCTGTCGGATTCTCATCCTTCACTTTCTCGATATGATAACGTGAGATCAAATATTCATGGACATAGCAATGTCCGTTTTTTGGAACCGCTATGATATTCTTGCCAGTCTTCTTAGCTACATATAGGGCTAAATTCTTGTCTGGGCCGAAGAGAATGGTATCCGCGTCAAGCTTAGATATCAGCTTAACTGCGGAGGCACTTGTCACTATGTAATCGGCATGAAACTTCGTTTCTACGTATGAATTTATGTATGCCACAAGTGGGGAGCCGGGATACTTATCCTTAAATCTCTTTATTATTTGGGGATTCATGAAGTCTGCAAGTGGGCAGCCGGCTTCCTTAACTGGATGTAATACTATCTTATCCTCATTTAATATTGCCGCTACTTCAGCCATAAATGAGACTCCGGCAAAAACTATGACCTCAGCATCTGTCTTTAGGGCGCTTCTAGCGAGTTCGAGGCTATCCCCAACATAATCTGCAACATCTTGAACCTCGGGAGACTCATAATTATGCGCCAATATAACGGCCTTACGTTTTTCACATAAACTCCTAATCTCCGTCATGAGTTTCTCTACGTAACCTTTATGTTTCGGCATCTCAGACCACTTTAAGCTCTAAATTCACCATTACAATAACCTTTCGGATATAATCTTTTGGGTATCGACTATTTCATATGCAGTAAATCCTGACACATCGGTCTTCCAAAAAGATGTGCGGAATTAAAAAATTGGGAGGATTTTTGCGTTTATTCTATAGTCTCTATCTCCAATTCAGCCTCTACTGGTATGGGATTCTTGAATATTGCCACTACTGGACAGTTAGCTTCCGTCCTTCTCCAAACCGCCCTTAGCAGGGCCTCCCTAGCCTTCCCTGAAACCTTAACCTTCAACTTTACGCCTTTCAGTGTTGGCGAGTCCTCAGCCTTCTCCGCCTCAGCTATCACTTCAAGATTTGCAAGCTCAATATTGCTCTTTTTGGCTACATCAGCAAATATGGTGGCTGCGCAATCCGCCAAGCTCATGATCGCGAGCTCCAATGCCGTTGGTCCAGTATCCTGACCGCCAGATGCCTCTGGCAAATCGCAGACCACGGAATGCGTTCTTGAGTTATCCACTATGGTCCTGACGTTCTCTAACAATTTGCATTTAGCCGTGATCTTTGCCATTATTCATCATCTCCTGATTAAAAGATAAGGAAGAAAAATATTCCTATTAAGTCTTTTCCATGAGAAATCTTAGCCGCGAAAGATC
>QMXE01000193.1 GCA_003661975.1 Candidatus Bathyarchaeota archaeon
GAATCTATTTTCGCAGAGATCTTTATCATCTCGATAGTTTCCCTTGCGAGATCCTCAGCTTCCTCCAGTGGATAACCCTTCACCTTAGGCCCATAGATTATATTATCCCATACAGTCATGTGCGGAAATAACGCTATATTCTGGAAGACGTATCCTATTCCGCGATCCTCAATTGGAACGTCATTGACTAGTTTCCCATTTATGTATACTTCTCCTTCATCCGGCTTGATTATTCCAGCAATGATCTTTATGAGTGTCGTCTTTCCACATCCACTCGGACCGATGATCGATACGTACTCTCCATCCTTTATTGTTAGGTTTATATGATCATTTGCGATTATCCTTCCATATCTCTTCGTTATATTTACAAGTTTGACATCTGGCATTCTATATCGCCTCTATCTCCTTTAGAAGTCCTCTTTTCGGATACGGAAATACGTGGCAGTCTCTTGGATGGAAAGAGACTATTACAACATCTCCTCTTTTGAGGATCTCGCCTTTCCCCTCCAAGAGGATCCTAGACATGATCGACATTCCATTCTCAAGTCTAACTACATACTCTATTGATCCTCCTACGAACATGACATCGGCGATTTCACCTATGAGATTATTAAATCCCTTCATGCGGGATTTTCTTAAATGAACGTTTTCACGTCTAATGGCTATTACAACTCTATCGCCGACTCTACCATTAATGGAGCGTGTGCGAATGCGTAATCCTCCTCTGAGATCCACCGTTGATCCAAGCCTATCTATGTGTGAGATTACGCCGTCAAAGAAGTTGGCCCCTCCAACAAAGCTCATTACGAATATGGATTTCGGATTGGTGTAAATCTCCTGCGGAGAGCCTATCTGCTCTATTCTTCCCTCCCGAAGAATAACTATCCTATCAGCAACCATCAAAGCCTCTTCCTGATCATGCGTGACATGAATCGCTGTTAATCCCTGCTCCTTAACGAGGCTTCTCAGCTGAGTTCTAAGATTAACCCGTAGCCTCGCATCTAAGGCGCCGAACGGCTCATCC
This sequence comes from Candidatus Bathyarchaeota archaeon, assembly GCA_003661975.1. Lineage (GTDB taxonomy): Archaea > Thermoproteota > Bathyarchaeia > Bathyarchaeales > DTEX01 > B63. The sequence goes on from QMXE01000193.1 coordinate 1,025, forward strand.
AACAGTAGGATCTTAGCCCCGGCAGCTATCGCTCTTGCCAATGCAACTCTCTGTTGCATTCCCCCACTTAGCTCATGAGGATAAGCATCTCCTCTCTCGCTAAGCCTAACCATCTCAAGTATTTCAGATGTTACATTCCTTATTCTCTCTGGACTCCATTCTTTAACGACTGGACCGAAAGAAACGTTCTGCCAGACAGTCATGTGCGGAAAGAGGGCAAAGTTCTGAAACATATATGCTGCACTACGTTCCTCGGGAGGAACATCATTCACTCTTTTCCCATCTATATATACTTCTCCCTCGTCTGGCTCAAGGAGTCCAGCGATAATTCTGAGAAGCGTCGTTTTTCCAGCTCCGGTAGGCCCTAAAATGCAGAGATATTCTCCATCCCTAACAGAGAGGTTTATTCTGTCTAAAGCAAGGATCCTTCCAAACCTCTTAGTTACGTTGATCAGCCTAACATTCGCCATATACATCACCTCTTAGTTACAACTCTTATTATCGCAAGCATGATCAACGAGAGGATCAAGAGATAAGTTGAGGTGAAGAGGGCTGCTGGCACGGCTAATCCCTCAACCATATTCACAACTAAAACTGGAATTGTAATGTCCCTTCCCATTACGATGAATGTAGCCCCAGTCTCCCCGAGGGAACGCGTGAAAGAGAGTATTGATCCAGTGATTATTCCACCCTTTATCAGCGGAAGCGATACGGTCTCAATGGCATTATAGGCATCCGCACCCAACGTTCTAGCTGACTCCTCATACATCTCTATTCCAGAGCCCTCGTAGGCCGCAATTATAGATTCTACGATCACGGGAACTGAGAAGACTATATGCGTAAGAATGATCATCCATATTCCTGAATTTGCCAAATTCAGCCCGGACGGTCCCCATAATAGCATGACTGAGAGACCCAAGGATGACGTCGGGATTATCATAGGCACCTTAAGAGTTGTTCTTATGATTCGGCCATACCATCTTCTCTCAATTATGAATGAGAGGGGAATAGAGATGCACATTGCAATGTAAGTTGATATTAAGGCTACGATAATTGATGTTAAAGTTGCTCTTAACAGCGAATTAAAATAGTTTGGCGGGCCGAATAGCTGATAGAGTATTCCACCCTCAATTCTCCCCGTATAGGGATCAGCCGACCAGTAAATGATGACTGAACTTAAAACAACGGCTATTGGAATAACTATTGTAACCACAACTATAACTAATGGAATGATATCCTTTATGAAGAAGAGCCTTCTAGAGGCGAACCTTTCAAATTCAATAAGTTTCCTCATCAAATTTGTAGGCATATAAAAGATTCCTCTGGATCCATGTCGTATCCTGCGTCTGCCAATAAAGGCTTCAACGGGGAGAATTATGATCCACGCTATCAATACGAGTAGGCCTCCCATGAAGGCCGCTGTAGAGAGCTTAAATTCAGATGCCCATCTGACTATAGCAACGGATGCCGTGGTGCTTACTCCAGAAACGATCATTGTTGCTCCGGTTTCTCCAAGTGATCGGGCGAATGCGAGGACGGCTCCCGAGAAGATCCCTGGCAATGATAATGGAAGAAGAATATTTCTGAAGGTTGATAGGGAGCTTGCACCTAAAGTTCTCGATGCTATCTCGTATGTTATATCTATTGATTCGATCTTTGTC
>QMXE01000194.1 GCA_003661975.1 Candidatus Bathyarchaeota archaeon
GTTGGGGTTACCGAGTAGTAGGGTATATGGAAGTTGTATGCAACCTTCCTAACGAGATTTGCAGCTGCCCTCCACGAGTACAATCTTTCTCCCAAGAAAATATGAAAGACTGTTCCTCCAGTGTAGAGAGGCTGGAGCTTATCCTGATGCTCTAATGCCTCAAATAAGTCGATGTCGCAATCAACTGGGAGCTGTGTTGAGTTGGTATAGAATGGCTCGACGCCCTTCCTGAGATACTTCTCATTCGCCACTATTATATCTGGATATTTACGCTTGTCTATCCTCGCAAGCCTGTAAGATGTGCCCTCAGCGGGAGTTGCCTCGAGATTATATATGTTTCCAGTCTCCTCCTGGAACTCAATTAGTCTCCTACGCATGAACTTGAGAACCCGAATTGCGAATTTCGTTCCCTCATCAGTTGCTATGCTCACGCCGAAGAGGTTCAGCAGAGCCTCATTCATCCCGATTATGCCTATAGTTGAGAAGTGATTCTTCCAGTACATTCCGAAGCTCTGCTTTACAAACCTCAGGTAATACTTTGAGTATGGGTATAATCCCCTCTCAGTGAACCTCTCAAGAACCTTCCTTTTGATCTCAAGGCTGTCCCTCGCAATGACCATTAGGTTATCGAGTCTCTCGAAGAAGTCATCTTCATCCCTAGAGAGATATCCTATTCTCGGCAGGTTTATCGTTACAACCCCTATCGAGCCGGTTAATGGGTTTGCGCCGAAGAATCCCCCGCCTCTCCTCCGAAGCTCCCTATTATCAATCCTCAATCGACAGCACATGCTTCTAACATCTTCAGGCTTCATATCGCTGTTGACAAAGTTTGAGAAGTATGGCGTTCCATACTTCGCTGTTACCTCGAATATCTCTTCTGAGACTGGAGAATCCCAATCGAAATCCTTCGTTATACTATATGTTGGTATCGGGAATGTGAATATTCTTCCCCTGGCATCTCCCTCAGACATGACTTCAGCAAAGGCTATATTGAATAGATCAATCTCATCCTGCATCTCTGCGTAAGTATCATCAGTCGGCTTACCACCAAATATAACAGGCTCATCTCTCATGAACTCTGGAACCGTTAAGTCAAGCGTTACATTTGTGAATGGAGTTTGAAAACCAACCCGGGTGGGTATATTAATATTAAAGAAGAACTCCTGTAGGGCCTGCTTAACCTCCCTCTCATCCAAGCCATCATAACGTATGAACGGCGCTAGGTAAGTGTCAAAGTTGCTGAAGGCCTGGGCTCCAGCAGCCTCGCCCTGTAAAGTATAGAAGAAGTTCACAACTTGTCCAAGAGCCGTTCTGAAGTGCTTGGCTGGTTTACTCTCGATCTTTCCCGGAACACCCCTGAATCCGTATAGAAGGAGATCCCTAAGATCCCATCCTACACAGTATGGACCTAAGACTCCGAGGTCATGTATGTGGATATCCCCGGAGAAATGTGCATCCGCTATGTTAGGCGGATAAACACGGCTTATCCAATACTTAGCGATAACAGTTGATGACAGATAATTGTTTAATCCCTGAAGTGAATAGCTCATATTTGCATTCTCGCGAACACGCCAGTCGGCCATATCCAGATACTGCTCAACTAGATCAGAGGAGCTTAATAGAGCTGCTAGCTCCCTAAGATCCTGATGCTGCTTCCGATATAGAATGTATGCCTTAGCCGTCCTCGCATGCCCATTCTCTATTAGAACCTTCTCGATCGTATCCTGTATCTCCTCAACCGTTGGAACACCATCCTCGCCAAATCTCTGCTCAAGTATCTTGACCACTTGATCGCTGAGACGCTTCGCCAAGTCTTTATCCTTACCTCCAACAGCCCTCGCAGCCTTCCATATGGCATTCGTTATTCTCTCTTGATCGAACTCCTCAAGCCTTCCATCCCTCTTCCTAACGTATTTCATGGCTTATCATCCCTCGCCGGTGATCATCTTTGAGCGTGGATAAGAGCTCAAGATAATTAGGCAATTAGTAATTAATGATATACAAAAATTTAAGGATATTCATCTAATTTTTTAGATATTTGGGGATCGGGAAAGAGAAGAAAAAGGCCGGATATGGAGCATTCCATCAAAATTTTGGAGCATTTCAGACGGGATGACTTCTCCAATTCCACCATAACTTCGCATCTAAACAAGTTTCTGTAAATTCACATAAGGGCATTTCTTTTGAGTTTCACCATCCATTTTTCAGCGGCTCGTTGCCCGCTCTATTCTATGAGTTTCAGTATGTCCTCCTGCACGTATCTTATGAAATCTGATATCGTGCTCTTACTGAATAATGTGACCACGCTATTCCTTGTGATTCCCACGACAAGTCCACGCTTTTGAACCTCAAATACGACATACCATATCTTTCCATGCCTTAAATACTCCTGATAGAGCTGAGTATCAGTAATGTCCGGACCAGCCAGACAGAGCTTCTCAACTCCCGGAATATCAACCTGATCAAACCAAATGAGCTTTGTTGCTTGAGGATTGGACTCATGAAGTTCCCTCAAAGTCTCATGCGGAATTCTCGTTTCAACTATTGCTCCTCTCCTTATAAAGAGGACTCTACTAAGAGTGTTTGCCACAGTTCCCGTCAGCAGCTTTTTAACTCCACGCGCAACTGAAGGTGCAAGAACTATCAGGAAAACCCTTTCCCCATATGGACTGATCCAGA
>QMXE01000195.1 GCA_003661975.1 Candidatus Bathyarchaeota archaeon
AGTTACGGCGAGTATCCGCTTATACTTGAGATGAACTCGATAACTGCGGACTTCTGGGATGAGCAGCTAATGATATTCTTTAGGAATGGATGGATCGATATTAGGCCTCCGCCTCCGCTCCTAAGGAACGTGCCTGCGAAGGTGCACGTTTACAGGGCAGGTAAGATTCAGAGGGATGAGTATCCACATGGAGTGTGGATGTGGTCATTTGAACGTCAAGCTCAACACTTCGTTGAGTGCATATTGGAGGATAAAAAGCCTATATCTGATGGTTTAGACTCCTATCGTGATGTTGTGATCGCCGAGAAGATAGTTAAATCCGCAATAAGCGGAAGACCGGAGAGGATCGAATTTTCCATTTAAGCCTTAACTTCTAAGTTCTAAATGAGTCGAAGCCGAGGAACCCATTAATAAGCGCATAGACCCAATTATTTTCTGAGGGTTGAGGATGAGGGGGATCTACTGGGGGCTCTGCTTGAACTGTGGAGGGGAGATCTCTGATGAGCAACTATTACAGAACGGAATATGCGAGAGATGCTTGGGAGATGCGAAGGGACTTAGGGGATGGAGGAGAATTCAGAAGAGACTGAGGGAGAATGGAAGGTTATACTTCGCCGAGGAGATACTGAACTTTCATGGTAGGCTTAGGGATTTCTCCTCATTCTTTAAGAGAGCCCTCGGTCAGAGAATGTGGTCTCTTCAGGAGACTTGGGCGAGGAGGATCCTGCTTAATAGGAGCTTCTCTATAGTCGCTCCGACGGGCGTTGGGAAGACGGTTCTCGGAATAATCTTTGCCCTGTATTTCTCGAATGAGAATAAGAGGAGCTACATTATTGTTCCAACTGGACTTTTGGTTCAGCAGGTAGTCGAGAAGATCCAGTTATTCTCAGATAGGTTGGGGATCAATCCTAATCTCGCCTACTATCATGGCTCATTGAAGGAAAGCGAGAAAAGGGAGGTTTTAGAGAGGATAGCGGAGGGCAACTTTGAGATACTCGTCACGACAGATAGGTTCATAATTAACAGATTTGATCTTCTGAAAGATAAGAAGTTCAGTTTCATATTCGTCGATGACATAGATTCCTTCCTGAAGTCTCCTAAGAACATAGATAAGATCCTAGCTGTTCTCGGATTTAATGATGAGATAATCACATCTGCCTTTCAACTCTTAGATTTGAGAACTGAGGCAAATAGGCTTGCTAAGATGGGTAAAAGCGCCGAGGAGATCCTAAAGAGAATCGAGAAGATAAGGAATGAGATCGAATTTTACAAGAGCAGAAACAATATTGGATTGCTTGTAGTCTCAGGAGCAACTGTAAAGGCCAAGAGGACTAAGAGAATAAGGATATTTGAGGAGCTTCTTGGATTCCAGGTGGGATTCCAACCTGAATTTCTCAGAAACCTGAAGGATTTCTATTTGACTGCTAAGGGAGATGTTGACGCGCAAGTCTTAGAGTTGCTTAGGGAATTCGGCGGAGGATGCTTGATCTTCGTCCCATCAGCTATGGGAAGAGAATACGCTATTAGACTAAACGATTTCCTAAACCAGAATGGAATACGCTCTTATGTCTATAGAAAGATGGATGAGGAGATCCTGGAGAGGTTCCGCAGTGGAGAGTATGATGTCCTAATCGGAATCGCCAGCTTTAGAAGCCCAATCGCGAGGGGAATAGATATCCCCGAGAGGATCCGATACGTCATCTTCGCTGGAGTTCCAAGAATGGAGATCCCCCTAAGCTGGGAGGAATATAGCCCCACAAAGATCCTGACATTGCTGAGGAATATCAGGGATTTTCTGGATTCTGATCAGCAGGATGAGGCCGGCGAGATCATATCTAGGCTCCGCAAGATAGTCCCGATAAGCAAGGATCTCAGGGAGAAAGTTAAGGTAGCAATTGAGGAGGGAATTCAACTTGAGGGATTTGAGGAATATGTTAGGAAGACGATCTTTGACGCTAGGAACTTTCTCAGGAGAATCATCACTCCCAAGATAATAGAGAGGATCATGGAGAGCAAGGAGATCTCAGTTAAGAAAGAGAATGACATGTTCTATCTTATAGTTTCGGATCCCATCGCTTATCTTCAAGCTTCTGGCAGAGCCTCAAGAATGTTCGCTGGTGGAATAACGAGGGGGGCGAGTTTCCTAATAGTCGATGATGAGAAAGCCTTCTATTCGCTTCAGCAGAGACTGAAATTCATGCTTGCGGAGATAAAGTGGAGCAGATTCAATTTGAAGGCTGCAAAGAGATACTTTGAGAAGATAGATGAGGATAGGAGAATAATACGGGAGATCAGAGAGGGAAGGATCTCCAAGAGAATAAAGGATTACATTAAGACTGCATTGCTAATAGTTGAATCGCCGACTAAGGCTAGGACTATATCGAAGTTCTTCGGCAGGCCATACAAACGTAATATTAGGGGGCTAACAGTCTTCGAGGTGAATACTGGAAAGTATATATTGACGATAGCTGCAAGCATGGGTCACATATACGACTTAGTAATCACAGAGGGATTCCAGGGAGTAAAGGTTGAAGATGACAAGTTCATACCGATCTATGATTTCATAAAGAAATGTAAGAAGTGCGGGGAGCAATTCACGGAGTTCACGTCATGCCCGAAATGTAAGAGTTCAGACTTCTACTCTAAGGGCGACCTCATAAGGGCCTTAAGGGAA
>QMXE01000196.1 GCA_003661975.1 Candidatus Bathyarchaeota archaeon
CTTTGCATGCGAGGTCTCCCGCCCATGCCTCTCGAATCGCCCGTTCGGCTGCCCCTACAATTCCCGGCTGTCTCCATCCACTCTAGCTGAGTGTTTTCTAGGATTCTCCATAGAACCCCTCACGCGGCTTCTCAGTCATCCACATCCTGATCATGAATGGGATCTAGGCTGCAAGTGCGGCGGCCGCCGGGCCCATGAAGGAGAAGAAGATTATGTGCGTAAACCGGTGGACAGAAATATCATCCAAAACATACAAGTTCCAAGCTGAGTAGGAAGGCAAAATGTTTTCCGCGGCTTCAGAGTTTTCCCAGACGGCTGAGCAGCCACAAGAGGAGCGACGCTATGCCAACGATTATCAGTATGGGTGAAGTTGCAAAGATGAATCCATCCGGTACACGTACAGTATGATCCATGGAATCTTCTCTAGGCTGGGCAGCTTCTCGAGGAGCAGAGGCACGATTAAGATGAGCACTCCGAGAACGATCAGGATCACGCCTAAAAGCTGAATGGAATGAAGCACTTCGGGCTCCATAATCCCTCAACCACCAAAATGCCTTCAGAATACTAAAGCGTTTCCAACCTCCACCATTGACGCCTTAAAAGATCCTGGCCCTCCGCTTCTGGAGGCGGCTGAGGTGGGAAGATGATTTGAGAAGTGCTTCATTATATGGATCTGGATGAGCATGGGGGATCGAAGGGATCAGCAGCACCTTATAGCAGCATACTCAATCCTTGGGCTTTTAGATCTGTTAACCTATGCCTTCGCATTTGTCTTCGTCGGCGCGGTGAGCTCCGCCTAAGCAGTTCTTTCCCTCGAAGGGAGTTAAGTTTGTTCTTCTAAGATAGAAAGGTTATCATTCATGTATGTGACCCTATGCCACTCAGTCATTCTAGCCGCGGCGATAATAGCACACAAGATGGGAAGACCAGAACTAACACACAGCATAAAAAGGCTCTCCAGTATTCGAGAAAGGAATTTTCACATGTCATATGTACTTTAATATTTTCATGTAACTCAGTAATCTCTGGTAGAGGCATATGTACTTGCAAGGTCTGGTCTGCCTGTGACTATTTCATCCACTTCGATATTGCTAAGTCTCTTTACAATCCTCCGAAATTCCTCAACTTCTAAGATGTCTGGCACTCCTACGAATATCTTTATGCTGTTCTCATGCAGAAGATTCACTAAATCTTTTGAGATCTTCATCCAGCTTACATAAATCCAATTAGCATCTAACTCCTTAATTCTTTTCATGTTCAATGGTTCATCGGCTACAAACCTGTAATATGGACATACCTGCAATTCTTGATTTATCTTTTTGAGGTCTCTAATTATATGAGTAGATGATATGAAAACAACATCATTTACCATGCCTTTAGCTCTAACTAACTCAGCCAACTTTTCCTCCAGCCCTTTCTCCTTTACATCCACTAGGAGCTTCGCATTATTTTTAGCGAATTCTAAGACTTCTTCTAGTGTTGGGATCTTTTCGCCTTTACCAGCATCTAGCCTCTTAATTTCCTTTAACGTCATCTCTCTTACAAATCCGCTTCCATTCGTAGTCCTATCTACAGTATCATCATGTATTACAACGATAATCCCATCCTTTGTAGATCTAACATCCAGTTCTAATCTGTATGCCCCCATCTCCAATGCTCTCTTAAAGGCTCCAAGGGTATTCTCAGGCTCATAATAAGAAGCGCCTCTATGAGCACACACCCGCATATGAAGGCACCTCCCATTTGCAGTATGCTGACGTAATAGTTTAAACGGAATGTAAGTCGTTTCTAATTTAACTTTTCGTGTTTTGTTGCATAGATAGTATACAATTTTATCATTGAGTACGTCGGGGCATGGGTCGTTTGTGAATCCCTGCCTATTCGATAGATGCTTCATTAATAGAAGCAGTGCTGCTGAGGCAAAGTCGCAATCCCCTTTTTTGGACTGCTTAAATACTCTCATCTTCCCTCATCTATGGTGAAGGGAGTGTATAGGCTAAGTAAGAGGGCGGCCGCTCCAATAGTAGCCTTTCTAGTGGCGATTATTCTTCTTAGCAGCATGTCAGCGAGTATAATGCTCGTCTCAGAGGAGTACAGGCGCAGCGCCGCGGGAAACGTAGAGCAGGTAGAGGAGGTCTCGGAGGCTCTCCGGGAGAACGTTAAGGTTACGCTTCTAAGCGTAAGCGGCGGCGTAGTCACGCTTCAAATAAATAATACTGGGGATGTTCCGGTTCGTCTGACGAAGGTTCTCGTGAAGGGTGATGACGATTCACTCATCACGGCTTGCCTTCCAAGTCCAGTTGAGATCCCGGCTGGAGGCTCCAAGACCGTAACTGCAACCATACCGGAGGGGAGCATATCAAGTGTAGGCGTCATGAGCGAGAGGGGAAACATATTCGTTGCCTCCGCCTCAACGGTCGTCTTCACCCAGACAGGCCTTCCAAGCGGAACTGAATGGAGCGTAACATTCAATGGGGAGACCAAATCCACAACTGGAGACTCAATAATCTTCGAGGATGTCGAGCCCGGCACATATGGCTGGTCGGCCTCCTCGCCAGTCAATCTGGGCGGAGACACCAGATACGTTGCCTCTCCAAGCTCAGGCGCGATCGACGTTCCAAACCAGACGGTGGTCGCCATCACATACTCAGCTCAGTACTACCTATCCA
>QMXE01000197.1 GCA_003661975.1 Candidatus Bathyarchaeota archaeon
ACAGCCATAAAGTTCCCAGGCGAGGAATCTATAATACTACAGCTACCGGATGGAAAATCAATTAATGTAGGAGGAGACCAGCTCATCAATGCTCTCGTGTCAATCAACCTGAAGACAACTGGTAACAAGTCCTACTACATGACCAAGAACCTGTTATCGACAAATGAGACTGGATGCACTGATGACCCACACAAGTATAGGGGAGGACTAGATGAATACGAGTGGTTCGCGAGATTCCCGAACGCAACCATGTGGCCAGCGCTTTACGTAGATGCTGGTTCCGACGATATACCAGATTACTTCGAAGACCGCAAGATAGCATCATTCTGGAAGAACTATGGAGATTATGTCTGGCTTAACGTCAGCCTAATGTATAACCCGGCTGATGCAGATAACTACGAGGACATACCTGAAGGCCCGAACCTAAAGGACGTTAAGGATCCGGCAAGGATCGGAGACGAGGACGTACTAGAAAGCGACTACTTCAACGGTAACTGGAGCATGCTAGTAGCAGATGTAAGCTACGCCAACACGCTCACCATAAAGGACGATAAGCCATTCACCGGAATGGACATCCTAGTATCATGGAAAGGAGGCTGGAAGAACATCTACCCAGGAAACGAGGAACTAGTCGGAGGAATCAGAGTAAAGAACCCATACGGAATAGCCGCAGCAAAGAAGGCTTGGGTTATTCAGCCATCCTTCGCAATCAAAGCAGACTTTGCTCCAACAGATGCAACTGCTAAGTGGATAACATGGGATGCACCGATAGTGCTCCTAGATGAATCAGTTCTTAAAGGCTTAAACCGTGGAAGGGTTAACATGACGACCTATGTTTACGACATCGTCTTCTATGTTGTTGATGCCCTAAAAAACCCGCTGCCGGCGGCCGAGACCGAGGTAGATCTAAGACTGCCAAACGGAAACTTCTACGCTAGGGTTCCAAGCTTAGATGAGTCGCTTGAAACCGGAATATATTGGAGCTATGTCCACTTCGGAGAGGGTAATGTGACGTTCTTCCAGCTGCCAGGAAACAAGGGACCATATGGAGTGAGGGTCCTCTATCAAGGAACTGAAGTATACTATAACGTTGATGAAATTGATGTACTACGGAAGACCGAGTTCATAACGATCAGGACCTCTGTCTACAAGATCAAGCTAGTATTCTACGACTGCGAGAACGAGACCATACCTCAGCTATGGGTCAAGTACACGATGCCAGACGGAAGATCGGACTGGAGGCAGACCTCCGAACATGGAGAAATAGAGTTCCCATACTTGGAAACCGGAACCCTGACGATCCACTACGTCTGGTGGAAGGGTGTAAACGTCCCACTAATGAAGGCTGAGGAGGCCGACGGAACAAACATACCACTCACCGAAAACAACGAGCTAATTCTCGACGTAACTGAAGAAACAGATCTGCCGATCAAAGTATACATACCAGTTAAGACACTGATCTTCTATACAACAGATTTTCAAGGGGAATATAAGATACCTTATCTTAACATTACTTTAACTTGGGTAGGAACTTATAAGCCGTGGACCGATGAGAAGGTCTACTTCCTAGAAACCCTAGACCCGACCGGAGACGAGAACGAGGAACCATACAATACCTCGATAATAGTGCACGACCTATGGTTCAGATATGAGGCCAAAGCATTCTTCCACAAGATAGCAGAAGACTCGCCTATGGACAACCTAGTAGAATACGAGGCCAAATACGTATTCTACAAGATGCCACCAGCAATCTACAACATAACCGTAACAACCGTAACTGAGAAGGCTTACAGAGACGCTGGTGTTGCGACGCCTGCATACAGCAAGTGGCCTGGAAGAACAGACATGGAGGTTCCATACGAGATAAAGATAGACTGGACGTGGGCCGAAAACTACGAGGACTCCGTGCCTGAGATAAGAACCACTCCAGCCGACAAGGTGAACGATAGGGTTGTCCTAAGGATCTTCGGATCCATGGGTGGAATCCCGGTAACCACGGAGAACTTCCCAGAATGGCTCGTTGACGCCTGGAACCCGGACGGAATAGGAATTAGAACGGCTTTGGTCTGCGAGGAGGAGAAAACCCTCAGAACTTGGGCACACGATTTCTGGATAAGGGTAGTTGACGAGGAGTATCTGAATACGGGTGTAAAATTGAGCATACTAAACGATAATGGCAAGTATATGAACTTTTACGATATAGGGAATCATACTTGGGTTGGTAGCACTTATTTGATAAAGACTCTAGAAAACGTAAAGATCCTCTCAGCGTTAAATGAAGCCAACTTATCATTAAGCAACATCTTCTGGAACGGGAGCTACAGAGTAGCAGCATACATGACTAATGGATATACGAACACCACTGACATCATGCTAGTCGGTAATGAGGAGTTGTGGATGACTGATAGAAGATTCTCATCGTGGATAGCAAACTACTCCACCTATTTCGCATTATATGAACTGCCCGATGAAGACGATGAACACCTAATGTATGATGTAGGCTCTGATGGTAAGTCGGTTTTACCTATACCCGTGATCATGCCTTATTTCGCTCCGCAGCTTCATGTCGATATACATGGAATTTGTGGTGGAAATGATCTATGCTTTACAACGATAGGTGATGCATTGAAGAGAGCTGGATTAAACGCTCAAATCAACATTTACCC
>QMXE01000198.1 GCA_003661975.1 Candidatus Bathyarchaeota archaeon
AACATTATCCATTCCGCTTGAAAGCCGCTTAGGGGCGGAATAGCCGAAAGGATCATCGAGCCGAGAATGCATAATGTCGCAGTTATAGGCATCTTTCTCGCTAAGCCTCCCATTTTACGCATGTCTCTAATTCCCGTTTGAACGATCAGGATGCCTGCAACAGAAAAGAGGATGCACTTGCCAATTATGTGACTTAGAAAATAGAAGATTCCACCGGATATCCCCATTGCAGTTAGACTTCCTATTCCTAGTAGCGAGTAAGATGTCTGACTAATAGTTGAGCAGGCATAAAGTCTTTTGATGTCATCCTGAGATATAGTCAGTAAAGCGCCATACACCATTGTTATCAAGGCTAGGATCATTAGTGGATAAGCGAATATTCGGAAGGTTGCATTAAGAGTTTCCACAAGTAATCTTACAATAACATAATTTCCAAGCCCAACTATGGTTGCAATTATCGCGGCGATTGATGTAGGATGCTCGCCATGCGCGTATGGCAACCAAACGTGAAAGCCAAACGTTGCCATTTTAATTAGCCATCCCACAAGAATCAAGAAACAGACCCAGAAGCTTAAGGGCGTAGCCGAGATTGCTGATAAAGCATCAATCCCCGTTTTTCCGCCGGATCCTATAATCGCCAAAACAGCTCCTATAAGAAATAATGCCGCTCCAACATGATTCCAAATAAAATACATCATGGCAATGCGGTGCCTGTCAATATATCCATAAAGATCTATCATGATATAGGATGGGATTAGGGCTAATTCGATAAAGAGATAGAGCTCGATAAGATCTGTAGAGAGCGATACTCCAATGAGGCCGACAGCAAAAAGAAGATAAATCGAATAGTAGAGCGCATACATTCCATTTCTACCCTTACCATAGAGATGTTCTATTCTATGCTCCATGTAATGAACTGAATAAGCTGCGCATGCTGCACATACAAGGCTCATAACGAAAGCGACAGGTAAGCTTAGATTGTCTGCAAGAAAGCCAAATTTGAGGTTAAAGACGGATGTGCTCCAGCAATACTCTTCGTAGAGAGGATGGGATTTATTATAGATGTTGAAACCAGCAATTAGTAGAAGGATCGTTACATATGTCAAGATTCCACAGGTTACCCATCCAGTATGCTTACCCATCTTTCTCCCAATGAACAGTAATATTGGAATTGAGATTACTGGTATGAGAATCGTCTGTAATAATAGGTGAGGAAACCACATTTTATAGCATCACCAACCATAAGGTAATGGTGATGATGGCTGAAAATGCTAGTAAATAGAGCATGTTAATAGAGAGAACTCCTGTCTGAAATTTACGTAGATTTCTACTTGAAAATATGAAAAGCTTTGGAACTCCAATGTTAAATGTAAAGTCTATCGGGTCTTCAATGAATTTGACGAGGGGTCTTCTAAGTCGAAGCATACCCCTAACAAGTACTCTATTATAAAATGGATCGATATACCAGCGGTTCCAAAGAAATCCGTGGAGTTTATGTAGGAATACATGTCTGCGCAGGATCTCTTCAGGTTTAAGCCGACGTGAAACGTATAATTTATGGGCTGGAACAAAGCCAATCGCGATCATTAGTATGGAGGCCGCTGGGATAACGATGCTCGTCATGTCGCCGTGGATACTACGCGAAACCGCATCGCTAAATGCTAATCCATAATGTTCGGCATAGTACCTGCGGAATGTTCCCTTCAGGAAATCGCCGATCCAAGGTCCCATTAGCCCAAGGATAACTGTTAAGGCCGCGAGTAAGCCGTATGGAATGAGCATCAATAGGTTTGCCTCCAATCTTTTGTTCTCTGTGCGTCTCTCTCCGCTATGAAATGTCATCCCCATCATCCGCGCGGTGTAGAAGCTCGTTATCGCAACGGTTATTAGAGCAACGATGAAGATTAGGGGCTGACCGCTCTCTAGACATGAAACTAGAATCTTATCCTTACTCCAAAATCCAGAGAGCGGGGGAACACCAATAAGCGATAGGGACGCTATCCACATGAAGAGCCAAGTTAACGGCATATTACGTCTGTCTATGCTCATCCTATGCATGTAGATGGAGCCTGAAATGTGGATCAGCACGCCAGCACATAAGAATAGGGCGGCCTTGAAGATCCCGTGGCTTATGAGGTGGAAGATCCCGGCTGAGACTCCTAAGGCCAGAGCATCCGCATTCAAGCCTGAAACGCCAAGTGCAAGCATCATGTAGCCTATCTGGCTCATGGTTGAATAGGCAAGCGCCTTCTTCAACTCCAATGAGACCATCGCTTGAGTCCCGGCTAAAAATGCCGTGAATGCACCGATCGCGGCTGTTAAGGTGAAGAATACACCGGCCTCCGGATAATTCAGCATCCAATACGCATAGAAGAAGAGCGGCAGTATACGCGCGACGAAGTATACTCCAGCCTTAACCATCGTTGCGGCGTGGATTAGGGCTGAAACTGGAGTTGGACCGGCCATTGCCTCCGGAAGCCACTCGTGAAGTGGGAATTGAGCCGACTTAGATATTGGTCCACCCAACATGAGAATTGAGAGTAGCATTATAGTTCCGGGGTTTGCGGCCATGCTCCTAAACCATATGCCAGCCGTCCGGTATAGGTCTATGAAATTGAATGTTCCCGAATAAACGTATAGTATGATTATTCC
>QMXE01000199.1 GCA_003661975.1 Candidatus Bathyarchaeota archaeon
ATATCTATACTATTCGATCCTCGATCCCATCCTCGCCAACCTCGGTTTTCTCCTCCAGTTCTCAGGGTTTCTGCTCGTTCCAGCAGTCATTTATGCGTATTGCCTTCAAGAATTCAATGGAGGGGTTGCCATTTCCCTTTCCTGCACTCTCTTTTTGCTTCTCGGCTTCATCTTAAGTTTCTTCTTTGAGCCGAAGATGCTAAATCTAAAGCAGTCATGTATACTCCTAGTTTTATATTATACTCTCGTTCCACTAATATCTTCAATCCAATTCTTGTATTTAGGCATCTTTAAGGGATGCCTCATCGATCAACTCATAAACAGCATATTTGAGTCTTCTTCAGCAGTTTCAACAACTGGATTTACTCTGCTAAAGGATGTAGAGCTGCCCAAATCTGTAATCTTAGCGAGGGCATTAATTGAGTGGAATGGAGGTATAGGCATAATCTTTCTGCTGCTTTCATCATTCTATCCAGGCCTCTCCCTCTCCTCTTACGGCAAGGCATTAGGCATCCAGAGGCTCGGTGAAAATTATAAAGTGTCATTTATGATGGTTCTAATAATTTACGTCATATACACCGTGCTATTTTCTCTTCTCCTCGCTCTCTTTGGAATGGACATCTTCACAGCCTTTCATACGGCTCTAGCAGTATACTCCACAACTGGCCTCACAATAATCGATGTTCGTTCCCTCCCCATTCACATACAGGTGATTCTCTCCCTGATCATGCTTACCGCCGCTCTGAGCTTCTCCCTTCACCTAAGAATATTTTCGCTGATCATTAATGTAGATTGGAGATCTCTCATTCAAGGCAGATTGGAGAGATTCTTCTCCTCTCTCATCAGAAGCGATTGGAGATCAATATTAACTGAGGAGGCTAAGATTCACATTTCTCTGATCGCTATATTCACGATTATACTTTATGCGGCAACCCCCATCAGCCCATTTAACTCATTCCTTTATGTTTTAAGCTCATCAGCCTCTGTAGGCCTGAACATAATAGATCCAGATAAGATAGGGGAGACCGGAAGAATCATCTTAATAATTGTAATGGCGATAGGGGCATCTTCATTCTCGGTAGGTGGGGGCATCAGAGTCTATCGTCTCTATATCCTCGGCAAGCTTCTAAAAAATCTGCCCCGCCTATTCCTATCCGGCGAGAGTCCAAGGATCAGATCTGGAAGTAGAGATCTCGATCTCTCCGAAATAATAATCAATCTGCTCATAGTCTTCTTATTTGTTATCTTCTCGATCTTCTCTTCTCTGATCCTATGCTCCATGGGATACTCTTTTTCAGATGCCCTCTTTGAGAGCATCTCAGCTCTCTCAACAACGGGAAATACGCTAATTAGCCTAACCCAAGCGGCCTCAAACATCCATAAATCTCTACTTATAGTTCTTATGCTCTCTGGAAGAATTGAGATACTCCCGATCTTCATAGCATTCTCAAGAGTTCCAGATATTGAGCATTCAGAATGATGTACGCCTATTGAGATTTTTTAGGGTTCATGACCGCCGAGACGATGGCATAAGGTTTTTAGGGATCAAGAAGGATCAAGAAGCCGTATAAATTTCGCTTGTGGTAAAGATGTCCGGTGCCTTATGATGAGCATAACCAACGTAGTGTTTCCCTTCACCGTTCCATCGAAGGAGCGTAAGATTCCTTTAGGGCGGAGAATGGAGCTAGCCGTCATCTTCTCCTTAGCTGAGCTCATCAGAGATAAAGGAGGCGGTTTAATCTCAAAGAAGCCAGCAGAGGAGATCCTATTCATCTCCAAAATGTATTATCCATTATGGTTTGTTCCATGGAGGCGTAGAACCCTGATATTCGATGGTTTCGACTTATGCAGCCATACACTATCCCTTGATATCCTACCTGACACAAACATGTTTATTCAGGAGATGAAGGGGAGCTCAGATAAGCTAGAGACATACTCGGCTTTTCTTTCGCATAATCTAAACTATTTTGAGAGTTTCTCTGGAAAGGGACAGAAGGTCATCAAGGGCTTAATAATGGATCATGAGTTAATGAACGATCTATTCTCGCTTCTCCATAAGTCTAAGCGTATCAGGGGGAAGCCTGGAACGGGGCTATTACCGCTGGTCATGGATCATGCTGCCATTGAAGCGTCGATGAAGGAAATCAAGAAGTTCGAGAAGACTCTGGAGGATGACATAAAGAGGCTTAAAGCGATCACAAAGATCCTAATGAAGACAACTAAAAGGCACATTAATTCTATTGAGGTTGAGATTAGAAGAGTGGAGAGACGAAGTAGAATCAAGATTGACAATCTAATGTCCAGAATAGCGAAGAAAACGGAGAGGATGAGAAAGTCCTATGATAAGCTGATCATAAAGTTATCTGAAGATGCAGATAAAAAAATACAGCGTCTCAGCGGGGAGGATGCTAAACTAAAGGCAGAAATAGAGCACTTAAAGAATTACATTGAGGAGTGTAAAAATCAGATTTTAACCGCTCAGGAAGAAAAGAATGAGAAGCAGGAAGAATATTGGCGTCAAAGGCTAAAGTCATCTAAAATGAGATTTCTTGAGATAGAAAAGAAATTGGAGGAAATAGGGAAGAAAATAGAGGAGGTGAATTCTAAGCGAAACTTCGAGATCTCTA
>QMXE01000200.1 GCA_003661975.1 Candidatus Bathyarchaeota archaeon
ATCAACTTCATGGGCGTCTCTGATGGATCCCTCCTGTATCTAAGCGATATGCCGGAGACTTGGAGGATGTTGGCTGGAATCTCCAGGTTGAATATGAATCTGCCGTGTATGCCGACCCTGAAGCTTCTCAGCCATCCTGAAAGTGTGGATGCGGCGGGTGATTCGCTGATGAGCCACTCAATAATCGAATCGCTTATCTCCTCTATTATCGCTGATGCGTTTCCCTCAACCTCGAACGTCAAGTCTCCACTGAAGACTCCCGTTTCCCCATTGTATTCAGCGTCCAACTTGAGTCTGGTCAGGTTTGCCAGCGGAAGCCCCGTCACGCCCGGCTGGAGATACGCGGACTCCGAGAATTTGGGGATCATCGAATGCGGCGGTTTTAGGGCTGACATGTTCATTAGGAGCGTCGCGGAGACGTTAAGCATGCATTTTTCCC
This sequence comes from Candidatus Bathyarchaeota archaeon, assembly GCA_003661975.1. Taxonomy (GTDB): domain Archaea; phylum Thermoproteota; class Bathyarchaeia; order Bathyarchaeales; family DTEX01; genus B63. Next base: position 440 of record QMXE01000200.1, read on the forward strand.
TGCTGAAGCTCAACGTCAAATATTCAAGCTTTATGCCACCGTTTGTTATCTCCTCGATTTTATGCCTGGCCATTTCCATGCCAGCCGGCGTTGAGAGGGCCGCCACGTACATCTCCAGTATCCTGGCCGTCTCTTCCTTGAGGTGCACCCTAGAGAATGCGGCTGTCCCGCTCACATTTAACTCTACGAGTGTAGCGTCCAACTGCATCGCCGAGAACGACACATTTACGCTTCTGACCGGCAGGTTCTCGCTCGGATTGAGCTTGGCCGTGATGTTGCCTCCGCCCCTCCGCCTCCCGCAGTCAACGTGTAGGCTGAGGCTGCGCAGTGGAAGCTTCTCTAGATCCTCAGGGCTGACCTGCCCGTCAATGTGGAATGTGCCTGTTAGATGCTCTCCTCTCGGGAGGACGACTGCTCTCACCATAAGGTTTCTGAGCGACTCAGCTGGCTCCGGCCTCTTCTTCAACAGCGCGTCAAGCCTGACCGTTGCCTTATCCGGGTATAGCCGAACTGTCACGTTCAGTTTTCCAGGAAACTCGGCTGTCTTTCTTATAGTGAACGGTGCTACGAGGTGCTGACCTCCGGCTTCAAGGATGACGGCGTAGAGACCCGGCTTAACCTGTTCGCCTGCGTTGTTCCTCTGATTCCAGGTCCACGAGACTGTTTCTCCCGGCGCGACTTCCCTCAGCATCTGAGCCGCAACCGGCGTGTAGACGATTGACGTTCCATTCTCCATCGAGGCTATCGTCCATGGAGCCGAGTTGCGGAGCGTGACGGATTCTTCGCCAGCGTTGTAGAGCCAGAATGTGACGGGCTCGCCCTCCATGTAGGCGCGCTTATCAGTTGAGAAATGCAGGCTGGACTGTTTGATGGAGGCCTTAAATGCGAATATGAAGTCTTCCTTGAACGGCTTGAACCTGCCGCTTTTGAGGTTGTAGCTCCGCGTGAACAGCGTCCCCGCCGGCCCTCCGGAGTCTATAATTCCATTCCCAAGCCTAGCGACGTACGAGTTTATGGATCCAGCGACTGCAAGGCTGATGTGCGCCGTCAGCCTCTTCGAGATGATCCTGCCGTGTCTTCCGGTTCCAAGCGGGTATAGGAAGATGTGCCCCCCAGATGCGGCGGCCAGCCTGTGACGGTAGTTGATCTCCACCTCGAATTTCCTATGCGAATTCTTTATGATGCAAGATATCATCTTGTACTCGCCGATCTCAGTCTGATACTTCTCTCCACTCCAGCTCCAGTAGACTGGAATGTCATCGACGGATACCGAGATGTCCCTGGAGTCCGGCGGAACCGGAAACTTCATGATGACCTTCAAGTAACCTACGTTCCCGAATAGGTACCTGCAGTAGACGTAAGCCCAGTACTCGCCTCCAGCCGGATATATCACCGCGTTGATGTATTCCTCCGTCATCATGACGGCTGGCACTGGAATTGGATTCGCATAAACGCCAGCAGGCACCAGTAGAATCAGCAGAGCTACTGAGAGGACGGCGAACGCTTCCTTCAAGCATTTCATTCCTTAACACCGCAAATGTGATGCACCGAGGCTATTTAAGCCGGCTTAAATAGCCACGGAACTCTTCAATTCTGGCGTCTAAGGTGAATGTGGATTAGTGGATTAAGCCGGGATACTATCCCGAGTTTTCAGTTGAGAGAATCCTAGAGATGTCCGAGTCAATGATGAGCCTTTTGATGATTCCTCAATGATCCTCTCTCTGGTGAAACTATTAGGTATTGAGGATCTGCCGAATCTAATTGGTAAGGTTTATATTCGATGGGATAATGAATGGAATGGGAGATAAAATGGGTTTAACATCTCTTGATGATCGTGGGAGAGTAGTTATACCGAAGGAGTTAAGGGAGAAATTGGGGTTAAGGCCTGATCAACGCTTCCTAGTTGAGGTTAGAGGAGAAGAAATAGTGTTGAAACCGGCGTTGGATGTAGAGAAGTTCATAGCCGAGCTTAAAGGATGCATTCATGGGTCGCGGATAAGACCGCATGAACTCAAGGAGATATGGGGCGTCAAGCATGCTCATCATTGACTCAAACATCTGGGCTTATTATTTTGATGAGGATGCGCCTGAACACGATTTTGTCGTGGACGATGTGGAGGAGGCTTTAAGGTCTGAGAGAATCGCCATAAACACCGTTATCATAATCGAGGTAGCACATTTCCTAAT
>QMXE01000201.1 GCA_003661975.1 Candidatus Bathyarchaeota archaeon
ATTTACGGCTCTATCTGAAAATCGATATGTCGTTTATTTTTATAATGGTCAAGTATTGTATGTAGCATTTGTCTTCAGCACATTCCCGGGCTCTTTTGTTTCCCCACTTCTGGGCTATTTGGCTTATCTTTTGGGCTAGGGGCCACCCGATCTGGCTCCGAAGCTTAACTATCGGACTTGCCAACGCAACCTTCAGCTTCACTATTATCTTCGCAATCGCATCAATCAGCCTTGGACTCCTAGGCCTATCAACACACTTCGGAGCCAGATCTAAAATGGCCCTCTCAGCCCTATCCAAAACCCTAAACCACACGCCCCTCCTAAGAGCCCTCCTACGGAGCTCGAGGATGAGGTGTGAACTCAAATCCATCATGAAAATACAGACCCCATTATCACCCAATCCACCAATACAACCCTAAAGTCTTTCTATAAGGCTAAATAAATTTTACGGGAAGAAAAGATATCCCCTTCTGCCTTACTCGCCAATATATCCTCCAGATCATCTCAGCTACTCTTTCAGGCCTATGATCCCTAGGCAATCCGGAAACAACCCTACCATCCCACCTTATAACCTTCAGTCCGCATGCCAGTGCCTCAAGGGCCGTCTTACTCAGAGACTTGGGACTTGTCCTGTCAATGTAATACTCATATCTATTGAGTATTTTAGGCAGCTCTCCGTATGGTAAGCCTCGCTCAAGCAGTTCAATCGATAGGCCATATCTGCACGCATAATGCATAGCCCTATCCAGATCCAAGTTATGATTGAAGGCCAAGGCCAGATTCCTCCGTCTCTTCACGCTGTCAAGCCTACGGAACAACTCAGTATCAACTGGATTCGGAACGTAAACTGCACGGGCAGGAGCCTCAGAATCGCATAGGTCAGGCGTAGAATAAAGTATCGCATCAGCCCACATTCAGTATCTACGCCTCAAACGCCACCTGCCACGAATCTCGCTCCCATGATAATGGAGAACAACCGGCTTACGGGGATAAATGAGCTTCAGAAGCGGAACAATCCTATCAAGAGAGTGAACATGAACCAAATCAAATCTCCTAGCCAACAAGATAACCCGCAAAACAAACGTCTTAGCCCCACAATCCCACAACACGCCATATATAGTCGTTCCAAACCTATCATAAGCCCTCCTAAAGACGAGGCTTCTAGTCCCATAAAGGCGATCCATATACTTCGCTATAATACTCGCAACACCAGCAGGATTCCAGACATGCAAAACCCTCAAAACAAGCCAACCCCAACCGATCAGGCATTAAAGACCAAGAACATCCCTAACTCTCCTCCAGAACATCCTCCTCTGCCACTCCCTAACGAAACTGGCAACATCATCATACACCCTAATATCACCAGAAAGATAGCCCCTAAGCATGCTGAGGCTCCTATTAAATAATGCCCTCGCAACAGCATACTTGAAGTCGTAGCCCAAAGCCCTCATAGCCTTCCCATAATAATACATCCTCCTCCCACTCCTACCCGTCCGCCTAGCCTCACCAGCACATATATCTCTATAGCACCGAACAGCATAACCCATCTGCATAAACTTAAAGAGCACATAACTCTCCCAGCCCCAATTAACCGGAAAGAAGCCTATACCCTTAAGGAGCTTAAAGTCATAAACCCTCCCACTCCCCCTAGGCATCTCAGGATGATAAGGCTCACCAGCAATATAGCCAGATGCAACCCTAACATCATCCACAATCATCCTAGAAATCAACCTCTCAAGATAATCAGGAGGCAGAACATGATCAGCGCCGAGAACAAGAACATAATCGCAATCATCCGGAACCCTCCTCAAACCCTCATTAAAGACAACAGCCAACTCAGGCCTACCAACATAACTCTCATCATGACCTGGAAGCCTAACAACACTACCATAACGAGCCGCTACACGAGCCGTCCCATCAGTAGAGCCATCATCAACAATGATGATGCCGCTCAACCTCAAAGACTGCCTAACCAAAGATGACAATGTAGCCTCCAAATATGCCTCCTCATTCCTAGCAGGAACAACAGCATACACCCGCAACCCATCAAGAGACAAGCCAGCACCACCACAGATCGCTGAACAGTCCAGACCATTTAGAGCGAGCATCCACTCCCCATTATATTATCCAATATCTCATCAACGCTCCTCTCAACCCTCAACCTTCCCCGAAAGAACCTCAGAATATTCTGTATGTCCCTCCTTAAGAGCATATAGGCATTCGGATGATAAATCCTCACAAACTGAGGCCAATCAATAATAAGCACATGAAGATCCGGCTTCAAAACAACATTATATTCGCTTAGATCCGCATGTATAACGCCAGCCCTACAATAAGCAACCTTAACATTCGCAATAATCTCCTCTAAGACCACATCAGCATCAGGAATCTCCGATACCCTATACAATCCAGCCCCCTCAATATAATCCATCACAACCACATGCCTATTATGCCCAATAGGCTCCGGAACAGAAACCCCACATGGATAAACAATCCTTAGGGCTTCGAATTCCCTCTCCGCAGCCATTCGAGACTGATAAAGCCAAGAGACATGCCTCCTATCCGCAACATAACCCCTCAACCTCCTAGTTTGACGAAAACTTATG
>QMXE01000202.1 GCA_003661975.1 Candidatus Bathyarchaeota archaeon
ACTCAGGTTCTGGAGATTGATATTGTTCATAAATTGGATTAAATCCTCCTTGATATGGCTGCAGAGTCCAAGGATTAGTAGTCTCTCCAAACGGCGTATGAATGAGGGCTGGATTAATCATATATCCGCTTGGAATCTGAACATACATCCATTCTCCATTAGGCAGCTGGACTAAAGCTCCCATAGGATTCTGCAAAACATTATCTTGACCTGGATAGAAGGTCTGAATACCTGGATACCATATAGGGATCAGCCTTGTAACATTCAGCCAAATAGTGCCATTTGGGAATCTTATCACCACGTTTTTAAGCCATTCTCTAACATCAGGCATGGTAACGTTTAGATGGCTGAGATACTGGGCTAGCCTATAATTGCTCTCATTAAACCATTTTTGCAAGCTCTCTAGCAGCCCGACATAATATGCCATAACCTCTTCTGGAGTCATACTATAATTCTGTTCAAGATTCCATGGAGTCGGAAAAACTACATCAGGCGGAACGACTAATAGGTTGTCTGGAACTTGATTTTTATTGGTGTAGCCCACGCCTCTAAGCATTTGATGATATGCCTTAGCATAGCTCCATGCGGTATCATATATACTATCAATATAATTCACCACATCCAAGACATGCCATTTCTTCAAGTTCTGATACCCAAGATCAATCTTTTTAATCTCCCCATTTGGACCGATAAAACTAACTATGTGATAACCATATTCGACAGTTCCACCTGCTCCAAGTTTAACCGCTATTCCAGTAATTACTGAGCCAGCTAAAATCAATACATGCCTAGCATCAAACCTCTGTAGAGTAGTAGCATTAGCTAAAGTCTTGGTATTACAATCAAATACCTTAACTGGTTGATTTCCTGTAACTTCAAAATAAATCCAAATATCGCTGACATCATCTAAATTTCTAGCATGTGGAGTTATATAATTACCTACGTAAATCTTATAGTTTTGAAGATCTCCAGTAAATCTATCATAGCTAAGCCAATTCAAATGATCCAGTATATTATCCAAGCTCGTGAAATAGGCATTAGTAAGATTACATAGATCGTTGGCCACATCTATCATGATCTCATATTCATATTGATCTAAATACTCGGTATCCTTGTCAAGATAATCTAAGACCCTATGCTCAGCCAACCTAGCATAATAAAGTCGCATCCGCTCCAAGGAAGCAATAACCGTATATCCATAACTGCTAAGCATTTGGACATCATGTTCATAAGCGGATGCTATTTCGGAGACATAGCTGTCAAGCGTAACCCCAGGGCTTCTAGCCTCTTTTTGACTTAATCCCCATATAACCCATCCAGAGAAGAGGCCAAATGCGAGGCTTAGAATCCCTATTATGGGGACTATTGGTATGGCATAGACTGGTATTGGATAACTGATGAACAGCATTATTGCTAGGGCTATGCATATCGCTAGAAAAAGTGGGGAGTGTTTTGGGGGTCTCATCTCTATCAACCCCCTTTTAGCCGAGTTTGCTGAATGCGTCGAGAATCGCTTTAATTATTATCATCACTATGAATAGCGGTAGAATCGCCATCACGAGATTAATGAGACCTGAGAGATCTAAGCCCGCTACAGTAGATCCCTCTTCTGCTAGAACGGCTGGAATGAATGCGGTTATCGTTAATCCAAGTATTAGCAGCTTAGCCTTAGCCCTTCTAAAGAAATTCTTGAGCCTCATGGATTCTCACCTACCCTAAGCCCTTAAACGCATTCATCAAAGCCTTGACGATCACTAGAACGATTATTAGCGGTAGCAGACTCATAACCAAATCAATCATGGAGCTAACATCTATTGTAGATGTTGAGCTGGTCTCAGCTGCTACACCTGAAATGAAGCCAAAACATAGGAACGCCACCATCAACACGGCTGGTAATACTTTGACCATCCTAGAATTATTAACGGCATTAAACCATCCACTAAACTTATTCTTAATCCTCGAAAATCTAGCGAATCCGCTTATAGATCCAAGAACCGCTCTAATGATAACGATCACTAATATTGCAGGCAATAATGCGACCACTAGATTAATCAGCGGAGCGACATCTATCTGCGGGATCTGAATCGAGGTAGTGGTAGTAGTGGTGGTCGAATTAGATTCTTGAGCGAAGACTCCTCCAAGCATCGGTAGTAGGCAGAGAGCCGATAGAATCAACACTCCCAGACTTTTTCCAATCATCCAAGCCTTTCCGTTCATACTAATAATGTGCATCATGCTTTAAATTAGGGTGACTAGGCGACATCTCTCAGATAGACATCTCTATAGTTTGACAGTCATGTAAAATGGTTGATGTATAAGTGGTGGTCTGCGTAATTTGATAGTAGGGAGATGGAGAGAATGTTTAGACCTAAGCCTGATGAAGAGCCTCAATATAGGCTAGAGCTGCATTTCCATGATAGGCAGACGGGTAAGCTTATCGAGAAAAAGAAGGTAGAAGCCTATTCTCAAGGCCAAGCCCTATTCGTGATATGGAGAGAATGCATGAGATTTGATCCAAAGAAGACCTATTTAGTGGTCATAACGGATGGATGTAAGAGGAGACCGCTATTCATCATCAAAAACCTGAG
>QMXE01000203.1 GCA_003661975.1 Candidatus Bathyarchaeota archaeon
ATATTGTTGTTTGTAATCGATGTTAAATGACGAATCACTCAGTGAATGATAGTTTCCATAAGAGTCTGAATCTTCATTTTCAAATCTTCTCTAGTTTCTTTGGAGTCGTATTTTCTTTCCTGTACTTGGTTCTTCTCTCTGAAGAAGTTGTAAAGATATTTGGGTAAGAGTTGATAGCCTATCTTGAAGACTATAATGTCTGTGTCTGCAAATTTTTCGACTTCATGGTTGCTTAATGTTGTGTGAATCAGAACCTTTGGGCAACTATACTGATTCAAATTATTCTTTATGTTTCTGCTTCTCTTTTCTGAAAGATATGAACCCACCGACCAGTTAAGAACTTCAGCTACTAAAACCAACCTTCTATTATGCCAAACCTTGATGTCCACACCATTCCCTTGATTCGGGTTCATCCATGTCTTGTATCCTAGTTCCTTAAGGATCTGACAGATTCTATGTGGTAAGAGTTTTCCAATAGATTGAAGATACTTAGTTTTAGGGACAGGATATTTACTTTTGATCATAAAGTATTCTCTCCTGAATTCTGTCATCAGATGAGAAGAATCAAGCGGACTCAAGGCTTAGCTAGAACTTATGTCCTAATCTGATTCAACAAGATTTTTTCTCTATCTTCTCAATTTGTCGGTCTTCTTGGAGTTGTTCTAGATCTATGTATCTTCTAATGGCTTCTTTAACTATAATTTCTTCAGAAAGATCATCCCGAATCTCTTCTTGCTTATCGTTGTTGACAAGAAATTAAGGTTCTAGGATAGATCATGTTAACGGCACTACAAGTAAGAGTAGGCATTTTAAATCTTATTCTTAAAATGTTAGCTGGTTAACATTTACTTCCTAGATCAAACTTAAGAGCTAATGGATCATAACAAGTAAAATAGTCATTTTCCATTTCTCTAGAAGTCAATATGACAATCCACAACTTCTCTTATGCGTAATCTGGATCAGCTAAGGTTTCTTTGAAAGTGTTGTTTTCAAAGATGATTTTCATGCAGTGCCCAGTATCTATTTAACGTCTTCTTCCTTAGGGCTTCAGATAGCCCTTTAAGTTTAGCTAACAAATCGAAGATCTTTCTTGCATATTCTCTTTCCCTATTTCCGAATCTTACTAGACTATTTAAATGCTCTTCAAGATGTCTTTCAGCTTCAACGTAAGTATCCTTGATTCTTTCTGCTATAAAATGGATTGTGAATTTAGAGTATTGCTTAGCATAGGATTCTACTAATTCATTCCATTTCTCAATGTTCCTTCTATTAATGATCCCATTCTTCTTAGCTTTTCTAAAAAGGAGAGTGTATCCATACCATATTTCTGGATAGTTCTCTCTATCCGTAACTATTTTCTTAAGATCCCTTAACCACTTGGATTCTTCCTCTCCAGAGTAGAGAAAGTAGTGATGATTTTCCCTCTTTCTTTCTATTTTTTCTGAATTGTTTGGGTTATCTGCTGTTCTATATCTTTCCTTTACTTCATCAGGAAGATAATCCAACAAAGTAGTAACGGTATCTCCAGACCTCTTTGATTCTTCATGAGTGCCTTCATTTCTTTCCCTGATCAACTCTTTTGAGGTAAATGCATCTACTGAGTCTTTCCTTTCTTCTTGACTGTATCTTTGGAATTTTCGAAGATTAGATGAGCAGCTATGAATTATGGAGTATTTACTTCTTGAATTTGAATGTCTGAATTTTTTATAAATTCGATTAGCTTCCTTATAATCTGTCATGAAATAAGACCTCTGTGGTGTAATGCTTAGATAGTTCTCTCTACTATACCATATGAACCCAAAAGTTCCAGAAAGATCAAGATACACTAATAACTCCATTATGATATTCTTATCTACACGAAAACAAGTCGTAAATGGATAAGCTACATGCAGACAGATCATTAAGGATAAGCTCTAAGTCAAGTCAGTATCTTGAAGCTTTGTAGATAACTGTGTAAGCTGTTGATCGTTATGCAGAATAAGAAGGTCAGAAGCTCCAATAACAGTCGAGCTCATTATTTAGCTTATGCATAGATAGACAAGCTACGCTTATGTAAGCTCTACATGCTTAGCTGTATATGTGTACTAAATAAGCCTCTATTGAGAAAATTTCAGAATAAACTTCTGGAAAAAATAAAAATCGATGTAAAGTCATTTTCCCAATTTCTTCGTCGTTATCTGAGAGAAATGTAGCCCTCACTTATATATGTTGCTTTCGAATTTGAATGTTTCAAGTCTCAGAAAATTTTATGAGAAAGAGACTCGATTTTGAGAAGTGATTGACCTTTGAGGAATAATAGTGAATATATGAATAAACAAAAATACTGGGAATTGGCAGACTTAATAAAACGCAGATTATTCGGAAGAATCAGGGATTATTTATGGGAGAATCCAGCTATCGATCTTTCCTCCGACTATTATCAATTCGAGGAAAATAGGAAAAAGATAAAGGAAGGACTCCACGAATCGGTCTTAGAAGAATGGAATCTAATAAAACAGCAATACGGAGGGAATCCAGCGGCAGATTGGAATAGATTAAAAGGATTTCTTTATGAAGCCCTATTTTA
>QMXE01000204.1 GCA_003661975.1 Candidatus Bathyarchaeota archaeon
CCGACCTATCCTTTCCCTCCCTCTCTGCTAACTCGCGAAGCTTCCTTATCATTTCACGAGACAATCTTAGGCTGATAGTTTCAGACAAAGAAGACACCGCAATACAAAATATATCAAATGTATTCATATAAACTTCGCTGAGCACAACTTATCCGCTAAAAGGCAGATTCCCACTCATTCCTTCTCTCAATTAAATAAGTCTCCGAAGTTCCGTAGTGTGGTTTTTGGTGCGGGGGGTGGGATTTGAACCCACGAACCCCTTCGGGACGGGATACCCCATCTAAGGCCTTAGATCTTGAGTCCCGCGCATCTGGCCGTCAGGTTTGACCTGGCTCTGCCACCCCCGCCCATTCGATCTGATCCAGTTCGACTTAATTATCTTTTCTGGATGTTATGCTGATCCTTTCTTGTGGATTAATGTTCCGATCTTCTCTCCGTTTATTGCTGCTAGGATATTCTTTGGGTTGAATCCATTTACGACTATGGTTTTTATCTTCTTCTCTCTTAGTAGCCTTGCGGCTTCCGGGTCGATTATCTGATGTATCCCCGCTATGTGCCTGTCCCTTTCGAGAAGCCCTATTAGTTCGTCAAAGTTCATCTCATCTATCTTCTCGGCGTCGGCGTATTTGGCTGGATCCCTAGTGTAGACTCCATCCTGATCTGTAGCCTTAACTATCATATCGGCCTTTATCTCCGAGGCTAATAGTGCGGCGACAGTATCCGTTGTCATTCCGGGCTTAAGCCCGCCCATTATGACTATTTCCCTCTCCTTAAGGATCCTCTTCGCCTCATCAAGTGACTTCGGGATCTCCCGCCAAGAGTAGCCTCCAATCCGCATGGAGATGAGCTGAGCGAATATGCGTGAGACTGAGATTGCAACCTCATCCTGCCCCTCCTGATCTAGGCCTATATCCTTGGCTAGCTTAATGAACTCCCGTGCCGGTCTCCCCCCTCCGACGACAACGGCGATCCCATGTTCCTTCATCAGATCCTTGATCATCTCTGCATATCTGCTGATCAATTCTGGATTCGGCGGAGAGCCAATGACTGATCCACCGATCCTCAATACGATCTTCAATGATGACACCATCATGAAAAAGCCCTGTAGGAAATATAAAATTCTCCCCTTAATCCCCAAAGATTTAACTAAGAAAAAATGGCATTTCTGCATTGGATATAAACGCTGAGATGATAGGCGAGAAAGGTGGTTGAGATAATATTCTTGGGGACTGGCGGCGGAAGATTCGCGATGATGACGCAGAAGGCGAGAACAGGAGGGATAAGGATAATCACGGAGAAGGTGAATATGCACGTGGATCCAGGCCCAGGGGCACTCATATACTCGATTGAGCAGGGATTAAACCCGCAGAAGATAAATGCCATTCTTATATCGCATTCCCATCTCGACCATACGAATGATGCGTGTCTACTAATAGAGGCCATGACTGACGGTGGGAAGAGGAAGAGAGGCGTACTAGCGGCGGCTCACAGCGTATTGGAGGGAAATGAGATCTGCGACCGGATGATCACGAGGTATCACATGCAATTGCCAGAGAAGATCATAGATGCTAGAGTGGGAGAAAAATTCAGCATAGGAGACCTCAACATTGAGGTTGGAAGAGCCATACATGCCGACCCGGACACCGTAGGATTCAAGTTTGAGACACAGAAGTTCGGTTCATTCGGGTACCTTCCAGACTCAGAATACTTTGAAGGCCTATCAGATTTTTTCCGCGGGGTGAGGCTTCTAATACTCTCGGTTTTAAGGCCATCCGGTCAGCCCTGGAAGGGACACATGACCACAGATGACGCTGCGAGAATCGCGGAGGAGGTGAAGCCTGAGCTCCTAGTGATCACCCACTTTGGAATGCTCATGATAATGAAGTCGCCGCTTAGAGAAGCTAGGATTATAAAAGAGAGGACAGGCGTGGATGCTGTGGCGGCAAAGTATGGAATGCACATAATCATGAAGGAGAAGATCAGGGTAGTCGAGCCTAAGGGCCGCAAAGGCCAGGTTGATCTGAGGTTCTTCATGTAGTGGCAGTTCTACTCCTCGGCGAAGACTTCATCGGATAGCCTAACCAATCCCTCCGTATTCTTTGGAGTCTCAAATCTCAGTTCATCTATTCTGTGCATGGCCTTTAGATCGTCCCCTAAGGGCTTGAGCTCAGGAGATGCATACACGCGTTTAACCGGCATTCTTTGGCTTAAAGGCACGCCCTTACTCTTCTTGTATCTCCACACTGCATTATTGAATTCTATGAATTTCTGGAGTAACATGCCCATCTCACTCTCCCACTCCGCCCTTCTCTCGGGAAAGCTTTGGATGTGTATGCTCTCGTCTGAGTATATCTCAAGCCATATCTTCTCGGTTATGAATGGCGTTATTGGAGCTAGGAGCTTCAGCAGGGTTATTAGGACCGTATGCAGCGTATACCATGCTCCCCTCTGAAGCTTCTCATCGAAGTCTCCGCTGCTATTATATGCTCTGGACTTCACAGCTTCTATATAATGGTCAGCGAATATGTTCCATGTGAAGTTCCGTATTGCAGTTGC
>QMXE01000205.1 GCA_003661975.1 Candidatus Bathyarchaeota archaeon
AGACCTAAAGGAGGTCGCGGATGAACTCGATAGGCTCGGCTTGCTCGGCTAAAAAAGGCTGATTGGATACGCAAAAATTTTCACATCAGATTGTTAAGTCTTATCCACGGCAAATATGTCAGAAAACTCTTATATCTAGATTGCTGGTAAAATTTAATTGTCTGAACCGTGCAGTGATACTTGAGGAGCGTTACGTAGCGGCCGGGTTACCATAGCCTGGTAGGGGGCAGGCCTGCTGAGCCTGTGGCCCACGTGGCCTCGCGGGTTCAAATCCCGCACCCGGCGCCACCATTTAGGATTCAAATTCCTTTCTTCGCCTTTAGATCCTCAGAACATCCCAGTGATGCAATGAACGGGAAGTAGCAGTCGCAGAAGATCCCGACATCACGAAGATCTAACATAACATTTCGAGATTAGCCATATCTCGTCTCTGGAAAATTAGATTCGAAGCGTTATAAGAATGGAATAAGGATTGTTCTACGTTTTGCTATCTGCTTTCGCTTTTCCTCAGTTTTTCCTTTGGCTCCCAACTGAATCTCCACAATCCCTTTCCAAATGATTCTACAGCGATTTCCAATTCATCTGCGAGCTTATCATTGATTAGAGGCTCATCGGCTAAAGGCGATACTATTATGTCGGCGGTTGTCTCCCTCGATTCAGTACTCTCCGTTAGGACGCTTATCTTTGCCACTCCTGGAAAGATCCAGGCTCTTAAAGGGCCGCCTGCAGTATCCAGCGTTACTTCTGAAGCGTGATGGGGAGGCCAGAGATCAAGTCTTCTCGCCAGATCCACTGGAATGAGTAGTTGCGGAGTTGGCGCCTCATAACCGCTGTTAAGGAGGGATACGGCTACGACTGATCTTTCATCAACTTTGATTCTCAGCTTTAATCTTACGGCCATTAGCAGGCACCTTAATTCTACCAACTCGACCGACCTTTCTGAATATAATGCGGCCGACGAAAACTCTCTTTTTCTCATCCTTCATATTGCATCCATAAAAATAGTCACATCCTGCATCGTTTATACTTTTCTAATATCTCATCGGCACTAATTCAGAAAAATATTATAGGATGGAGCATAATTGTATTTTGCATCACTCTGTTCTCTTCAAAAAATATATGAATTCATTTGGACATAAGGGAAAAGAAGCATCCAAAAAGAATTTCGATTCGTTTTGGAACGTTTTCGTCAAGTAAGAACTTAAGAGCATCTGACGTGATGCTCGCCTCTTATGATCTTTACAATCCATTCCAGCGCCACTTTAATCATCTCCTCGTTTAAGATCGGATAATAATTCCTCAATGGTCTCCTTGATGGACGCCTGATAGGTTTTATGTGGATTGTGTTAGTTCATACGATTCAAGTCTAGAAATATTGGGGTGAAAGCCATTCTGGATGCGAACCTCTTAATGGCCATAAAGTCACCCCATACTGGAACTGCTGGTCTCTCTTAAACACGGATAGACTTCTCTTCTTTTGAAATTCCGTCACGGATATTAGCCTCTCCGTCTTTATTGTTGGATCATATTCAACCACGCGAAGAGCATCAGCCCTATTCGGATTATTCAAAAAGAAGTAGAACTCGAATAGATTTAGGGGCCCAACCTCTCCCAGATATGCCCCTAGAATATGAAATGACAGGTCGATCCATATCCACTCATTATACGATTCGCTGAATATCTCTGTGGTGCCATGTCCATCAGCCAGCAAAAGTTGATATCCCTCTTCCGGGTCTGGTTTATTTATTGGCCAAGGTAATTGACGCCACGGATAGATCATCTCTATGCATCGGCAAGGTATTCCTAGGGCATTACATGCATGTGAGAAGATAGCCGATAGATTTCCACACCAAACGTGATCCTTACCAGCCATAACTCGTTCATACTGCTCAAATGGGGATAGCTTACCCATCTCATCTGAAGGTATCCCTCGAAACTGCTCCAAATCATCGATTAAAGACTTTGCTAATGCCTTAACAGCCTCGTAATCTGATTTAGCATTCACAATCAATGATCCCCATTTCTTTTGAGCGTAGGATCTCTCCTCACGCGTAATATATTGCGTCGTCCAATCTTCAACCCGGCTGGAAGATAAGAAGGTATCCATGCTTTCAACTATTAATTGAGCAGGATGCGTTAGACCTGATTGACGCCAGAACTCCCTCGAGTAATAGTGGATATTAATCACGTGAGGTTTAGAGGATATCCCCGTCTTAGAAACAGCCTTCACATATATTAATGCATGTTGCTCTACTGGCTTATGCGGGTCTTCGAAGCGCACGATTATCTGACCATCACTGCTCCTTTTTGGTGGCATATTATCAATCGTATACAAGAAATGGGAAAACTCTTTTATGCATGTATTCAATCTGAGTCTTACACCAACCCCTTCGGAGAGTCTTTCAACTGATTGTAGCGTGATCTCCTCACGTCTGGGATAGAGCTCCCAAATATTCATTTCTAATCTGGCCATGCTAATCTTCTCCCTTTAACTCTTGAGTTTATTGCAAACCATTTATAAAGAATACCGCAAGAAAACT
>QMXE01000206.1 GCA_003661975.1 Candidatus Bathyarchaeota archaeon
ATTATTGCCTCACCTTTTTTTATGTTCTTATTAAATGGTTTTAGTATTTAAAGCTAACTGTTGTTTTTTTGATACCATCTGTTACTAGGTATATTTCATAGGCATATAGCTTCTTGATCGTATATTCTAATATCTCTCACTCTTTCAAGGTAGAATGTTCTTTTTTCTTTTCTTAAATGGCAAAATGATTCAATTTGTGTTGTATTGTTGTAATCATTAACCACAATCTTTTGTGGAGTTATAATCCTTGATGTATGTTTATGTGTTCTGTCACAATAATGCAGAATTAACTTTTTATTTTTAAAAATTGCTTCTTTTATTATCTCGATAAAAGAAGGTGGTTCATGTTTATTTTTTTGCAGACCAGAGCCATAGAGGACTTTTTGCATTATGAATTCATAAGTAATAACCCTTTCCTTGAAGAACTTAATCAATTCTTTCTTAGTCTTTCCCTTAAGGATTAAACAATTATAGATCACACAAACTAATAATCTTTGACCAAACTTAATTGTCCTATGAGGGGAAAACTTAGTTTTAAAATTAAAGATAGTCTCAACAACATTAGATGTAATGTAAAGACCGCCAAAGATCTTCTTTAGTATCCCAAAGCAATAAACCACTACTTTCAGTTTCTTTGCTTCTTCTAATGTTCCTTTAAAGATAATCGGAGCAGTGTCAGTAGTGTAGGTATTTAGTTTTTGCTTAATTGTTAAATTCTTCTTGTTCCTTTTATTTGGTGTGAGAACTCTTCGCACACCTCTAGGCAGATAAACTGTACCTTCCCAGACTATGACATCTTTTGACAAGTCAGAATACTTTATATTCTTCTTATGCTCTTTGTCATTCAGTCTTTTTTTAGCTTTTAACTCCCTCATCTTTACAACCGCTTTAGAGGCCTTACCATCATTTAAAACAGAATCCCATAAACACCTGATAGTATATTCATTCTTCATATACTTCAAATGAATATAAATAATCCCTTTACAGCTTTTTGAGTGAAATTGCCTTATATGAAGAGCATCCGGAAAAAAATGTTTTATTGAGTCAACAAAACATTTCTCGCCATCAGTAATAAAGACAAGCTTTGTTTTTCTAGAGATCTTAAGCTTCTTTTTTACTGCCGCTATTATTTTATGCGAACTCAGATAATTAGAAACTGTTACAATCTCAAAAATAGTCTTATCTCCAACTCTTGCGAGAATGATTGCTTTGTTTTTAGCAAGGCCTGATCCAGAAAGGTCTAAGAATACAGTTACAATGTCAGCTTTTTTGTCTATCCTTATAACTGACTGATTAACCTCTTCATTAATAAACTCGTACAATGCTTCAAGAGCAAACTCTACAAAGTATTTTGATGTTTCATTATAGAGTCTAATCCCCTTAACAACAGA
Organism: Candidatus Bathyarchaeota archaeon; assembly: GCA_003661975.1. Taxonomy (GTDB): domain Archaea; phylum Thermoproteota; class Bathyarchaeia; order Bathyarchaeales; family DTEX01; genus B63. Next base: position 1,392 of record QMXE01000206.1, read on the forward strand.
ATTTGTACAAGTTAGAAGACACAGGTTTTGCGCTAGTTTTTCTCTATATATCTCCATAGCTTCGTATGATGTTGAGGTAGAGAACCAAACTGATCTTTCATGTTTTGGATTATTACATACAAATTTGTTCATGCCTTTGTTTGTACCAGTGTATCTTACGTTCTCATTGCTCTTACACTCTGGACAAGCACACAGCTTTTGAGAATTGTTTAACTTCAGTATATCCTTATGACAATCCTCATTCGCATACTTAATTGTATCTTTTATTTTTCTAATCTTTAATCTTAATTTTCTTTGTTTGAAAACTCCCATCTAATCTCACCTCTTTACTAACTTATAAGTTAGTAAAAAGGTTTATATACTTATCTATTCTCAAACTACAATATGAAAGCCAAACTCATCTGCTACACACTCGGAAATATTGACCACCAAACCAGAAGCAAATTCAAAAGAAACTTCTTTGGATATGTAGACAAATCAAACAATAACCAATACAAATACCAAAGAAAAGGACTACTCACAGAAATACCACACAACAAACCAATAAGATCAACAGTGATCGTAAAAGCTAAAGATGAAGCCAAAATCATAAAATTCCTAAAGAAATTCAATGCTGAAACTAAAACATATTGGATAATCATCGATAAAAATGAGCTAAAAATACCTACAGGTACGACGCACTAAATTACCTCATAACAGATGGTATCGTTTTTTTCTTGTGAATGAAAACTTATTTAAAAGGTTTTTATTTTTTGTTTTTTTTATGAAGCATCCTGATAAGGTAGTTATGCGTAAGGTTATTGGTCTTGCTGAGAAAAAGAGTGCTGTTGCTTGTTTTATTGTTAAGGGTGATGAGGTTATTGCTAGAGCTGTTACTACTGTTCATGAAGCTAATCTTCCTACTAGGCATGCTGAGATTAATGCTATTGAAAAGGCTTGTAAAAAGCTCAGGTCTGTTTATCTTAAGGATTGCTGGCTTTATTCTACTTTTGAGCCGTGTCCTATGTGTGCTGCTGCTTGTGTTTGGGCTAAGCTTAAGGGTGTTGTTTTTGGTGCTAATATGAGTGATAGGACTAAGAATTTTGATCAGAGGGTTTTGATTTCCTGCAAAGATGTTTTTAAGCACAGTTCTCCTAAAT
>QMXE01000207.1 GCA_003661975.1 Candidatus Bathyarchaeota archaeon
CCGATGAGAGCGGCTACGGACATAGGAACCATGTCGGTGGCTATAAGTAGCAACGTTAAAAGATAGATCATGATGAAACTAGTTGCTGTTGTGTTCATTCCTCCCCCTCCGATTTCTTCTCTCCTCAATGTGATTACTGATCCGGTCAGCCATTCTCCGCGTCTTTTCGGATAGAACCTCGTGTATAACTCTGCCTATATCATAAATTAGGATCAAAAATATTCCAAGAGCAGAGAAACTCAATATAGCGTTTAAGTATCCGCCGACTTGGGGGATGGAGGATAAGATGGGTGAAGCCGCCGTTACCAATAGCAATGTTAGAATAATATACGTTATGTCCCTCGCCGCCCTCTTTAGAGGCCTCTTCTCCTTAATCCCTAAAGTTTTCAGGAAAATCTCAGTTGAGACATCGGTAAAGAATAATATGTCGGACACAGCTCTTATAAGGAATAATATCATGACTAATGTTGCTGTTAATCCAATTATCGAAGAGACAGTATTAAAGGGAGGAGGCAGATTTATTCCGGGAATAATTATGCCTTTAACGAATAGGGGGCCTATCTGACTTATGATCCAAAAAAGAAACGCAACAATGACGTTAATCAGTATCCTGGGCAATCTACGCCTCACTTCACTCCTAATGGATCTTCTGCGCATCCGAAAGTTCTCCCCGTGTCGATATTTAGTCTACAAAGAATTTAATAAATATTAGCTAAAAGAATAAGTTTGGTTATCTTTAAGGATGAGGAAATGTTAAACTCTTTAGATACTGGGGTTGAATTATTCGTTGACTGAAAGCTTAACATTTATAGGTCACGTCTCAATCGATCACGTTGAGACCATTAGCGGAGTTAATACCCAGCCTGGAGGAGCGGCTTTATATGCTGCGGTAGCTGCGAAAACACTTGTTGATGATGTTCGTTTAGTCTCAGTGATAGGCGAAGACTATCCATATAGGGATATTTTGAGCATGTTTCCAAGAAGATTCATAAAGTACTCTAAGATGCCCTCCACTAGGTTTAGAATAAGGTATGATGAGAAGTGGGAGGCAGAGTATCTCGAGGCTGCCTATGGTGCTGGAACTAGAATTTCATCGGCAATAGTGCCTTCAAGAGCTATGCTATCAGGTGGCATGGTTCATATATCTCCGCTTCCTCCGACGAGAGTTGAAAGAATCATTAGAAAGATTCGACAGTCACCGAAGGTTAAGATTTCAATAAATGCGTGGCTCGGATATATGAAGACGAGAAGGAATAGAGAGATTCTCAGAGACATGGCTCAAGAAGTCGATTATTTCATCCTAAATGATTCTGAAGCTAAAGCCTTGGCAGGAGTTGACTCATTATCCCTAGCGATAAAGATGTTGAAGGCGAAGACCTTAATTGTCACGCTGGGAGAGTTCGGAGCTATAATCTCCTCTGAGGAGAGCGGCGTCCAGATGATTCCAGCACTGAGATTTCCGATTGAAAGGATAGTCGACACAACAGGGGCTGGAGACGTATGGTGCGGTGCCTTCTTGGCTTCTCTACAGCTAACGCGGGACTTGGTTAAATCCGTGACGGCTGCATCGGTTATCTCAAGCATAAAATGTACTGGATGGGGCTTCAGTAAGCTTTTAAATCTCAAATTTAGAAATGTAAATCACATAGTCGATTATGTCATAGGGTTAAGAGAGGGAAGCCTCCAGAAAAGAATTATAGATTTTTTATCTAATTATTAGGGGATGTCTTGCAATCTGTTTTATAGAGCTCTTTCAGCCGTAGCCTTAACTATTCTTTTGATATTCTCTTCAAGATCCTTGGGAAGTCCAAATATGCTTATATCCATGAATCCTCTCACTATCAAGGAGGCTGCCTCTTTCTCAGAGAATCCCCTAGCCATTAAGTAGTAGATTTCCTCCTCAGCGATCTTTCCAACAGCAGCTTCATGGGAGAGCTCAGCGCCTTGAGCCTTAGCGAGAAGCTCTGGAATCGTGTAAATCATTGCTCTATCTGATAATAGGAGACCCCTGCATTCTAAGTGTGCTCTGCTCTCCTCATGCTCGCCTTGAAGCAGGCCACGAGCATATATTTTAGCATTATCCGTCGCTATCGCCCTAGTTATTATTTCCCCTCTAGCTCCACTATTCTGGAGAATAACTTTGGAACCTACGTCTATATGCGAATCTCCGGATCCATATATTATGTTGTTAAATTCAACTCTAGAATTGACTCCCTTACAGTATGCAACCGGATACATCTGGAGATTTTTAACTGGCTGAAAGAGCAGATAGTTACTTACGAAGGTAGCATTATCCCCAATTAGAGCTGCTGATCTTGGACGCGAATCGAAGTTTCTATTCCACGCATGGATCATGGTGAAAGTTAACTTAGCGTCCTCCTTTATGTAGAACTCAGAGATTCCAACATGCAGTCCGCCGTGAATATTTGGGTGAACGGCGCATCCAGTTATTATCTGAGCTTCAGAACCAGGCTCGGCGATCACAACGTTATGAACGTTCTGGTTGAGA